>NZ_JBFJTH010000160.1:0-8588 GCF_041625495.1 Litorivivens sp. | reverse complement strand
CTGTTCGACTTGTTCCTGTTCGACTCGTTCCTGTTCGACTCGTTCCTGTTCGACTCGTTCCTGTTCGACTCGTTCCTGTTCGACTCGTTCCTGTTCGACTCGTTCCTGTTCGACTTGTTCCGGTTTGACTTGGTCCGGTTTGACTTGTTCCGGTTCGATCTTTGCCTGTGCTGCCTGCTCAAACTCCGGCTTTTGAAGATACGGTTCAAGAATCGGCGCTAAGCCCTTTAATACCTGAGCCGGCAAAGCTGATGTGAATTTGAAATCCTTTGCTTCACTGCCGGGCACAAAGGCCGTCAGCGTGCCGAAGTGGTTATCACCAATATAGAACACCAGCGTGGCGGTGCGGCTTAGCGCGCGGGATTTATGCTTTACCCCGGCGGACGTTGTCACCAGGCGATTATCACCGGTACCGGTTTTACCGCCTGAGACGCGGGCCGTTCCATCGATATGACGAAATACGCCCTGCAAACGTCGGCCAGTGCCCTTGTTGACTACGTCGGCCAACGCAACTTTTAAAGCATGAGCAACTTCCGGCCTCATTACTTGGGTTGGCGTCGGAGGAACATAGGTCAGGCTCACTTCGTAAGGAGTGTCCTCGGCGAACTGCAGCCTATTGACCCGATAAGTCGGCAAGCGCTTGCCATCATTGAGAATAATACCCATCAGTTCCGCCAGCGCTGCAGGCCTGTCACCTGAACTTCCCAGCGCACTCGCCAATGACGGTACTAATTGATCGAAGGGATAACCCAACTGCTTCCAGCGTCGATGGATTTCTGTAAACGCCTCCAGTTCCAACATGGTACGTACTCGGCTGTCTCGAGCATTCTTGGCCTTGGTACGCATTAGCCAATTATATACTTGCTGCCGTTGTTCCTTGCTTTCGTCCAGCAGGGTCTTAAAGGTTGCCCCCTCATTATTCTCAAGATAACCCAGCAGCCAAAGCTCTAGAGGATGCACCTTGGCCAGATAACCCTGATCTTGCAGGCTATAGGCATCCGCCGAATACTGTTTGTACAGGCGCTCAACTTGCGCATCCGATACGTCGGTCTGCGGCATACGTTCACTCAGAAAGGCTGCCAGATCCGTCGCGCTGCCTTCTGGAAACAGGTATCGATACACGACTGACAAGCGGACCGGCGTCGGCTGAATACCGGCAAGAAAGGTATCCAGGCGTTCCTGACTAGGCTTACCCTGATACTTTACCCAGAAGCGCCAAAGAAAGACCGAACCTTCCCGGTCGATAAATCGCGTCAGCATTTCTTTGCGACGAGTGTCGCTGTCGTCTTTAAGCACCCGATCTACATCATTCCATTGCAAATAAGTGATGTAATTGGCTATATCGCGAAGCATTCGGACAAAAGGCAGGTTGACTGAATCCTGCAATGCTTCGCGGACCGTGGGCGCCCGCGCATTGTCTTCAGGTTTGAAGTTGCCGAAAGTATGGCGTCCGCCGCCGGTAAAAAATCCTTCCGCCGGACTCGCAGAATAACGCCGCTCAAGAGCGCCCTCCAAAAGCGACGACAAGCTCAGTTCAGGCGTTGCAATCAACTGCTCTAGTACCCAGCGCGACAGTGCGTCGCGGCCGGGATCTCTCATTAACATCAATTGCTCGGTAGCTGCACCGGCAAAGCGCTGATGCAGTTCGGCTATAACCTCCAGATAGGTAGCAAGCACCCGAAGTTTAGCGGTAGAGCCTAATTCCAGTTTACTACCTTCATTTATATCGAAGGGTATATCTGTGTTATCGGTCTGTACGCGCACCCGGTTGCGATCCCCTGAACGCTCAAACAGGGTAAAGCTGTACCGCAGCTCTGTGCTCTGTCCAGGTCGCAGCAGGTATTCCCCAACAAGGCCATTTTGTCGTGCAACCGACTCGTCGCGCAGATTGCGCAAATGCGCGGTAATCTTTTGCTGTAGGTCTTTATCCAGGGTTGTAAAGACATTCAGATCCAAACGATCTAGTGCGTAGAGAGGTATGCCGAGCTGGGATACCAAGCGGTTACGAATTGCGTTCGCCCCTTTGTTGGTCTCGTTGACCTGCGCGGCCGGTGCCATTCGAAAATTCCGAAAGACCAATGGCTGGGCCAGGGCATCTTCCATAAGTTCGAGTCCAATCACACCCTTGCGACCGAGCAATCGCAAGTGGGCATCGGTAAGCTGGTTCAAGTCGTCCCGGTTCTGAAGCAAGTAATATGTGGGGCGGCGTTGGGCTATCATTAGCGCCATCACCTGACGCAACGCCAAACCTTGCCCCTCAAGCACCTCCGACTCCGGGTCGACAGACATCAGCAGATCATTCGTTCGATCAAAGTCAGCACCAAACCAAACATGCAGTCCGTCTCCCAGACCATTGACCTCGCCAAAGCCGGGAGCCGCCGCGAGTGGTACCGTATTGAGATAATCCAGCACCAATTGGCGTCTGGCGGGATAGGTATCTATTCCCTGCTGATACACTCGAACACTGGCGGAAGCTATCTGACGGAGCTTCTCGGAGATCGACGTAGTAAGGCCATCCTCTGAGTGGCGAAACTTTTCAATCTGTGTCGCTAGTGTACTTCCACCGGCAGCGGGTGTATCGACGTTCATCGCGTCACCCACCTTGAATATCGCCGCCTTTAGGAAACGCCCCCAATCGACCACCGGGTTTGCTTGAGTGTGTTTTTCTTTAAGCAAATATCGGTTTTCGATATACAGTAATGACTGTGTCACCGGATTGGGTATTTGTTCGAAGTCATCATAACCACGTCGCGGATATCTATACTGAAACAGGGCTTGCTGTTGCTCATCGATGATTGTCAGACCGGCACGTGATTTTTCGCGGAATGGCGGAAACAACCCGGACTGGGCATAACGCAGTAACGCCGGCGAGAAGACAGCCTGTTCTTCAACCCGCATGCCCCCGCCATCTTGTAACCTCCCAATCATTCGCGGCAAGCGGATGTATCCCAAGCGGTCGTCAAATGGCCCCTCATGGGGATAGAGCACGGCGTCGGTTGGCCCTGGTTCAACTTTATAACTTAAGGTACTGGCAAAGCGTGTCAGCCAGCGGGCTTGTAGCGTGGATGTCTCCGCTTCGTACACGATGGCTATAAGAAGGGCAAAGGGCAGGGCGATTAACAGCAGTGCAATCCACCGAGCCCTAAGCCGTTTGGGAGGGTTAGCTGCTGGATGGCAAGCGGAATTC
The DNA here is from genome assembly GCF_041625495.1 of Litorivivens sp. Lineage (GTDB taxonomy): Bacteria > Pseudomonadota > Gammaproteobacteria > Pseudomonadales > Spongiibacteraceae > Litorivivens. Next base: position 5,401 of record NZ_JBFJTH010000160.1, on the reverse strand, counting down.
ACAGGGTCTTCGAATTTCCTGTTGCGTTGCTTGGTTTGACCGTAAGGATTTTTTGCCACGAGATAACCGGAATAAAGTTGAAAGTGTGCCCAAGAGGCCTTCGGGGGGTCGCTAAGGCTTCGCCGTGAAGGTCTGGGGATAAGAGGCGCGGTCTGAGCTGACGCTCTCTAGAAAAATATTTTGGCGGAGAGGGCTTTTACCTGCTCTTTCTGGCGCGAAATTATACTAGAATCGCTTTCGCAAAAGTAGCTAGTTGCAGTGTTAAACGCGTCCAGCAGCAGAGTATAACGTGTGAACTCCCGACTCCTTATTATTATAATCAGCCTGGCCCTTGGCTCTGGCATACCCACTACAGTGCTCGCAATTCCAAGTACACCGCCTGCACGTGACCCGTCGCTATTAGAGCTGGCTTCGGTTAAAGCCATGGTTGTAGACACTCAAACCAATGAGGTGATCTACGCTTTCAATCCCGATACGGTCGTAGCCATTGCATCCATTACCAAGCTAATGACAGCGATGATCGTGCTGGATGAGGGCGATCCACTCGACGAAATGATTTCGGTCAAAATTGACCAGACAAGCGAACTCAACAATGTGTTTTCACGCCTACGTATTGGCAGTGTCGCCTCCCGACGCACGCTCTTACTCCTGGCGTTAATGTCATCAGAAAACCGAGCTACCGCGTCGCTAGCCCATCATCACAGCGGCGGATACGCTGCTTTCATCACCAAAATGAACGCTAAAGCGGCGAGCCTGGGCATGAAAAACACGCGCTTTGTCGAACCCACCGGGCTTTCTGAGCGCAATGTCTCCACCGCGCGAGACCTAACCTTGTTGGTACAAGCTGCGGCCCGCTATCCCCTCATTAACCAGCTCAGCACAACGCCGAAAAAAGACATACAATTCAAAAAACCGAGCTACACACTGGCGTTTTACAATACCAACCCGCTGGTACTCAATGAACATTGGAATATTCAGCTTACAAAGACCGGATTCATTAACGTAGCCGGGCGCTGTTTGGTGATGTTAACCAATATCAATGACCGCCCGCTGGCCGTGGTATTGCTAGATTCTTTTGGAAAACGGTCGCCAGTGGGCGACGCAAGCCGAATTAAGCAATGGCTAGAAACGGGGCGCGGCATGCATGTACCCCCAGCCGCAAAGGCATACCACCAACGAAAGGTGAGTGAGATATAGCCATTATCAGCATTAGTTCGCTGGCGAATACCAAATGGACGAGCTAATCGCACGCTCTTGAATCACGGCTGGCTGCATAGGGGGTATCCCCAGCCTAACCGCATCATACGTTGACCAGCGTGGGGTAGGTATTTCAAGTACCCGGGCGTAATAAAAGGCATTCTGCGTGGGGTCAAATTCCGGGTCCCGCCAAAACCCGGTCAAACTCGAGGCGCCAATGGTGTTTTTGTAGCTTGCCGATGCCAGGTCAACCGTAGAGCCGATTGGCGGAAGTTTGCCAATCGATCCGGTGTCCGCTTTTCTACTCGCAGCGGCAATATCAAAAATCTTTTCGTGGCTACTTCCGTTCTCGTCAACCCAGCCCTTTACGATCTGAATTCTATCCAGGTTTGCTCCCAGCTCGTCCTTCAATGCTGCCACGACAAAAGTGGGTGGAGTTGGGCCGGTATGCGGCGGTAGCAGACTACCCATGGGAACGCCCATTTCGTAAGCCGAAGTGACCCACGACGGGTCATCCAGCAACGACCGCTTGAAATGCCAACCGCCAAACATCCGAAGTTTTATCCGCGGACCCGAGGTTGCGTATGTTTCTCGTCGCCGCAATGCATCAAACAAAGCTTCGCGCGTATTTTCCAACGCCCAAACACCCGCCAAGCCCCCGGATGACCAGCTGGTCACAGGGTTTACGCCATCTGGCAGCAGCAAAGCCTTACCCGTGCGCAACCCCGCACTACCGTCCATCATTGGCAATTTCCCAGTGTAATCATTCTCATCTGCAGGTGAACTCGCGTTGTGACTGTCGCTAGCTCCTATCACACCAATGCGATAGGGGTTAAAGCCCTCCTGGCGAGAAAACACCAAGCCCTTTCGCAACGCGTCCCGCAAGTAACTACCGGTTACCGTTTGCAGTGAGGTTTTTTCGCCCGGCTGCATTTGCGCAACCCCGTATTCGGCAAATTCATCGAGAGGAGACAGCAGCGGATGTGTTTCAGACGCTCCCTTGATCTGCAGGATTTCGCTTACTGGTTCAAAATGTGTACGCAAGTCGGCGTAGTTTTTATTCAGCTTGTTGCCGTTACTGTCTTGGGTGGGATACATGTTCCCACGACTAACATTTGCATTATGCGGTATCGCGATCGCTACGTTACCCTTAGCTTCTTCCTTCTTCAGGAACTCCCAAAGATCCTCAGGGCGGGAACTATCAATAGAGCTGAATGGCAGATCCGACACGTCGCTTCCGCGATAAATCACGTTACGGTGAATATGGGTCGCGATATCACCGACCGAAGCGGACCATTCATACCCTACAAACGTAGTGAAGCGTTGAGGTTGGTAGTGGCGCTCAGCCGCATCGATAGTCTCCTGCCAGGCCGAGCGGTTAGTCGCTACATTCAGTTGATCCATCCCGGCCCCAAATCCATTCGATCGAATAGTTAAGGTCGTTTTTAGCCAAGCCCACGTAATACTCAAAGGATTGCCGTCGAGCAATATCTGGCGAAGTGACTTGCGAGACGTTGGCATATCTACCCGTTCAGCCATTGCCTGCCCCAGATACTCAGAGTGATCAGTTACTGCTGCGAAATCCAGAGGCCTGGCGATCTGAATGGGGTATCCCGCCGCGTGCTGCAAAGTGTGGCCTTTAGCAAAACGGTACGCGTCGTCTGGTCGCGACCGCACGCCCATCACGTATGCATCGGTGGATAATCCGGTATGAATATGCAAGTCGCCAAAATAGAGATTACGATCTGAATTTTGCTGTGTTTGAGGAAGCTCTACCTCGGCGAGTTGCGCGGGCTCTCGATATTCGGGAAATAAACTGGGGTCATCTACCGCGCCACAAGCCGCCAGGCTGGCGAGTAGAAAAATAAAGATAAAGCAGCGGTGACATTTTCTCATATGAAGCTCTCTTAGAATTATTAGGCCCAGCACCGCATGGTACAAAGTCTGATCTACTCGATCACAGGCCGGGCTTTACCACAGCCAAGCAATTATGACGCTCGGAGGCTAGCGGCGCCTATACCGTATTTAGTGAAGTATAGAAAAGACCGACTGAAATCGGCATTACATCGTCGTTAAAACCGTGAGGATCTTGCCAATCGAAGGCATTCCAACATTGTATACCAAATATTAATCTTTCCGGCGTAGGCTGAATCACTGTAAACCCCATATGAACTTGTGCCAGCACTATGCCCGTGGTAAAACTAGTAACATTTCACGGGAAATGTTTTTCGCAGCCAGCTGCCCTGAGCGCCAATGTGCTATTGCAGCGTTGTGGACGACAGCCAATCCCGAAATGCAGGTTCTTCACCATTATCGGACATCACATGACAGAAAAAATGATTGAATCCGTCGATCTTCTCGTTATTGGCTCTGGCGCAGGAGCCATGACAGCCGCGTTGCGTGCCGCCCATGCAGGTCTTAGTGTCTTGATTGTGGAAAAGTCGAGTAAATACGGCGGCACCTCCGCTACCTCTGGCGGAGGGTTGTGGATTCCCTGCAACCACCTGATGTCTTCGGTCGGAATTGATGACTCTCGCGAAAAGGCGCTCACTTACCTGCGAGAACTATGTGGGAATGACGTCACACCCGAGAACATTGAGGCCTTCATCGACAACGCACCAAAGATGCTGCAGTGGCTAGAAAAGAACAGCCACGTGCGCTACATGGCGATGGAGCACTACGCCGATTACTACCAGGAACTAGAGGGCGCGGCCCCTGGCGGCCGCTCGATCGACCCGCTTCCATATAGTGCAAAAGCGCTCGGCGACGATTTCCTGAACCTACAAGATAATCATGTACAGACGAAAGTCATGGGCATGATGGGCTACACCAATATCGAAGGTGCAATATTGCTTAGTAAGTCACCGGGTTGGTTCAAATTGGTACTGAAGCTTGCCTTTGAATACTTTGCCGATATACCGGGGCGACTCAAATCCCGTAAATCGCGACGCCTCACCATGGGAAATGCCTTGATAGGGCGCCTGCGTCGCTCGTTGATGGATAAAAATGTTCCGCTTTGGCTCAATAGCCCAGCCAAAAAAATACTGGTTGAAAACGGCAAAGTAAGTGGAGCACTCATAGAACGCAATAACCAGCTGGTCAAGGTAAACGCCAAGGCCACAATATTGGGTAGCGGCGGTTTTGAACACAACCAGGCACTGCGCGAGAAATATCTGCCAAAACCCACGAACGCCAACTGGTCATCTGCCAGCCCGGCCAATACCGGGGATATGCTGCTCGCCGGACTGGAAATCGGTGCGGCGACTCACCTGATGGACGAAGCCTGGTGGGGGCCTAGCATCACACTGCCGGGCGAAGACCGTTCCCGCCAGCTATTTACCGAGCGCTCCATGCCGGGCAGCATTATGGTAAACCGGGCAGGGAAGCGTTTTTTCAACGAATCCGTAGCCTACACAACAGCCGTGCAGGCGATGCAGAAAGAGGGGAATACTCCGGCTTACGTCATTTTCGACAGCCGCTATAAACGCGAGTACCCCTTTGGCCCCCTGTTGCCAGACACCATGCATCTGAACTGGATGCAACCACCGCGGTTTAAACAGATATTAACCAAAGCTCGCGATATCGAAGAGCTGGCTAGCACCATTGGAATTGACAAGTCCGGCTTGCGAAAGACAGTCGATCGCTTTAATCAGTTTGCCGCCAATGGCAAAGACGAAGACTTTCATCGAGGCGAAAATGCCTACGACTTACTCTACGGCGATGTTCGTATCTCACCAAACCCATGCCTGGCTCCAATAGAGGAAGGCCCGTTCTACGCAATGGAAGTCTATCCGGGCGATATAGGCACGAAAGGGGGCTTATTGACTAATGATAAGGCTCAAGTATTGAATACCGAAGGTGCCCCTATCACCGGGCTCTACGCTATTGGCAATACCGCAGCCTCTGTGACCGGCCGCTGCTATCCTGGCGCGGGCGCGACCCTTGGGCCAGCTATGACCTTCGGTTTTGTAGCCGCTGAACACGCAGCCAGTGAAATGAGCGAGTCGTAACGATTAACACCATCCGATTACGGCATTCGATTCTGGACAGCCAGCGAATTGCTGCCCAGAACCAGCCTGCGTCGAAATCGTTGTTATTCGGCTCTTGTTTGATACTACCTAAATAGCAACAATACATAAAAAACACAGACCTTCAAACACAAGGCTATAGCCAGACCACAATTCCCCTCAAAAAAAACGGGTTG
>NZ_JBFJTH010000159.1:0-8674 GCF_041625495.1 Litorivivens sp. | reverse complement strand
TCATTTTATCCGCAACGGTGCTAGTCGGCTGGCACACTGCCAACGTGGATCTGGTCAACCTAGCGCTCGGCAACATGGCGATCCACTACCATACAGCGCTCGGTGGGCTGCTCGCTGGGCTCGCTCTGATTACCTACCAACGGAAAAAGCCTCATCTGACTACCGCGCTGGCACTGCCCGTCTGTCTCATTGGACTACTGCATTTTGTACAGTTCATCAGCAAGTCGCGCTGGCACATCGATCATTGGTTTCACGCGATAATTGAAAATAGCGCATTCACTAACACACTAAACCTAGCACCAACAGTATCCATTGCATTGATGGCTTTTGGTGCGGCCTTAGTGTGGTGGCCACACCGCGAGCACGACCCGGATGCCGCGTACGCTCTGCGGGCAGTTTGCTTATCACTGTTTGCCATTTGCCTGGTCAGTAGCTGGGCTTTATACGATCAAAACCAGGGGCTTTACGGCTGGGGCAATATCGCACGTATGGCTCCTGGTAGTATTTTGATCTTCGTACTACTCGGAATTTCGGGTCTATGTTGCACCGTAAGTGCAGCGTATAACAAATACCGACACCGCTTCATCCAGATGGTTGTCAGCGTGCTGGTGCCGCTCGTCATTGGTCTCTCCATCATGCTGTGGGCGGCACTAGGCAAAACAGAAGCTCGCCATCTTGGAGAAACTATTCGCCAGGAAAGCGCCATGACCCTCAGTGGTCTGCGTCATTCACTTCGCTCTCAGGCCTATTCTCTTCGTCGAATGGCCAACCGGCTCGCACGCAGTGCTGAGCCCGACCTAGCTGCGTGGCGACTCGATGCTGAAATGTACCTGTTAGACCACCCGGGCATGATTGCCCTGGCACGAGTTTCCGGCATTCCTCAAAACGTAGAGTGGATAGTTAGTGAACAAGCCCCGCAACAGATTCAGCCTGATGTTATACAGAAGGCTTTGAGCGAAGCTGGTAGGGCAAGCGAGCGATTAGCCATTTCCAACCCGAGTTTGCTGCGTGAAGGAAGCGGGCAGTTCATCATGGCCAGCCCAGCAAGTCGTGGTGACAAAAACACGGCTGTACTCGCTGTATTCGACGGTGCAGCACTGTTGCAAGGTGTATTTTTTCACGAGTATCTTGATCTAATGCACCTAACGGTATCGCTAGGCGGGGATCGCCTCTTCGAAACGACGGCCAAACAGGATGAGTTTCGTCGGTTTTGGGCGATAACTGACCAGGTGGAACTACTTGGTAAAACGTGGACATTAGAGGTCTGGCCAACGGCTCACTACTACAATGACATACACACAAACCTTCAAGACATGGTGTTAGTGTCCGGGCTTATTATCGCTGTGCTTTTGGTGATTACATCCCAGCTTCTATTACGATCCGATCGCAATTCAGATCTGTTGCGCACAAAAGAACGCCAGCTCACCCTGTTACTCGACAACGCAGGAGAGGGGATTTTCGGCCTAGATGCTGAGGGAAGAACAACTTTTCTTAACCAGGCCGCAGAGAGAATTACTGGCTACTCAGCCAAACAAATGCTCAACAAAAAACAACATTCCATCTTGCATCACTCGCACGCGGACGGGCGTCCTTACCCTGAAGAAGAGTGCAATATCTACCGCGTTCTGAAAGAGGGTGGCCAACATTTCGAACGCAACGAGGTATTTTGGCGTCCTGATGGAAAATGCTACCCAGTGGAATATACAAGCTCTGCGGTTGTAAATCATAAGGGCACGATCACCGGCGCAGTTACCGTATTTCGCGACATCTCAGAATTGAAAGAAATTGAGAACAAACTCCGCGCCATTAACGAGGAGTTAGAGAATTTTGCCTATCTCGCGTCCCACGATCTGAAAGCCCCGTTGCGAGTCATCCACAATGCTTCGCAATGGTTAAAAGAGGATCTCGCCGAGCACTTACGTGACGAGGATCGAGAGAATCTCGATCTGCTGCAGAATCGCGCCAACCGGATGGAGCGCCTGCTCGATGATTTGCTGCAATACTCACGAATAGGGCGGGTCACCGACGATCGCTTCCGTGAAAAAATTAGCGGTACGGAGATGATGGAAAATATCGTCAACCTGCTAGCCACACCAGAAGACGTTGTGCTAAATATTTCTGAAAATTTTGCAAATATCGCGAACGCACGTATGCCACTACAACAGATCCTATATAACCTAATTGGCAATTCGATCAAGCACCGAGAAGGCCGCTCACTGCGTATCGACGTCGACGTAAAAACAGTGGGCGACAGCTATATCTTCACCGTGGCAGACAATGGTCCCGGCATTCCGGCTAAGTATCACCAGCGCATTTTCGATATTTTTCGAACCTTGAAACCACGCGATCAAGTGGAAGGTAGCGGCATCGGCCTGTCAGTTGTTAAGAAATACGTGACATTGTATGGTGGTAGAATCGAGGTACATTCGGCAGTAGGCGAAGGTTGCTGCTTTACCATTACGTGGCCAATATCACCTCAGCAAGCCAACAGATAATGAATCAAAAAAACATAAACATACTGCTGCTCGAAGATGACGATGGCGATGCCAAAGCTCTACAGCGCGCACTCCGCAAGGCAAAATTAGATAACGCCGTCCATCGTGCGATTGATGGTGTTCATGCACTGGATATTCTTCTGGGTAGAAACGGTCAGGAAAAATTAAACGGCCCACACCTGTTGCTGGTTGATATCAATATGCCCCGCATGGACGGCATCGAATTCCTAACCGAATTGCGCCAGATACCCGGCTTAAATCGAACCGTTGCATTTATGCTAACCGCATCAGCACGTGAAGAAGATACCATGGCTGCGTATGACCTGAATGTTGCTGGCTACATTCGTAAAACAGAAGCAGAGCTTCTGAAGCTGGTGGAATTACTAGACTGCTACCAGCGTGTAGTGCGGTTTCCTACCTTAACTAGTTTTTCAAAGAATCGCATGGACACCGATTCTTGACGAATACAAAAGCAATTCAATGTCAGCTCGCCATGACAACTAGCCAAGGTTCTAGTAGGTCATTATTTCTGGCCCTGCCTCTTGCCACTAAACCTGTATTTATATACAGTTAGATAGACGAGCGACCATCAGTGAGGAAAAAATCATGGCGGTAATAGCCAAGTGGATGTGTGACCGGGACAACACCATGTTTGACAACAAGAAAGACGCGGACGCCTACGACAAAATGCTGGAACTGGCGGAGCAGCTAACCGAACTGCTGTTACACCACGTACCTAGTGCCGATGAGAAAGAAGCCGAGGAATTCGGAATTTTACTGGCTCGCAACAAAGAGCTTCTCATTCAGGCTAGCAAAGGAAAAATCGAGGTACTGGCAAACATCAGTGGCGAAGACAGCAACGTAACAACGCTGGCCGCTAATGGCTAGGCCTCTCCCCATCCGTAGCAGCCCCTCCTGACGGTGGTCCATACTACGGGTACGTAGTTACCGCTATAGCGGCGTTCCGTATCGCTGAGAGACACTAGATAAGTGCCTGCCAGCTAAGAGTTCGTCTGGCAGCTTTACCCGAAGCAACTACACGTACCCAAGGCCACCATGAAAATACTGCTGGTGGATGATAGCCCCGCTGACCGCGCACTGCTTCAACGTTTGCTGAAGAAGTGCGCTGCAACCACCGCAGTGCAAGAAGCCCACACTATCGCCAATGCACTGCGGCACCTCATACAAAGTAAGCCAGATGTGGTATTACTTGACTACCGCATGCCAGGTATTGCCGACTTCGAGGGGCTTGATCTTGTCAGAAATATTGACACTCTCATTCCCGTGATCCTGATTAGCGGTTTCGGCGATAGGAGGCTTGGTGCCACCGCGCTGTCAGCCGGCGCTGACGGCTATCTGCAGAAAGACGGCCTGACGGCACAAGCCCTAGAAAACACCCTGACCATCGCCCAAGGCAAATCCGAAGCACGTCGGCGTCTGGCTCAAGAACAGCGACATAGGGAAGACATTGCCCAAGAGATATCCGCAGACAGGGATCATTCAAATAGGACACCGCATGCCCTGCTCCCCGGAGTCACACACAACAAAGCGTTTGAGCAAAACTGCGATGATCTGATCAAGTCAGCTGGCGGTGTTACCGAGCTAATGAAAAAGGTCGCTTATTTTGTACGCACAGGTAGCAAAACCGACCAACAGGGGCTTGTAGACCTTGAGCACCTTGTTGCCGAAGCAGCAGCAACGAGTCGCCGTCTTTACGGGGGTACTGAATCGACGGTGACCTTTGGAAAACTCCCTATTATTAATAGTGACCGTTTACTACTTCAGCAAATCGCGGAAAATCTAATAAGTAATGGTTTGAAGCATAACGACCACGACAATCCGAACGTTTTCGTCTCTTACACGCAGCAAGATCGACAACACTGCCTGGCATTTCAGGACAACGGCGCTGGCGTTGCGCCGCAATACCGCGAACGTATTTTCAGACCCTTTTTTAGGCTCACTGATCAATCGGGCTCTATGGGCGCGGGGATGGGGTTAGCGATAAGCCAACGAAATGCGCATCGCCTGGGCGGTGGCATTTCCGTTTACACCGCCCCAAACGGCGGTTCGATATTCATGCTGCAATTTCCTGCGCAGTAGAGGCTGTCGCGTGTGCTAGTATAAATACAGGCGTGCTTGGAAATCGCCAGTAAAAATAAGGTACGCCGAAAATTCATACCGGTTCATGCACAATCGTCTTGTTTCGTTTTTAACGACAATTTTAACAGGGTGCCCCCATGAACATATTGATAGTGGATGACGACAGGGCAGACAGAACCGCGACCAAGCGCGTGTTATCGAGAGCGGAAGGGCCCGTCTATATAGAAGAAGCATCATCCATCGACGAAGCAATAGAAAAAATTGATCTCCACCAGCCAGAGTTAATGTTACTGGATTACCAGATGCCTGACGTCGACGGTTTTCAGGGCTTAGAACTCATACGCGAATGCCACCCTTTTTTGCCCATTGTTATGGTAACTGGCCACGGCAGCGAAACGCTTGCGACCAGCGCGAGTCACGCAGGCGCAGATCACTATGTGCCAAAAGCGTCGATTTCCTTAGAAAACCTTGAAAATGCAATGGCTACAGCCAAGGCAAAAGCGCAGCTGCGCAAGACAATTCACGAGCAGCAAAGTGAGCTGAAGCAATTTGCACGTGTACTTTCTCACGATCTGAAAGCACCGTTAAATCGGATGCGAAATTTTGCGGATATCATTTCCGAGGACGTTAAAGCCGGTCAATTGGATGATTTAGAGGTCATGTGCGACCAACTAAAGCACGCCGCCAGTGATGCCATTGACCTGGTAAAATTACTAACCACCTTTCTAGACGAACCGGATATAGCTTACGAATTGATCGACGTAAAAGATCTTCTCAAGGAAATTGCGGAAGTCGCCAAATCAGATCAGCAAGGCCCTTGTTCTGTTGTCAACAACTCACCTGCGCTCACGATTGAAAGTTGTCGGCCTTTGCTTTTTCAGTTATTCCAGAACGTGATTAGCAATGGGCTGAAATATAATCGAAATGATAAACCAACCGTAACTATTACTTACCTGGAGTCGGAAAGTCACCACATCTTTGAGTTCAAGGACAATGGCATTGGCATTGAAGAAGATCTTTGGGAAGAAATCTTTAAGCCTTTCGTTCGCTTACACGGCGACTCCGAATTCCGAGGATCAGGCATGGGCCTGGCAATCTGCCATAAAAACGCTAAGCGGCTAGGCGCAGCCATCTCATTTACCAGCACGCTCGGATCGGGCAGCTGCTTTCGCATTACGCTGCCCAAAGCGGCAGACGCCGGTTCATAAACAACGGGCCTCATCTCTCGGCCCTATTGTGATGACTCGCGCCGCTCGTTCTGCTGCATTGCCCACAGCGCGGCGTAATGCCCTCCCTGTATGAGTAGTTCGGTATGAGTGCCGCGCTCTACCAAACGTCCCTGATCGAGCACAATAATGTCGTCGGCATCGACCACGGTGGACAAACGGTGGGCGATGACGAGACTAGTATGATCATCGGCGACACGACGCATGGCCTGGACAATACTTGCTTCCGAGCGGCTGTCCAGCGACGAGGTTGCTTCATCAAACACTAAGATAGGGGCCCGCTTGAGTATTGCCCTGGCAATCGCCACGCGTTGCTTCTCGCCACCGGAAAGCTTCAGACCGCGCTCACCAACCAGCGTATCCAAACCCTTCGGCAAACTCTGGATAAAATCTGCGAGATACGCCGTTTCAACCGCCTCCCAAACCTCTTCATCGCTGGCACCCACGCGACCATAGCGGATATTTTCGCCAATGCTCATATTAAACAGCACGGTATCCTGCGGCACCACCGCAATGGCTGAACGAAGCGACGTTTGTGTGACCTCGCGTATATCCTGTCCATCAATAAGTATCCGCCCCTCGGTCACGTCGTAAAAGCGAAACAACAGCTTGAACAAGGTCGACTTGCCTGCACCGCTACTTCCAACGATGGCGAGTTTCTTTCTGGAGGGTACCGTAAAACTCAAGCCGTGAATAATCGGGCGTTGCTCGTCGTAATAAAAATGTACATGCTCAAAATCGATACGACCTTCGGTAACCTGTAAGGCTGGAGCATTGTCCTTGTCCTGTATAGCAGGCGTCTGTTTCAACAACTTGAACATGGCTTCGATATTGGCCATCGCTCCCTTCATTTCCCGGTATACAAAACCAAGAAAGTTCAGCGGCATAAAGATCTGCATCATAAACGCGTTGATTAAGACAAAGTCGCCAATGGTCATTACGCCATTAATCACTTCCTGTGCCGCCAGTACCATGGCGCAGGTTATGCTGCCAGCAATAATAAACGCCTGCCCGCCATTCAATACAAACAGGCTCAAGCGGTTGCGGCGTCGCGCCAGCTCCCAAGCCGCCAACTCGGTGTCATAGTGGCCCGCTTCATAGCGCTCATTGCCAAAGTACTTAACCGTTTCGAAATTGAGCAGACTATCTACCGCTCGCGTACTGGTACGCGATTCTGCTTCATTTGCCTCGCGCACATAACGCGTTCGCCACTCTGTCGCATAGACCGAAAACCCCACGTAACACGCAACAGCGAGGAATACGATCAGTGCGAACCACACGCTGTAGTTTACCCACAGCAAAACGATAACCAGCGCTATTTCGATAAAGGTGGGGACAATATTGAACACCATAAAACGCAGCAAAAAGCTGATGCCGTTAGTGCCGCGCTCAATATCGCGCGACAAACCACCGGTGCGGCGATTAAGGTGAAATTCGAGATCCAGTGCATGTAGGTGCTCAAATACCTTCAATCCAACGCGGCGCATGGCACGCTCGGTAACGCGGCCAAACAGGGTATCGCGCAGTTCGCCAAAAAGCACATTGGCAAAGCGCACCGAGCCATAGGCCAGAAGCAAACCCAGAGGCAATGCGACGATTAGACCAGCCTCATTTGCTTGTTCAAGGCCATCCACAAGGTGCTTGAGAATAAACGGCAAGCCAACACTGGCGACTTTTGCCCCGACCAGGCACAGCAGCGCCAACACAATGCGGCTGCGAAACTCAAATAGGTAGGGCCAAAGCTGGCGTAGAATACGCCAGTCGACGTCTTTGGCGTGAACATGGGTTTGCAAACTGCGCATAGTGAGCTCGTTGGGAAAAGCTCACAGTATACGTTGTTGAAGGAATTCGTGCCGCTTAGGGTTTGTCTGTCAAAGCCCGAATGACATCACCGGCAGCCAGTGGTCTTGCGTAGTAATAGCCCTGTAAGCGATCACATTGCAGCGCCGCAAGTACAATTTCCTGGCTCTGAGTTTCTACCCCTTCGCCCACCACATAATGCCCGGCGATATGGCATAGCGTGATCATGGATTGAATAAACGAAGACGCCTGGATATCCCTGCCGATATCTTTAACAAACACCTTGTCTATTTTGATGCCTTTTATTGGAAGAGAACGCAGCATCTGAAGACTGGAATATCCTGTGCCAAAGTCGTCCAGTAAAAAATCAAAGCCAAGTGCAGCTGCCTCTCTAATATTGGAGAGCGATAGTTCGAGGTCATCTACCAACGATTGCTCGGTAATTTCAAACTGTATGCTGTGCGCCGAAATGTTCCAGTGCGATAATGCATTTTTGATATCGGAGACAAAGTTAGTATCACTTAGATTATCTGCGGTTATGTTAATGGAGAAGGTTTTGTCACCGAGCAACTTTTCATTTCTCAATATTGAGACTTGTTCAAACACTGCATCCAAACAGTAGGTGAAAAGCCGCCTAGCGTAGCCAGCTTCTTCGGCAACCATGACCAGAATCTCTGGGTTTATCGGCTCACCCCTGGAGTCAAACCAGCGAACTAAACTTTCAAAGCCGAGAATACTGCGCGTTTTTGCATCAACAATTGGTTGATAGACAAATGTCAGGCGCCGCTGCCGAAAGGCTTCTTCTAAATGATCTCGGATGTAGAGACAACGTAATATATCAGCGTGGTATTCCCGGCTGTACATCTCTATGCAGTGTTCGGTACCGCGATAACGGTTGCGATAGTAGTAGGTAAAAAAACTGTATAACGTAGAGCGAGAACGAAAGTCCCAAAGCTCTGGGATAAGGCACCCAATCACGCTACAACGGCGCTCATCGGCTGATGGGCTTAGCGCCTGCAGCTGGTAATGCAATGCTCCAATAGCTTGATTATC
>NZ_JBFJTH010000158.1:0-8696 GCF_041625495.1 Litorivivens sp. | reverse complement strand
GTCGCTTTCTGTTAAAAGGCGGCGAAACCCAGTGGGTCGATGGGCCGCTGACTCGCGCAGTTAGAGAAGGCGCTATCTGTTATATGGATGAAGTGGTCGAGGCTCGCAAAGATACGACCGTTGTGCTTCACCCCCTTTCCGATCATCGCCGTCAACTGCCAATCGAACGCCTCGGTATTACGCTGGATGCAGCACCCGGCTTTTGTCTCGTCGTTTCCTATAACCCCGGCTACCAGAGCATCCTGAAAGACCTCAAAGACTCGACCCGCCAGCGCATGGTGGCCATTGAGTTTGATTACCCCGCGCCTGAAACCGAGCAAACCATTCTAATTCAGGAATCCGGTGTCACCGCGGATACGGCCGAGCAATTGATCACACTGGCCCAAGCGATTCGCCGATTGGAAACCGGCGGTTTGCGAGAAGTCGCCTCCACTCGCGTGCTGATCGCCGCTGCCCGTTTGACGACCGAAGGCCTGAGCCTGCGCGAAGCGGCGCGTTACGCTATTGCTGCACCCTTGAGTGACGATCCGCAAGTAACCGCTGGCCTCAACAAAATGATTGAAGCCTACTTGACGGAGTAAACCCCATGCCACTGCGCATCAAGCTTTTTACCGGCTTGTTCTGGCTGTGCAGCGCTGTACTACTGTGGTTTGGCGTGCAGCTGATCCTGCTTGGTGGTTCACCGTATTACCTCGCCGCCGGGCTGATATGTGCTTCAGTGGCCTGGCTGACGCGTCGACGACAGACCAAAGTGCTCGGTCTTTATACGGTCTTTTACGCCGCTACACTGATATGGGCGCTGTGGGAATCCGGCCTCAATGGCTGGGCGCTGACCGGGCGACTGGCCTTCTTTACTGTGCTGGGGTTGTGGATGCTAGCTCCGCATTACCGCAGCTATCTGGGGCTGAATCCCGGCTTTTCCGGCGCAGGCATTTTCTGGCCCACGTTGTCGCTCTCTTTAGTGCTTACGGTTGCCGTGATCTTTTATCTGGATACACCGAGGCGTCATCCCGAAGCAAACATCGACTACAGCGCCCCCGTCAATCCCCGCGACGGCAAATGGCACCACTACGGCAATACCCAAGCCGGTTCGCGCTTTTCACCCTTAGTCCAAATTACGCCGGAAAATATTGGCAAACTGGAGCCGGCATGGACTTATCACGCCGGCACGCGAGGCTATGAACCTGCCAGCATATTCGAAGGCATTCTCACCATCGAAGCCACGCCATTGGCCATTGGGGATCGCCTCTATCTGTGCACGGGCTATAACGACATTATCGCATTGGACGCCGAAACCGGACGTGAAATCTGGCGCCATGAATCGGGTCTCGATGCCCGCAACGTGGCCACAAAAACCTGTCGCGGTGTCAGTTACTATGCCGTGCCGGAAGCCAGGGGGTTCTGCTCGCACCGGATCTACACCGCCACGCTGGATGCTCGGCTGATCGCCGTTGATGCCGATAGCGGCAAGCCCTGCACCAACTTCGGTCGCAACGGCGTCGTCGACCTGTTGCAAGGGATGGGTGAAGTCGTCAAAGGCTATTACTACGTCACGTCGCCACCCGCCGTGATACGCGGCAGACTGGTACTGGGTGGCTGGGTACTAGACGGCCAGCACACCGAGGAGCCTTCCGGCGTCATTCGCGCCTTCGACGCGGTAACTGGTGAATTCAGCTGGGCCTTTGATATCGGCAAGCCGGATTTTCACAGCCTGCCGCCCGAGGGGGAATTTTTCACCCGAGGCACACCCAATAGCTGGAGTGTGATGAGCGCCGACGAAGAACTCGGGCTGGTCTATGTACCCACCGGCAACGCAACGCCCGACTATTATGGTGGCCATCGCAGCGCCTTTGACGATACTTATTCCAGCGCAGTCGTCGCCTTGAATGCCGAGACCGGCGAAGACGTGTGGGTATTTCAGACCACCCACCACGATCTCTGGGATTACGATGTTGCCTCCCAACCAGTATTGATTGATCTGCCCGACGGCCGCAAAGGGCTGCTGCAACCGACCAAACGAGGCGAAATCTTTTTCCTCGACCGAACGAACGGCGCGCCGTTGACGGAAGTGAAAGAACTGCCCGTTCCCCAAGGCGCCCTGCCCGGTGACTGGATTGCTCCCACCCAACCCTACTCCACGGGACTGCCCTCCTTTGAAGGCGTGGAGCCAAGCGAGAAAACCATGTGGGGTGTCACGCCGCTGGATCACGCCTATTGCCGTGTGAAATTCCTTCAGGCCCGCTACGAAGGCACGATGACACCCATCGGCGTGGAGCAACCGACCATTACCTGGCCGGGCTTTCTCGGCGGCATCAACTGGGGCAGCGTTAGCATTGATCCGGCACGTCAACTGATGCTGGTCAACTCTACCCATGTGATGATGTACAACCGGCTGGTCGAGCGCGCGGTCGCAGATGAAAAAGGCGTCACCCCGATTACTGCGGACGGCGGCAAAAGCGTGGGGCTTTATGCCTCACAAACCGGAACTCCCTACGCCGCCTTAATCAAACCCTTTCTTTCCTTCTTCGCTACGCCTTGTCAGCAACCCCCTTACGGGCTGATGAGCGCCGTGGATCTGAGCAGCGGTCGCCTGCTCTGGCAGAAACCACTGGGAACCTCACGCGACAGCGGGCCACTGTTATTACGCAGTTTCTTGCCACTGCCTATCGGTGTACCCAATCTCGGCGGCTCGCTGACCACTGCCAGCGGCCTGACCTTTATTGCCGCCACTCAGGAAAAAATGATTCGCGCTTTCGATAACCGCACCGGAGAAAAAGTGTGGCAGGCCCGCCTGCCGGCCGGCGGGCACGCCACTCCCATGACTTACTGGTCCGACAAAAGCCAACGCCAGTTTGTGGTGATCGCTGCCGGCGGTCATACCGCCATGCTGTCCGGCAAAAGCGACGCGGTCATTGCCTACGCACTTCCTGTACCTTCGCATAATCAACAAGAGCTAACACAATGAGCGAACAAAAAACTCTTATCATCACGGGCAGCAACGCCGGCATCGGCTATACCACTGCCCTGCAGGCTGCGAAAGAAGGCCAGCGCGTGATTATGGCCTGTCGCAACCAGAGCAAGGCCGATGCGGCTCGCCAGACGATTGTGGATGCCGTTCCTGGCGCTGACGTGCTGGTGCGAATTCTCGACCTGTCGTCCTTTGACAGCATCCGCCAGTTTGCCGCCAGCATTGAACAGGAATTTGATCACATTGATGCTCTGATCAATAACGCTGGCATGATGCCGTCGACGCTGGAACACACCACTGAAGGTTTTGAAATGCAGTTCGGGGTGAATTATCTGGGACACTTTCTGCTGACTCACTTGCTGATCCCCGTGCTGTCTCGCTCCCCGGATGCCCGCATTGTTCACCTGTCTTCCCTCGGCCATCTATGGGGAAATATCAACGAGAAAAACTTTCGCGACCGCAGCCCCTATCTGATGGGTGTAACGGCCTACGGCCAATCCAAACTTGCCAATGTGCTTTTCAGTCAGGAGTTGGCTCAGCGCTTACCCGCCAATATCGTTAGCAATGCGGTTCATCCCGGGTTTGTTGATTCCGACTTTTTCCGCAACATTCCCAAGGCCATCTATTTCTTCTGGCGCCGGGTGTTGGTATCACCCGAGACCTCAGCTAACTTCACTCTTGAAATGGCACTGGCGGAAAACTGGAAAGACCGTTCCGGAGAATTTGTATCAGCTCAGGGACCACTGCCAAAAAGCCCCCGTCTGCGCAATGCCCGGCTAAGCCAGACACTCTACGAGAAAAGCTGCCAGTTAACCGGCGCAACACCGCTGACTAAACCCGCGCTTCAGGCACAGGTTGGCTGATGAGCACACCATCGGTTTTCATCACCGGCGCGGCCACGGGTATTGGAGCGGGGCTGGTCAGCAAATTGGCAAACAGTGGCTGGCAGGTTTTTGCGGGCTACCGCTCCTCACCGCCCGAATCCGCCAGCTGGTATAAACACCCAGCAGTGAGACCAATCCAGTGCGACATTGCGTCAACTGAGCTAGTACACAAGGCGGCAAACCTGATAGCACAGGCTACCGGTAACCGTCTGGATCTGCTGATCAACAATGCAGGCTGTTTTACCAGCGGTGGTGTCGTGGAAGCCGCAGATCTAAACGCCTATCTGCAGGCGATGGACATAAACCTCTACGGGCCGCTACGGGTAATCCGCGCCTGCATGCCATTGCTACGGCACGGGCACTACCCCGCCGGCGGCAAAGGTCGCGTAATTAACGTGGCCTCGTCCTCCACCCTGATGACCTTTCCAATGGCGGCAGCGTATACCGTTTCCAAACAGGCATTCAAAACCGCCAGTGCACACCTACGACTGGAAATGGCCCCCTTTGAGGTCCAGGTTACCACTCTCGATCCCGGCTCAATTGCCACACCCATGACCGACAATGAGCACAAGGGCGCTGAGCAATGGCAAGCCATTCCGGAATCACTGCGCAGCCAGTATCGGCATAAATTTATCGACGCGGATGAGCTAATGAAACGCAATACTCGTGTCAGTGCCTACACGCCAGAGTACTTTACCGAGATCGTGTACCGAAAAATCATTACAAAAAAACGCTTCCGCCCGCTCTACCTCATCGGGCCCGGCACGGCTGCCATGCCCTTGCTACAGCGACTGATATCGCTGCAAGGGCAGGAAAACATTTGGGCGCGGCTGTTTCGCCGCGAACACGACATATTTTCACCTTCAACCGGCGACCAGAGCATTCTGGAACGCTGAGCCCCATACAGAGGAAGCATTACGATGGCTAACCGACGCGCACGCAAACCACGCCATGTACCGACGGAATTGGTTTACGAATTTGATATGTTTCTGGACGAGGAATACCAGCGCAACCCCTTCAAACGGGTCAAGGATCTGACCGAGCAGGCGCCACCGATTTTCTGGACCCCCTGCAATGGCGGCCATTGGGTTACTCAGGGCTTTGACGCCACCTTCGAGATTGGCAGCACCCCGAAAGTGTTTTCCAATGAGGTGGTTCCTCATAGCTGGATGCATGCGATTGCCAAAATACAAAAATTTCTCGCCAACATTGGCATAAAGACACCCCGCATTCCCATGCCCTTTCCGCTGCTGGTCGACCCACCGCTACATTCCCAGTACCGGCGACCGCTGACGTCCGTCTTCTCCCCCAAAAATATTCGACAACTGGAAGAGGGATTCCGACAGTCGGCGCAGGGCTTGCTCGATACCATTGCCGACAAAGGCCAATGCGAGTTTATCAGTACAGTTGCTGAGCCCTTGCCGGTACAACTGTTTCTACAAATATTTGGTTTACCCCTCGAAAATCTACCGGAATACCGGGCATTACTGAAAGAACATATGCAGGGCACTACCGAAGTTACCAGCAATCTCGTAAAGCTTACGACCTTGCTCGGCATCGTGGATGTACTGAGAGACACGTTAATAGATCGCAAAAACAACCCAAAAGACGACCTGATCAGCAAGCTTTGGCAAACGGAAATCAACGGCAAACCCATTGAACTGCATGACATCGAAAACCTTGCAGTCACCCTGTTTCTCGGTGGACTCGACACCGTGGTACAAGGCATCGGTTTTGGCGTACATCATCTCGCCATTGATCAGGAATTGCAGCAGCAATTGCGGGATAACCCTGACCGGATTGACGACGCTATCGACGAAATTCTGCGTCGCTATGCCATTGCCACGCCGCCGCGCAGGGCACTGACCTCAACTGAATTGCACGGGGTGAATTTCAAAAAGAATGACGTGATCTATATGTTCCTGCACGGTGCCAACCTCGATCCCACGAAGTTTGAAAACCCGGAAAAAGTGGACATCGACCGTCCCAACAAAAAGGAACATATCAGCTTTAACAGCGGCCCCCACTACTGCCTGGGCGCCTATCTGGCGAAGGTGGAACTGCGCATTCTCTATGAAGAACTGCTCAAGAAGGTTCCGACCTTCCGGATTGACCCGAGCAAGCCACCGCAATTTCACGCCGGCTTTATTGTGGGTGTCGATTCACTGAATCTGGTTTGGTAGGTCAGTTCGCGAGGCGGTTCACTCCCACATTTGCGTTCTGTAAGGACAGTGGGAGCGGGCCAGCCCGCGAAATCATCTCGGCGAATCGACGCCCGGCTCCGGCCCAAACGGCTTGGTCAACAACACCAGCGCCGGCATAAACAGCAGGTCCGCAAGCAAAGCCACCAGAATTGCCGCAGACAGCAACAGACCAAAGCTGGAGATGATCGCCATGCTCGACAACAGGTAGCAGGAAAATGCGCCTATCAGAATAATGGTGGTAATCATCAGGGCTGGCCCCACATCTTTCAACGCCAGGTCAACCGCCTGCGCATAGTTGCCGGTTTTCAAAAACTGCCGCCGCAGGTTGATCATTAAGTGAATGGTGTCATCCACCGCTATGCCAATGGCGATGGTGGCCAGCAGCAGCTTGACGTAATCCAGATGCATGTCCAGCCAGCCCATGACGCCCATCACCACCAGCACCGGTGCGATATTGGGAATCATCGACAACATACCAACTTTAATGGATCCAAAAGCAACACAGAGGATGACGGCAACGCCCAGAAAGATCAGGCTGTAACCAACGATCTGCGTGTGGCTAATGTACTCGGCCATCTTGACCCACATCAGGCCGACGCCGGTCTTTTTAACCGCAGCCCCCGGCACCGGGTTCTGTTCCAGATAGTTATCAATATCCGACAACAGCTTTTTCAAGTTGCGCGAATCGGTCATTTTCACACGCAGTTCGACCACCGCCTTTGCGTAATCGTGAGAAACGAAGTCATAGACTTCCTTGCCACCCGACAGCTCATACACGAAAAAGTATTGCGAGATGAGCTGCTGGTCATCGGCCAGCCGATAGAACTCCGGGTTGTCACCGTGAAAACTGCGATTGATATCCTTTTGCAAATCCGCCACTGAGAAAGAATTTTGCACAAAGGGCTGAGCCTCGCTGAATTCCTGAAGCGCTTCGATGGCTTTCAGAAACTCCGGATCTTTAATGCCGTCAGCGCGCTGGGTGTCGAAAATGTATACCACACTCAGCACGCCCCCCATCACCTGCTCTACTATCTCGGTATGTTTGCGCCACTCCACATGAGGTTTGAATTCTTCAAGAAAATTGAAATCCACTTTCAGCAGGGTTGTACCCACCACACTTGCGCCGAGAACAAAGGCGCCAATGGCTACCAGCCGGCGCGGGTAACGCACCGAAACCGCCGCGCACCAGTCCACCGCTTTCAGCACAAAAGGCTGTACATAGGCCTTTCCGGTGGCCTTTTTTGTTTTACCGCTGCCCAGAAAAACCACCAATAAGGTGGTGGATAAAACAAACGTGCACATCACGCCAATGGCTGCATAGATCGCCATTTCACTCAGGGCTTTCAACTCAGACACCGACATCACCAGAAAGCCCATGGCTGTTGTGATCGCCGCCATCAGACAGGCACCGCCAACTTTGCCAATGGCGCCCTGTACGGCGTCAGCGCGACTGTTCCCCTGTGCAAGCCGACGCTGGTATTCCAGAATGATATGCACCGACTGGGCCACCCCCACTCCGGATATCAGGGTGGGCACAATGCCAAAAAACATACCCAACACCCAGCCGAACAAGCCCATAAAACCCGCGACCAACACCACGCTTAAAATGACCACGGCCAGCGGACCGAGCAACCCCAGCAAACTGGCCCGGAATAGTATCAGCGAAAACACCGCCAGCAGTAAAAATGTCAATGGGATACCGACCGAAGAATCCTGCATAAATACATTGTTGTAGGCCGCGTTCATGGCCACATCACCGGTCTGGAAAAACTCGATACCATCAAACTCCGGACTGGCAATAATCGTGCGAATCGCTGCATCGCTAACCTGCGGATAGAGATTATCCAGCGCCGTGCCTTTCTCCGGGTCGTAGATAATATCGTCAAGCAGATCAACGCTGCTCTTGTCCATTTCCAGAATAATGGCCGCGTACTGACCAGTTTTATCGATCAGATAATCCACATAGAGCGGTCGGCTCATCACCAGATCGCGCAGAGCAAGAAGCTCTTCTTGAGTAGGTGGCACTCTGCGCATCAGTTTGCCAACGTTAATGGTGTCCTCGTCAGCGCGAATAAATTCCGTACTGGTCAGACTGGTCACATCGCGTACAAAAGGCACGTCGCTTTCCAGCCTTTCGGTGAGAAGCTGGATTTTTCTCATGGCCTCGAGATCAAATGGGCCGTGCGGTGAATCGGGTACGCGGTAGAGAATGTAGCCCACTTCGTCCGAGAGGAATTCGTCAAGGTATTCAATATAGGCTTTGTAGCTAGAGTCGCTGCGATCGAAATAAGCATCCAGGCTGTTGTCACTTACTACCTTGCTGGAAAAGTACAGGCCGCCGCCGAGCAGTATCAGACAGAAGATAGCAACAATGGCCCGGTGATTGATGGCCCAGGCAGCGAGCGATTCAAAGGCCCGATCAGTTCGGTCTACGAGTTTGTTGGACATGGCATTCTCTGTTGTTGTTTTTATTTGAGGCGGTGAGGTGATTGAAACGCACGCTTTGCGGACAAAACCGCAGACACTGCTATTGCGGTAAACTCCGCTGAGCTTCGTACAGATAAGCCTCAACCATCGCCCCCACCTGTTCCGCCGGCGCGGTTTTCATGCCGCCACTGGCGCCCTTTTTCAAGCGCGCAT
>NZ_JBFJTH010000157.1:0-8739 GCF_041625495.1 Litorivivens sp. | reverse complement strand
GATGCTCTGGATCTTTCATATCGATAAAATCGATAATAATAATCCCACCGAGGTTACGTACTCGCAGTTGTCGAGCCAGCGCCGTAGCAGCTTCGAGGTTGGTTTTAAAAATGGTTTCTTCGAGGTTGCGATGACCGACAAAGGCGCCGGTATTCACATCAACGGTGCTCATCGCCTCGGTCTGGTCAATGATCAGATAACCACCGCTCTTGAGCTCTACCTTGGTTTCGAGCGCACGCTGAATTTCCTCTTCAACGCTATAAAGATCAAAAATCGGACGCTCGCCGGGATAGTATTCCAGAATTGGCAGAATTTCCGGTACGTAGTCTTTGGCAAAATCCACGACTCGCTGATAGCTTTCGCGCGAATCTATCCGTATTTTTTCCAACCCCGGCCGCACCAGGTCACGCATGGTGCGCATAAACAGCGGCAAATCTTCGTAGATGATCGACGGCGCCGGGTCGCGTTTGCGGCGGCGATCCACCGCCTGCCACAAGCGCTTTAAAAAGCGCGTATCGGCGGTGATCTCATCGTCTCCACAACCTTCTGCGGCGGTGCGGATTATATAGCCACCACCGTTCGTTTCCTCGTCGTCAGCGGCACTGACCTCAACCAGCGCCTTGAGCCGCGTGCGCTCAGCTTCATCGTCGATTCGATGGGAAACCCCAATATGCTCGGTCTTCGGCATATAAACCAGATAGCGCGAAGACACCGACAGATGGGTGGTCAAACGCGCGCCCTTGGTGCCAATCGGATCTTTGATGACCTGCACCGTCAGTGCCTGCCCTTCTCTCACTGCGGTACGAATCTCGGGCACTTCGCCATTGGTCGCCGGCTTTAGAGCAGCAATATCCGAAGCGTGAATAAACGCAGCTTTTTCCAGGCCAATATCCACAAACGCAGCCTGCATACCCGGCAGTACCCGCACCACTTTGCCCTGATAGATGTTGCCAACAATACCTTTGGCCCGTGCGCGTTCAATGTAAATTTCCTGAAGAACCCCGTTTTCCACCACCGCGACTCGGGTTTCCATCGGCGTTACATTGATAAGAATTTCTTCGCTCATATGGCTGTATGGATTCCAAAGCGCCGCAACAATTGGCGCGTCTCGTAAAGCGGCAGGCCGACAACTCCGCTGTAGCTACCTGTCAGCGAAACAACGAAAGCGGCAGCAAGCCCTTGAATGGCGTAGGCTCCAGCCTTATCGTCGGGCTCCCCGGTAGCAACGTACCGCTGGATTTCATCTTCCGCCAGTGTAGCAAAGCTAACTTCGCTCGTCTGAATCGTGCACTGCTGGCTGGTTTCGTTTTGCAGCGCAACAGCGGTCAACACCCGATGCTTGCGTCCGCTCAATTGCGTAAGCATGTGCACCGCGTGCTCGCGAGTTCGGGGTTTACCCAGAATTTTCTGATCAACGACAACGATCGTATCGGCTGCCAGCACAACCTTATCAAGTCGATCTTGCAGGGTATGCCACACAGCATCAGCTTTGCCGCGAGCCAGCCGGTCAACACATACCTCCGGCGTTTCTCCGGCCACCGGGGTTTCATCGATATCCGCCACTTTGACTGAGAAATCAACGCCGAGGGTGGAAAGCAGTTGCCTCCGCCTGGGCGATTGCGAAGCCAGAATCAGTTCCATCAGGTAACTACAAAGCGATAACAGAGGTAAGTGAGTATGACGTGCGCCAGCGGCCAGATTAGCGCACTCATCAGCGCCTGCGCCAGTACCAGTAGGCTGGTATCAGCAACGCCCATCAGGTTCTGTACCCACTGCCCCAGCAACAGATGAATGATCACCATGGAGAAAATGAAAACAGCCTGCTTGCGGTAGCCGTACATGCGCACACGCTGGTGCGATACATGTACAAAGTAGGCAACGACCGCCAGCGCAAACGCATGCTGTCCGAGGTAGGCGCCGTGCAGGATATCCATCAGCAAACCCGAAATCCAGGCCCAGCCGACACCCACACGGTGAGGCATGAAAAGCACCCAGAAGCAGATAACAATGACCATCCAGTCAGGCCGAAACCATCGTGCCGAGAGAGGGAGTGGGTAAACGCTCAGCGCCAAAGCCACAAACAGCGAAAGCAGGATCACCCAGAAGCTGTGGCCGTGATCATCCATCACCACGTGCCACCGAGCGACTGAAAACCAACAGCACGAACTGGGCTTTGTCGAGCTGCGCCAGCGGTCGCGCGCGAACAGTGGCGAAGGGCTCGCCTGGGTCGATGGTTACTTCCGATACCCGGGCGACCGGGTATCCGGCCGGAAAGCGGCCACCCAATCCAGAGCTGACCAGCAAATCGCCCACTTTGATATCGGTGGTTGCGGCCACGTGACTGAGCTCAAGCAGATCAATCAGTCCACTGCCTTCCACGATGGCCCGCACACCGTTGCGATTGACCTGCACCGACAGTGCGTGGGTCACGTCCGTAACCATCATCACTCGACTGTGATTGTAGGCCACGTTAATAACCTGACCGACGAGACCATCGGCATCAATGACCGCCTGCCCCTCTTCTATACCATCGGCTGACCCCTTATCCACGATAAACACGTGCTGGGCCGGGTCGGCAGCCAACCCAACCACCTCCGCCACCACCACACTTTCTTCCTTGTGACTGGCGGAGTTGAGCAACTCACGCAGACGCAGGTTTTCCGCACGCAACGAGGCAAGTTTCTGGGTTTTGGCGTGTAACACGAGCGCTTCGGCGCGCAGACGCGCATTTTCTTCACGCAGACTCTCCCGGCCGGTAAACAGCCCTTCAAGGCTGCGACCAATTTCCGAGGGTAATTCGGTAAGTTTATAGACCGGCAGCGAAACGCTTGCCAGATAGCTCAGCGGCCTATCGAGCCAGCCGCTGCGCGCTGCCTGAACCAACAACAACGCGATCAGGCTAAGCACCAGCAGGCGAATGCCTGCTGACGAAGAACCGGACGAAAAGATCGGTTTGATAGCGTCGCTCCCTTATGCCCGGGTTGCCCCGGAACAGAGTTATTCCGTCGACAGCATATCCAGACGATGTTTTTCCATGATTTCCATGGCACGACCACCACCGCGAGCAACGCAGGTAAGTGGATCTTCCGCCACAATCACCGGCAAGGCACTTTCATCGGCAATCAACTGATCGATTCCGCGCAGCAGTGCACCGCCACCCGTCAGTACAATACCAGTTTCGGCGATATCAGCCGCCAATTCCGGCGGTGACTGTTCCAGCGCCCGTTTCACCGCCTGCACGATCACAGACAGCGGCTCCTGTAATGCTTCCAGGATTTCGTTGCTGTTGAGCGTAAAGCGACGCGGAATACCTTCGGCCAGGTTGCGGCCACGCACATCAATCTCGCGCACTTCTTCCAGCGGATAGGCGCAACCGATCTCCTGTTTGATGCGTTCGGCCGTAGCGTCACCAATCAGGCTACCGTAGGTGCGGCGCACATGCGTGACGATAGCTTCGTCGAAGCGGTCACCGCCAACACGCACGGAGTCGGAGTAAACCACCCCATTGAGCGAGATAATGGCAATCTCGGTAGTACCGCCACCAATATCCACCACCATGGAGCCAGCCGCTTCTTCTACATTCAGGCCAGCGCCGATGGCTGCAGCCATCGGCTCTTCAATCAGGCGTACTTCTCGAGCACCGGCGCTCAGCGCCGATTCACGAATAGCGCGGCGCTCCACCTGCGTTGACTTACAGGGCACACACACCAAGACGCGCGGGCTTGGGCGGATGATGCTGTTTTGATGAACCTTGGCGATAAAATGCTGAAGCATTTTCTCCGTCACCTGGAAATCAGCAATAACACCATCTTTCAGCGGACGAATTGCCGTGATATTGCCGGGGGTACGACCCAGCATACGTTTTGCTTCAGTGCCTACCGCCTCGACGGTTTTCTGGCCATTATGGACTCGAATGGCCACGACGGAGGGCTCATCCAGAACCACCCCCTGATCGCGGACATAAATCAGCGTGTTGGCCGTTCCCAAATCGATTGAAAGGTCGTTTGAGAAAAGACCACGAATTCTTTTGAACATCTGTGCAATTCACCTGTACGGCCCTGAACGGACCCTTGTTACGACTGCCGGTTGGCAGCGGAAAGCCGCTATTTTCTATTATTTTCGCTGCAGCTGCCATAAATCCCTGCAACTCTATCAACGGCGGGGATTCAGGGCAAGGCGCAAATATGATAAGTTTACCCGCCCTGATTGACGGGCTACACGGTCGCTGCGGCCACCTCCCCGAATCAGTATCCGATTCTTGAGTTCGTCCGTTTTCTGACAGGCGGTTTCAGTCAGAGCAATACAGAGTGTAATTACAGACAGGTGACCCATGGCTGTTGGCCCATCAGACATTGAAAAAATCGCGCATTTGGCGCGCATCCGTATCGCGCCGGATCAGGTTGGCGAGGTCGCCAGCCGCCTCAGCGACATTCTCGGCATGGTCGATCAGATGCAGGCCGTAGATACCAGCAATATTGCTCCCATGGCCAACCCTCACGACGCCACCCAACGTCTGCGCCCCGACGCAGTCACTGAGGAAAACCAGCGCGACACCTTTATGGCACTGGCACCACAGTCCGAAGACGGCCTGTTCCTGGTGCCCCGCGTTATCGAATAAGCCTGTCGATCTGAATCAACGAACGACATAGACCCAGACCAGCTACCGAGAGCCAGCATGCATACCAAAACCCTACGCGAACTCGCGGACGGACTAGACAGTGGTCAGTTCTCCAGTGAGGAACTGACTCGCCATTTTCTGACGCGTATCGCCGAGCACAACCCCACGGTCAACGCTTTTATTACCGTACTGGAGCAAGAAGCGATGGCTCAGGCCAAAGCCTCCGACGCCAGACGCAGCAGCGGTCGGGCGTCCATCCTCGACGGCATCCCCCTGGCGCATAAGGACATTTTTTGCACCGCGGGCGTTCGCACCAGCTGCGCCTCCAAAATGCTCGACAACTTTATCGCCCCCTACAATGCAACTGTGGTTGAAAAGATTGCCAGCGCGGGCATGATCACGCTGGGCAAAACCAACATGGACGAGTTCGCCATGGGCTCATCCAACGAAACCTCCTGGTATGGCCCGGTACGCAACCCCTGGAATACCGACTGCGTCCCTGGCGGCTCGTCAGGCGGCTCCGCCGCCGCCGTTGCTGCAGGCCTCGCCCCAGCCTCAACTGGTACCGATACCGGTGGCTCCATCCGCCAACCAGCCGCCCTGTGCAACCTGACCGGTCTAAAGCCCACCTACGGCCTGGTCTCGCGCTATGGCATGATCGCCTTTGCTTCCAGCCTCGATCAGGCCGGACCGATGACCCGCACCGCCGAAGACGCCGCGCTGATGCTGCAAGCCATGGCAGGTTTTGATGATAAAGATAGCACTAGCCTGAAACGCGACATTCCCGACTACAGCGCCAGCCTGAATGATTCTCTGAAAGGCAAGGTGATCGGCATACCAAAAGAGTTTTTCGCCGAAGGCCTGTCCGATGAGATCGCAACAAAGGTGCGCGACGCCCTAGCGGAATACGAAAAGCTGGGCGCTACGCTGAAAGAAATCAGCCTGCCTCACAGCCACCTGTCAATTCCCTGCTACTACGTGATCGCCCCGGCGGAAGCCTCGACTAATCTGTCCCGCTATGACGGCGTCCGCTACGGCCATCGCTGTGACGACCCGAAAGACCTGGCTGACCTTTACACACGCACTCGTGAAGAAGGCTTTGGCGACGAGGTAAAACGACGGATACTGGTGGGCACCTACGCGCTCTCCGCCGGCTTTTACGACGCCTATTACCGCAAAGCACAGCGCATTCGCCGATTGATCAAGCAGGATTTTATCGACGCCTTCAAAGAGGTGGACATCATTGCGGGACCAACCTCGCCCAACCCGGCCTTTGGCTTGGGCGAAAAGGTGAACGACCCACTGACCATGTACCTCGAAGACATGTACACCATTGCGGTCAACCTCGCCGGCATTCCCGCCCTGTCGCTGCCCGCCGGCTTGGTAGACGGCAAACCAGTTGGCCTGCAGCTGATTGGCAAAGACTTCTGCGAGGCGGAAATTCTCAACGCCGCCCACCAGTTCCAGTTGGTTACCGACTGGCACAAACAAACCCCGGCAGCGTTTGCCTGAACTGCCTGACAAAGGGAACCCGACATGGAATGGGAAACTGTAATCGGTCTTGAGGTGCATGTGCAGCTTTCGACCAAATCCAAAATTTTCTCTGGCGCGAGTACCGCCTTTGGCGCGGCGCCAAACACCCAGGCCTGCGCCGTAGATCTGGCCCTGCCAGGCACACTGCCGGTATTGAACGAGGAAGCGGTAAAAAGCGCTATTAAATTTGGCTTGGCAGTAAATGCAGAAATAACGCCGGAATCGGTGTTTGAACGCAAAAACTACTTCTATCCGGATTTGCCCAAAGGCTACCAAACCAGCCAGATGGATGCCCCCATCGTTGGCCCCGGCTGGATCGACATCCAACTGGAAAGCGGTGAAACCAAGCGGATTCGCATTCATCACGCCCACCTGGAAGAAGATGCGGGCAAATCATTACACGAAGACTTTCACGGAATGTCCGGCATCGACCTGAATCGCGCTGGAACGCCGCTGATCGAAATCGTTTCTGAACCAGATATGCGCAGCGCTGAAGAGGCTGTGGCCTACCTGAGAAAAATACACTCCATCGTGACCTATCTGGGCATCTCTGATGGCGACATGTCGCAGGGCTCACTGCGCTGCGACGCCAATGTGTCGGTACGCCGGAAAGGTAGCGACACATTGGGTACTCGAACCGAAACCAAGAATCTGAACTCGTTTCGTTTTATCGAAAAAGCCATTCAGATAGAAGCCCAGCGCCAGATCGATGTGCTCGAAGACGGCGGCGCGATTACTCAGGAAACACGCTTGTTTGACAGCGAGCGCAACGAAGGCCGCCCTATGCGCAGCAAGGAAGAAGCCAATGACTATCGCTACTTCCCCTGCCCGGACTTGCTGCCCGTGGCCGTTGAGCAGAGCCTGATCGACGAAATCAAAGCCACCCTGCCCGAGCTGCCTGACGCCAAGCGCGAGCGCTTCCAGAGTAGCTATGGCCTGTCGAGTTATGACGCCAGCATACTCACAAGTGAGCGCGTCATTGCCGATTACTTTGAAACCGTCGCCGAAACAGCAGGTGACGCCAAACTGGCGGCCAACTGGGTGATGGTGGAACTGATGGGCCGTCTTAACAAAGAAAGCCTGGGTTTCGCTGCCTCACCAGTCAGCGCCGAGCAGCTCGGCGGGCTGATCCAGCGCATTCGCGACAACACCATCTCCGGCAAGATTGCCAAACAGGTCTTTGAAGCACTCTGGAATGGCGAGGGCGGCAGCGCCGATGCCATTATCGAGAGCAAGGGCCTCAAGCAGATGTCCGACAGTGGCGAACTGGAAAAAATGGTGGATCAAGTGCTGGCTGACAACCCCCAACAGGTTGAGCAGTACCGCGCAGCCGACGAGGGCAAACGCAAAAAAATGCTGGGCTTCTTTGTCGGCCAGATAATGAAAGCCTCCAAGGGCCAGGCCAACCCCGGCATGGTTAACCAGTTACTGAACAAGAAACTCGGCTGAGCCGGGCACAAGGAATTAAACAATGCGTAAAGACAAAGAAAAGGTATTGGACGAAGTCTGGACAGAAGATCGGGTTCGGGAATTTCTGGATGTGCACCCGCCCAAAGGCATAAACGCTGATTTCCACAAACTGGAAAAGGCTTACCAGAGCATGCGCGCAGATGATTTTGAAATTTTTGTTGGCATGTTTCTCGAAGCCGGGCACGACATCAATGCCACCAATGCCGCAGGCAGAACCGTGCTGAGCTATGTTCTAGAGCACCGCAACTCAACAGAGTTTGCGGATGTGCTACAAAGAAATGGCGCCAAATAAAGCCCGGGGCACCACCTGCAGAGCATCTACTCCACCCTGCCGCGATTAAATTTGATCCGGTTCTCCTGCTTTTTGTGTTCGCTTTTTTTCAGCAACACATAGACAGCGCCCACCCCTCCATGACGAGGCTGGGCGCTGGCGTAGGCAATGACTGGCGCCAGCTGGGGCAGCCATACATTGAGGTAACTTTTCAACACGGCGCCTTCCGCTTTTGACCCAAACCCCTTGCCGTGAACAATGCACAGGCTGCGTAGATTCAGGGAGTACGCCTCCTCAATAAACGAAAACACTTCCTGCCGGGCGCGCTCCACCGTCATCCGATGAAGATCCAGGCGCGCCTCGGGCTCATAGACGCCCTGCTTGAGCTTGCGAAAAACGCCGTGCTGTACACCGGCCCCCTGCCATTCCAGCACATAGTAGGCATCTAGAAGAGGAACCTCCGCATCCGAAAGCGGATTGCGATCAACCGTCTGCTCGCGCTGGGCAGCCTCACGACGCGCTTTAGCTGCAAGCTCGGAGATATCCTCCCGCCGGATGGCAACGCGCTTTTCGGCCTTTAACGGCCTAACGTCACCCAACTCTTTTGCAAACCACTCGTCATCTTGCATTGCCCACCTCCGACGCCAAGTATACCGCCCCAAACGACCAGTTTCGAAAATTCCCGCTATTTTCGGGCTGACGCAGGCCGTGCCACCGCCCTACAATGGCAGCCATGACATCACGTGATTCCAACTATAAGGCCCAGACCTGCCCCGCCTGCGGCGGCGACAATCGTTGCGCCGTTGCTCAAAACCTCCCTCCGGCCTCCTGCTGGTGCTTTTCTGTC
>NZ_JBFJTH010000156.1:0-8758 GCF_041625495.1 Litorivivens sp. | reverse complement strand
GGCGCGCCATACAAACTAAAAAGGCCCCACTCGAAAGAGTGGGGCCTTTTTAGTTTGTATGGCATGTTTGTGGCGAAAGAACGTCTCTGTTCGACAGACGCGTCAGCGTTTGGGCCAAGCCACAGGCGCAGCCTCGCAGGGGCATTAACAGGCCTGAGCCTGTTAATGGTCAATCGTCTGCTGCCAGCTCCCATCTGATTTTTGGTTTAGTCCTAGAAAGAGTGGGGCATTTATTTTGTATGGCCGGTGTCCCCCGTTAATGATGAAGAGCCAGAGCCGGCCGTTCTAAGCTCTAGTTTGCTAGAACTAGTCACCAGCCAATCTTGCCGTATGGAGATTGGCTGGGTGGTTCGTATTAGTCGCAAGACTCAGTAGCGGTATCGACCCTCCAGATATACGGTGCGCGCAGGCTCTATCGTTGCACGGTAGCCGCCGACGTCGAGCAGGGTGGCGGCAGAAGCGCCCATTGTCGTTTCGTCACTCAGGTTCTTGCCCACCAGTGCTACGTTCCAGCGACCGTCGTCAGCCCCAATCTGGAGGCGACCGTTGTAGCGCGTAGTGGCTTCCTGAAAACCGCGCGGATCGAGGTCTGACGAGGTAAAGTGGTCATCTTTGTAGTTGGCGTCCAGGGTTAGGCCCAGCAGGAGATTGCCCGGTAAAGGAGTCGTGAAATGGGTAGAAAGCGTGCCCGTCCATTCGGGTGTCTGCACATTTTCCATGCCGGTTAGAACACACGAACCGTCAGCGTTGCTGTCGCTGCGTCCGACGAAGCAGGGGCCGTTGTTGTATTCCGTCCATTCAAAATCCAGGTAGGCCACAGCGCCAGTAAGCTGAAACCAATCCGTGACTAGCCAGCGGCCGTCCAGCTCGATGCCCTGGGTAAGCGCCTCCCCGGCGTTCAGTACGTTAAAGGCTGAGGAGCCATCGTAAACGCTGACCTGCATGTCGGTGTATTCAACGTAAAACAGAGCAATGTTCAAATCAGCTGTACCCTCGGCCAGCGTCATCTTTGCGCCAATTTCCCAAGCATCGGCGAGCTCGTCGTCATACTCGTAATTGCGGCCACCGCCATTGAACTCGTCACGGTCGTTATTGCCGCGTGCATCGTAGGAGCCGGATTTCGCGCCTTCCGTGTAGCTGATGTAGGTCATCATCGTATCGGTGGCATCCCACTGAAGGTTGACCAATGGCAACAGGTTTGAGGCTTCGCGCTCGCCGTCCAGGCTGTGTGGATTGATGCGCAGGTTGTCCAGCAGGATCAGCGTGGCTGGATCTGCCGCGCCGCGATTTTCATCGTCATAGATGCGGAATTCGCGAGAGGAGGTTTTCTCTTCCTCTACCTTGCGCAGGCCAAAGGTGGTGCGCAGTGTTGGTGTCCAGTTGAGCGTAAACTGAAAGAAGGCTGACCAGGCTTCCGTGTCGACATAAAAGTCTCTGTCGATATAGGTGTCCACTACAACCTGGGTGTCGATAGCGCAAATGCCCGTGGGTTGAACGCCGCCGGTGCGAACTTTCAGCGGGCCTTCTTCGTAAAAGTGCAGATCGTTCTGCTGGTAGAAAACGCCTGCGATGTATTCCACAAAACCGCCAGTGGGGGAGGTGAAGCGCAGCTCCTGGCTGAACTGGTCGTAGTCTTCCGTGCCGAAAATATAGAGGGTGTCGAAACTGCTGGAGTCGGCATCGAACAGGTCTGCAGAATCGTATCCGGTTTTTGAAGTAACGCTGGTCAGGGTGCCGGCCTCAAGGTGCCAATCGATATTGAGCGTGGCGTTGTAGGTATCAATTTCTCCCTCTTCGGGGGCGTCGGCAGCGCGCCGCCTGTTCATCTCGGTATCTTCCCCTGAACAGCGGGTTAGGGCGCTGTCGCGGGTCATTTCGTAGGTGCGGCCGGTTTGTTTGCGCGTGGACTTTTCCAGTTTCAGAGTGCTGTCCATCGTATCGTTTGGGGCGTAGGCCAGTGTCAGTCGCCAGGCGTCTTCGTCGACAGCGGGTTCGTCGCGATCAAGTACTTCGTTGTACATATAGCCTTCTTCTTCGCGTACCCGGCCTGCCAGTCTGAAGCCGAAACTGTCGGTCACCGGCACGGAAACAGCGCCGCTGATTTCCTGCTTGTCGTCGTCAGAGCGACCGGTCAAGGCGCTCAGGTCAAACTCAAACTCCTGGCCGGGTTTGGCGGATATCAGGCTCAGCGCACCGGCAATCGCGTTCTTGCCAAACAGTATCGACTGGGGCCCTCGCAGTACCTCCACTCGCTCCAGATCCATAAAGGCCGAGCGGGTTTGGTGTGGTCGCCCGAGGTGAACGCCGTCAGCAAAAATCCCCACCGACAGTTCAAAGCCCTGGTTGGAGCCAGAGCCGACACCGCGCATATAGATGTTCGGGATAAACCCGGAATCCACGAGTTTGAAGTTGGGTGCGTATTCGGATAGATCGCTGAGGTTCTCGATACCCGCATCCGCAAGGCGGTCACCGCTTAGGGCGGTGACTGATACCGGCACGTCGGTCAGGCTTTGCGAGCGCTTTTGAGCGGTCACGACAACCTCTTCCAGTTGTCTGCGTGGTGCATCGCCCTGTGGCTGGGCCATCACGCTGCTCGCAGCCAATGCGGCCAACAGGGGCGTCGTAACTTGCCGGGAGAATCGTTGGGTTTGCTTGTGCTGCGGGCGTAGAGCTGGGGGCTGGGTCACGTTAGAGTCCTCTATAAATAGAAAAACTTTCTAATTAATATTCGGCAACTGTACTTTTATAATATAAATGTGTCAAACTTATTGAAACTAAGTTGAAAAGTAGCTGTCGACATGTCGGTATCCTCCGCGACTGGAAACACGATGAGCAAGACGGATCGCACACGTATGCGGCTGGTGGCAGCCGTGCGCAAAGAGCTGGAAAGTGCCGGGAGTTTCAATGCCGAGAAGGTTGCTCGGCGCGCCAAGGCGTCTACCGCCACTTTTTACAATCACTTCGAGTCGCAGGACGAAGCCTTTGATGCCGCTTATCGGGCGCTTATGGATGATCTGGTGCGTCACGTGACCGAGGGGCTGAAAGTGGAGACATTGCTGGATATTGGTCTTGAGGAATTCGCGGCGTTATGGGTTGCGGGCTGTGTGCGCTTTTTTCGTTCAAATAGCGTTCTGTTTGCCATTGCTCAGGCGAAGGCCTTGAGCTCAGCTGCGGTGCGTGAGGTTTACGCAGAAAGCGAAAAGCGGTCGATTGACCACTGCGAGCGCTTTGTACGGCTTGGCCAAAGCGCGCGACTTTTCAGAGCGGGAGACGCGCGCGACATTGCGCGGGCAATGATGATTTTGTCTCAGGGCTACAACAATCCGGCTGTACTGCAAATGGCCCCCGGTGATGCCCTGCACCGCGAACTGAGTGGCGTTATCGCCCGTCTGCTCGAAAACACTGACGATTGATCGGAGAATTAAACGTGAAACCCTGGATTCGCGCGCTGATCGCGCATGTCATTATTTTTACGCTGGCCGGCGCCGTTGTGGCGGCAGCCTGGCCTTCCTCGGTGGAATTTGCCGGCTGGCCCTTGTTTGCGGTCTGCGCGCTGCTTGGATTTGTTGTGCAGTGGGTGGTGTTCATTCCGTCCTATCTGGCCCAGACAGAACACTATTTCGATCTGACTGGCAGTCTGACCTACATCACGCTTGTAATCATCGCGCTGGTATATGGCAATGCTGATCCGCGCTCGCTCCTGTTGGGAGTGTTGGTACTGATCTGGGCCGGGCGCCTGGGTTCGTTTCTCTTTCTACGCATTCGCCGGGCCGGCAGAGATCCGAGGTTTGATGCCATCAAAGTGCTCTTTCCACGTTTTCTAACCACTTGGAGTTTGCAGGGGCTTTGGGTCTTTCTGACGCTAGCCTGTGCGCTGGCGGCAATGACTGGCGAGCAGAGTCGCCCTCTGGGGCTGGTAGGCCTTATTGGTTTGCTCGTGTGGCTTTGTGGTTTTGCGATCGAGGCCGTTGCCGACAGGCAAAAAAGCGCCTTTCGCAATGATCCAGCCAATACTGGGCGTTTTATTCAAAGTGGACTCTGGGCCTGGTCACGGCATCCTAATTACTTTGGCGAGATTGTGCTGTGGGCGGGGGTGGCCATCATTGCTTTCCCGGTTTTGCAGGGTTGGCAATATGTGACCTTGATCTCGCCGGTTTTTGTTGCCTTGCTGCTTACCCGCATCAGCGGTGTGCCTTTGCTTGAGCAACGGGCCGATAAAGAGTGGGGTGACAACCCTGAATACCAGCGCTACAAAGCGGCAACCCCCTCTTTGATACCGCGCCCTCCCAAATCTAAATAACCCACCATCCAAAGATTGCTGACAAGGATTTACCATGCCAACAACCTTAGTGCAGCGTGTTCACAGCACGCTCCCTGAAAACGACGAGCACCCCTATCGCAGTGGGGCCTGGACGCCCAATTTTGAGGAATATACCGCGACGGATCTGGAGGTCATTGGCGAGATCCCCAAGGATATCAACGGCGTTTATCTGAGAAACACAGAAAATCCGGTACACACGTCCATCGGCAAATATCACCCCTTCGACGGTGATGGCATGTTGCACATGATGCGCTTCTCGAAGGGTGAAGTGGAATACCGCAATCGCTTTGTGCGTACCCGCGGCTTTGAGGCCGAAGCGGAAGCGAACGGCCCGCTGTGGGTGGGTATGGCCGGCAAACCTGAAAAATCCAAACGTCCCGGCTGGGGAGCCCATGAGCATTTGAAAGATTCCTCGTCAACGGATGTGACCGTGCATGCGGGAAAAGCCTTGTCGACATTCTGGCAGTGTGGCGAGGGCTACCGCCTTGATCCCTACACGTTGGATGCATTGGGTATTGAGGCCTGGACGCCAATCGATGGCATCTCGGCCCACCCCAAGGTTGATGAGAGCACCGGTGAGCTGCTGTTTTTCAATTACTCCAAGCACGCCCCCTACATGCACTATGGTGTGGTGGGCGCGGATAATCGCCTCAAGCATTATGTGCCGGTTGAACTACCGGGGCCGCGTTTGCCTCACGATATGGCTTTTTCCAAAAACTATTCGATTCTGAATGATTTTCCGATGTTCTGGCATGAGGAACTGCTGACGCAGAATATGCATGTGCCGGTGATGCACGACATGCCATCGCGCTTTGCCGTAATTCCCCGATATGGAAAAGCAGAAGATATACGTTGGTTCGAGGGCGCCCCCACCTACGTACTGCATTGGACCAATGCCTGGGAAGAGGGCGACGAGCTGGTGCTGGATGGCTACTTTCAAAATAATCCGGAACCGCCACCACTGGATTTTGGCCCGGAGAAATACCGACACCTGTATGCCTTTCTCAATATGCACGAGGTCAAACCGCAGCTACACCGCTGGCGCTTTAACCTGAAAGACGGCACTACGCGTGAAGAGGTCTTGTATGACAAGGATTACGTGGAGTTTGGCACCATCAATCAACAATACGCCGGTGTCAAAAATCGCTACGTTTACAGTACCACGCTCAAGAAAGGCTGGTTCCTGTTCACCGGCCTGATCAAGCACGATCTCGAAACGGGGGCGACACAGCGCTATGAATTTGGTGACGAAGTCTACGGTTCCGAAGCGCCGTTTGTGCCTCGCGACGGCGCAAAGGACGAAGACGACGGCTATCTGGTTAGTTTTCTGACGGATATGAAACGCAATCGATCCAGCTGCGTGTTGCTGGATGCAAAAAATATCGAGGCGGGTCCGGTGTGCGAGATTGTATTACCGCACCGCCTATGCAGTGGCACACACGCCTGTTGGGCCTCGGACCAACAAATCACCGGAGGCGCTGGTTGAATTTAGCCGCAGGCTTTGTAGCTGGCAGGAGACGGATAAATGAGTGAAGTATTTATACTCGGTGGAGCGCAAACCGACTTTGGCCGCAACTGGACGCGGGACGACAAAACCCTTTTCGATCTGTTTGCGACAGCGGTGAACAGTGGTTTGGACGCGTGTCAGTTGGAAGCCCGTGAGGTTCAGGTGGGGCATGTGGGGAATTTCGTCGCCGAGCTGTTTACCGGTCAGGGTATGCTCGGCGGATTTTTCGGCCATGTGCACCCGGATTTTGCGGGTATGCCAGCGTCGCGTCACGAAGGGGCTTGCGCTTCGGGTTCGTTAGCGATGCTCGCGGCAATGCGCGATATCGAGAGCGGGCACTACGATCTGGCGTGTGTTGCCGGCGTTGAGCTGATGCGCAACGTGCACGGTGATACTGCGGCTGCCAATCTAGGGGCTGCCTGCTGGGTCGGCCGCGAAGCGACGCAGGTCAAGTATGTGTGGCCGGCCATGTTTTCTGATCTGGCTGAAGAATATGATCATCGTTACGGACTGAAGCATGAGCACCTGGGAGAGATTGCCCGAATCAACTTCAGTAATGCCAAACGCAACCCCAATGCACAAACACGCAACTGGGCGTTTACCGGCAACAGCTTTTCTCAGGATGATCGAGATAACCCCGTCGTAGAGGGATGGATGCGCCGTCAGGATTGCAGCCAGATTACCGACGGAGCAGCTGTTGTCTTCTTGGCATCAGCGGAGAAGGCCAAAGCATACGCCGATAAACGCGGCATTTCTCTGGACTCGCTGCCCCGTATTCTGGGCTGGGGGCATACCACAGCACCGATGCTGCAGCAGACCAAAATAGAAGCAAGTCGTGATCAGGAGTATGTTTTTCCCTGGACCCGAAAAGCGATTACCGACGCCTATCAACGTGCAGGGATCGCAGGTCCCGAGGCGCTGGATGCCATTGAGCTTCATGACTGTTTTACGATCACCGAATATATGGCCATTGAACACTTTGGGATTACCGCGCCGGGTGAGGGGTGGAAGGCAGTGGAAGAGGGGGTTGTCGCCTTTGATGGGCGGCTACCCATTAATCCCTCCGGTGGCTTGATCGGGCAGGGTCATCCGGTGGGTGCCACTGGCATCCGCATGGTCTTGGATGCGTGGAGGCAGACCACGGGAAATGCTGGTGATATGCAGATTGCCGGCGCGAAAAAAGTCGCTACCTATAATGTGGGGGGCTCTGCCACCACGAACGTGTCTTTTGTAGTGGGAGTGGATTGAGTATGGCGGATGCGTATATTTATGATGCTGTGCGTACGCCGCGTGGCAAAGGACAGGCCGCAACCGGCGACAAGCCAGGAGGTTCGCTCAGTTCCATCGCACCACATACCCTGGTGTCCCAACTGATTGATGCACTGGCCGAGCGCAATGGCGACGAGGCAATCGGTAGCGTCGAGCGCTTGCTATTGGGATGTGTAGGACAAGTGCGCTCCCAAGGGGGGCATATTGCGCTGGTCAGTCGTTTGGCCTCGCAATTACCAGACACCGTGGTTGCCAAAACCCTGAACAATTACTGCGTCTCTGGTCTCAGT
The DNA here is from genome assembly GCF_041625495.1 of Litorivivens sp. GTDB lineage: Bacteria > Pseudomonadota > Gammaproteobacteria > Pseudomonadales > Spongiibacteraceae > Litorivivens. The sequence continues at coordinate 1,371 of NZ_JBFJTH010000156.1, read as the reverse complement.
GCTGTTGGGGAATCATCACTGTGGGCGCAGGCCGGACAACCGGGACTGAGCCTGGCTGGTGGTGTGGAAAGTCTGTCGCAAGTACCCTTTATGGCGGATAAAGCGGCCTATTATCTCAATGACGAATTACGGCGGGAATTGCGTTGGGCCCTGCCCGTGATGGGGGCTGAGCTTATCGCCAGTCTTGAGGGCTACAATAAAGCCGAGCTGGATGCGCTCAGTTTAAACTCTCATCAGCGCGCCAGCGCAGCGTGGGAAAAAGGTTACTACGACAGCAGTGTGATACCAGTACATCACGCTGACGGCAGTGTGGCGCTTGCCCAAGACGAATGGGTACGCAACGATTTAACGCAAGAGAAACTTGGAAAACTGCCGCCAGCTTTTGCCGAAATTGGCGCGGCCGAAGCGGATGCCATGATGTTGGCAGCCTATCCGCAATTGAAATCGATTAACCACCTGCACTCAGTGGCAAATTGCCCCGGACTGTCTGATGGCGCAGCGTTGGTGCTTACAGGGTCGAAAGAGGCGGGAGCTGCGTGTGGTCTGAAGCCTCGCGCCCGAATTCGAGCTTACGCCGAGTGTGCCGGTGATCCGGTTATTCAGTTCTCTGCCGGATTTGATGCGATGCAACGCGTCTTGGATCAAAGCGGAGTCAGTCTGGCTGAACTGGACCTGATAGAATTTATGGAAGCCTTTGCGGCGACTCCTTTGAAGTTTTTGCGCAACTACGAGGTCGATTCCGACAAGGTAAACGTCAATGGTGGTCTGATTGCCATCGGCCATGCTCTAGGTGCCACAGGCGCATCGCTGGTGGCGACGCTGTTTCACGAGCTGGAGCGGCGAGACGCCCAGCTTGGCATGGTTGTTTGTCTGGCAGCCGGGGGGATAGGTTCGGCGATGATTGTGGAGCGTACCTAAAGGAGTGTCGCTGAAATAGTGCTGTCGATCGTGCGCTTCCAGCGCCTTCCCGTCTTTGGAGGATGCGGTGCAAATGCCTGCCCTCCGTATCCTCGGTGCCGAGCTGAACCTGGCAGCCTTATGCACAAGTCCACAAGTCGCCTTCCTTGCAAGACAGGCGCCCCTCCGTGTTAAGGTCTACCGTACCTATAACTAACCAAGAGGGAGAACTGCATGACATTTACACGCACACTTGCAGCGGCTGGCTTGGGATTGTACGCATCTGCCGCCAGCGCGGTCGATTGCACAGCACCCGAAGCACCTCAGGTAATTGACGGCAAGAACGCCAGCGAACAGGAAATGCTCGAAGCCCAACAGGCGGTCAAGGGCTTTGTCGCCAAAGGCCGTCAATACATTGGTTGTCTGAAAGCGGAAGAACAGGCATTGGGCGACGATGCGGCGGAGGAGGCCAGC
>NZ_JBFJTH010000155.1:0-8760 GCF_041625495.1 Litorivivens sp. | reverse complement strand
ATGGAACAGAACCTATTCCCGCACCGCATGTCGATGGAAGAACAGAGTCTCGAAGAGGAGCGTCGCCTGTGTTACGTGGGCATCACCCGCGCCGAGCAACAGCTCTTCTTGACCTACGCAGAAACCCGTCGACTGCACGGCCAGGAGAATTACAACGCGCCATCGTGCTTTCTGTCCGAAATACCGAAAGAGCTGATGAACGAAGTGCGCTGCAATACCCAGATCTCCCGACCGGTGAGCTTCGCCAACACCAGCATGCACAGCACCGACGAGGACACTGGACTCACCCTGGGTCAGCGCGTACTACACAGTATTTTCGGTGAGGGCACCATCCTCAATTTTGAGGGCCAGGGCGCCAGCACTCGAGTGCAGGTCAACTTTGAAAGCGAGGGCAGCAAGTGGCTGGTTCTGCAGTACGCCAAGCTAGAGGCGCTGTGAGCCAGCGTTGTTGGCACTCGACCAAACGCACCACGATTTTAATGTCAGGTACTACTGCCCTGACGCACAAAACCGCAAGTGAGAAGTCATGAGTTCACGCCATAAAAATAAAGAATCCCTCATCATTCTGACTCTGGTCGCAGCTCTCGTCAGCCTGTTCTGGCTGTATGTGGGCGAGCAGGCCGAAGACTTCAGCAGCGATACCCTGACCGCAGCCGGCGATCAAAAAGTCTACCACTGGAAGCTGGTTACCAGTTGGCCGAAAAATTATCCAGGACTGGGTACCGCGCCGGAACACTTCGCCAAAGCTGTAAAGGAAATGAGTGGCGGCCGCCTGTTAATCAAAGTTTACGGTGGTGGCGAACTGGTACCGCCCCTGGGCGTGTTTGACGCAGTCTCACTCGGCAGCGTTGAGATGGGTCACAGTGCCGCCTACTACTGGAAAGGCAAGATGCCCGCAGCCCCCTTCTTCACGTCTGTACCGTTTGGCATGACCGCCCAGGAAATGAACGGCTGGCTCCACTACGGCGGCGGACTGGAGCTGTGGCGCGAAGTCTATGCCCCCTTTAACGTGATTCCGCTGGCTGGCGGCAACACGGGCGTGCAAATGGCGGGCTGGTTTAACAAGGAGATCAACTCAGTAGCGGATCTGAAAGGGTTGAAGATGCGTATTCCCGGCGTGGGTGGAGAAGTCTTTACCCGGGCGGGCGGCACCGCCGTAACTCTGCCCGGCGGTGAGCTCTACACGTCATTGCAGACCGGCGTTATCGACGCCACCGAATGGGTCGCGCCCTACAATGATATGGCGTTGGGGCTCCACGAGGTTGCCCGCTACTATTACTACCCGGGATGGCACGAACCGGGCCCCACACTCGAGATCACAGTAAACCGAGAAGCCTTCGAGTCGCTACCCAAAGACCTGCAGCGCATCGTGGAAATTGCAGCCCGCTACGCCAACCAGGACATGCTCGACGAGTATACGGCGCGCAACAATGCCGCCCTGAACCGGCTGCTAGACCAGCACAGCATTCAGGTGAAAAAGCTCCCGGACGACGTACTATTGCATTTGCGAAAAGCGGCCTACGAGTACTACGCCGACATCACCGAAAGCGACCCGATGGCCAAAAAAGTGTACCAAAGCTGGAAAAAATTCCTCGATGGCGCCAGCAATTACCATCGAATTTCCGAGCAGGCGTATATTAATACCCGCAATTTGGAACAGGAATAAACCACCCATGATCCGACACTTTGTACTACTGAAATGGAACCAGGAAATCGACGACGCGCAACTGGAGATTTTTGACAAGGCTTACGCGGCACTGCCGGAAAAAATTCCGACAATCCAGAATATCTGCCACGGCCCGGACAAGAATTTCTACCCCGGGAATTTTAACTACGTGCTGATGCTGGATTTCAACAATAAGGACGATCTGGATAACTACGTGGCAAGCCCGGCCCATGCCGAACTGCTGGAGAAAGTGGTCGGACCGTTTCTGGAAGGTTGGGCGATCGCCCAGATCGAGATTTGAACACTTCGCCCGCAGGGCAAGCACCTGGAAACAGGTGCCAGCCTTGCGGGCCAATCCACTAGCCAGCCATTCCCACCAGTTCGCGACTAACGTCCCACAGTCTCTTTGCCGCCGCATCGTCCTCTGCCCAGGGCTTGGGCTGAAGTTCTGCGCACTTGGCAAAGTATTTCCCAGTCACACCTTCCACTGCCGGCGACGTTGCCAGATAGATTGAGGTGGAAGCACCCTTCGCCGGCGACTGAAAAAACGGCGACACAAGTCCCGTTATCACCTTTCCAAGCAGACCATTCTGTTTGCCAAGACCTGACGCGACTGCGCCGGGGTGCACACAGTTGGCAGTGACACCGGTGCCTTCAAGCTGCCGCGACAACTCGCGGTTCCAGAGGATATTCGCCAGTTTCGAATGACCGTATACCTCAAAGGTTTTATACGGCCGATTCTCAAAATTGAGATCGTCAAAATAAATCTGTTTACAGAAGGCATGCGCGCCTGAGGCAACACTCACAATCCGCGCTGGCGCACTGTCAACAATCCGGTCGCGTAGCAACTCCGTTAGCAGAAAGTATCCCAGGTGATTAACGGCGAACGTTTCTTCCAGACCATCGGCACTTATCTTGCGCTCGGTATAGATCACACCGGCGTTATTGATCAGCAGGTGCAGCGGCTTTCCCGTGTCGAGAAATTCTGCGGCCGCACGGCGAATATCGGCCTGCACGCTCAGGTCTGCAACAATCATCGACAACCGCTCGTTGCCGGTATTGCGGCGGATAGCATCCAGCAACGCGCGCCCTTTCTCAGCACTTCGGCAGATGATGAACAGTTCTGCGCCTTTTGCTGCCATCGACTCAGCCGTGGCGGCACCGATACCACTGGTAGCGCCGGTTACCAGCGCAACTTTGCCTTTCAATTCCATGGGGTTTTCCAGATTATTGTTAGGTGTGAAAACCAATTGGACTACAGCGTGCTCACGCCCATCATTACCTGTGTGTTAGCTAACAGTGGGCGAGTTATACGGGCGTTATTCGTCGTCGTCCGGCACGATTCGAGTACGACCATTTTCATCGATGGCCACAAACACAAACTCACCCTCGGTGACTTTCACTGGCGATTTGTGCGGATTTATCCAGACTTCCACATTAATGCGAATGGAGCTGCGACCCACCTCGACAATATCGGTGTAACAGCTAACCACAGAGCCCACTTTCACCGGTGTCAGAAAGGCCATTCCGGTCACCGCCACGGTAGCAGTCCGGCCTTGAGCCCGGCGCGAGGCAGTAATAGAACCGGCCAAATCCATTTGTGACAGCAGCCAACCACCAAAGATGTCACCACTGGGGTTAGTATCTGCCGGCATGGCCAGGGTTTGCAGAGCCAATTCGCCAGCCGGCTGAGGGGTATCGTCTATATTTCGCATCCGCTGAATCCTTCGTACAAGGGGCCGCTTACTGTGCGGGCAGCTGGCCAAATCAGCCAACGGTATGTGGTTCCCGCAGCTCTGTCAATCAGAGGCATCCCCTACCCAACCAATAAGCTGTGATTGTTTTTGCTATCTGCACGCTGACTAGCGCAGCGAGCGCACCCACTGCGGCAGTGTTGTGGCCAGATCCGGCCACACGGCCAGAATCACCAGCATCACTAGTTGCAAGCAGATAAAGGGCACAACGCCCCGATAAATATCGCGAGTGTGTACCGTCTCGGGCGCCACACCGCGCAGGTAAAACAGAGCGAAGCCGAACGGCGGTGTTAGGAACGAGGTCTGCAGGTTGATGGCAATCATGATGCCCAGCCAGACCGGATCAACCCCCATCGCCAACAGAATAGGTGCGACGATTGGCACCACCACAAAGGTGATTTCGATAAAGTCGAGTATAAAGCCCAACAGAAAGATGGCCACCATCACCACCAGCACCGCGACCCCGACGCCGCCACCGAGCTGCTCAAACAGTGACTGAATCAGATCGTCGCCGCCATAGCCGCGAAACACCAGCGAGAATACAGCCGCACCGATCAGGATCATAAAAACCATGCAGGTGACTTCGAGGGTCGATTGCCCCACTTCACCCAAGCGCTTGAACGACAGCTCACCCTTTAGGCGCGCCAATAGCGCCGCGCCGAGCGCGCCAACAGCGGCCGCTTCCGTAGGCGTCGCCGCGCCAATCAGAATCGAGCCCAACACGGCGACAATCAACACAACCGGCGGCAACAGATTGGCGACCAACTGACTGATTGGCACTTTGCCAATATCCGTCGCAGGCGGTACCCGCTGCGGGTTGCGCCAAGCGATGAATACCGCGTAGACCAGATACATCGCCACTAATAGCAGCCCCGGGATCAACGCGCCCATAAACAGGTCGCCCACCGACACGGTTTCCGGGTTGACCACGTTCATGTTCAATTGCGCCTGCTGATAAGCGGTAGAGAGTGTGTCACCGAGCAGCACCAGCGCAATTGACGGCGGAATGATCTGACCGAGCGTTCCTGTCGCGCAGATAGTGCCGGTAGCAATCGCCGGGTCGTAACCACGCCTAAGCATACTGGGCAGCGACAACAGCCCCATGGTTACCACCGTTGCACCGACAATCCCGGTACTGGCCGCCAACAGCGCGCCAACCAGAATTACCGCGATACTCAGGCCGCCAGGCAAACGACCGAACAATTTGGCCATGGTGTCGAGTAGATCTTCAGCAATACGGCTGCGCTCGAGTAAAACCCCCATCAATACGAACAGGGGTACCGCCATCAGCGTGACATTATTGATGGTGCCAAACAGACGCGAGGGCAGAGCCGTGAGATAACTGGGATCAAACCAACCGGCAATGATGCCCACACCCGCAAACAACATCGCCGTACCCGCCAGCGAGAAGGCCACCGGATAGCCCAAAATCAGCACCAGGCATACGGCGGCGAACATCAACAGGGGAATCCACTCAACCATGGGTGGGAGCCTCGGCCTCTAACAGCACCTCCAGCGACCGGCAAAACTCCGCCACCCCCTGAATTGCCAGATTGACGGCCATCAATGGAATCAGGGTTTTCAGCACAAATACCGCAGGTATGCCGCCGGGTTCAGCAGAGCTTTCCTTTATCTGCCACGCATGGCTGACAAAATCCCAACTGATCAGCACCACATAGCCGCACAGCGGCAGCAGAAATACCAGCGTGCCCAGGGCATTGACCCAAGCCTGACGGCGCGGGCTGAACTTGCGGTAGAGAATGTCGACCCGCACATGCCCATCACGCTTGAGGGTGTATCCTGCGCCCAGCATGAAGATAGTCGCGTGCAGGTAGATGGATAGTTCTTGCATAAAGGTTGAGCCCTGCTCCAGCCCATAGCGCAGAAACACCACGGCACACGTATTGAGCATTAGCAACGGCAAGAGCCACGCCAAGAGCTTGCCGACGGTGTCGCTATAGGCGTCGAGAGTTGACGACAGGGCTGTTATTATTCGCATTCGCTGCCTCGGGCAATATCCAAGCCCGCCATTATAACGTAGTGATTATTTTCCACACGACTACTTGAGCTTACGGACAGTTTTGATGCTAACGGTTATTTCGCCCGCTAAAACACTGGATTTTGAATCTCCACTGCCAACCCAAGAGCACACCCAGCCCGACTTTCTCGAACAGTCGCAGCAACTGGTGGACGAGCTGCGCAGCCTGTCGCCGGACGACATCTCCAGCTTGATGAAGATCAGCCCTGCCCTCGGCGAACTGAATCACCAGCGTTTTATGAACTGGAGCACGCCGTTTACGCCGGATAACGCCCGACCCGCCGTACTCGCATTCAAAGGGGATGTTTACCAAGGGCTCGACCCCCAGCAATTTGGCAAGCGCGATTTCGCCTTTGCCCAGAAGCACCTGCGTATCCTTTCCGGTCTCTATGGCTTGCTGAGGCCTCTGGATCTGATTCAGCCCTACCGTCTCGAAATGGGAACCCGCTTTGCCAACAGCAAAGGAAAAGACCTCTATGCATTCTGGGATCAGCAGATTACCGAGGCGGTAAACGAAGCCTTAGGAGAGGCAAAGACCGAAACGCTGATTAACCTGGCCTCCAATGAGTACTTTAAGTCCGTCAAGAAAAAAACACTGAACGCCAATATTGTCACGCCGATATTCAAAGATCAGAAAAACGGCCAGTACAAAATCATCAGCTTTTACGCCAAAAAGGCGCGTGGCCTGATGAGTGCCTACATCATCAAGAACCGGGTTAAATCCGTTGAGGAACTCAAAGCGTTCGACTGGGAGGGTTATAGCTACCAGGCTAAGCAGTCTTCCGCCAGCGAGCTGGTATTTACTCGGAAAGAGCAGGCCTGAGCCCCGCGCGAAAACTCAGATCATTCAGCGGCCATCGCCCGAATGATCTGGAATTCCTCTGCCTCAACCGGCATCACCGACAAACGGTTGCCGCGCTTTAGCAGTCGCATGCCATCCAATAGTGGATTGGCCTTCATGGCGGCCAGACTCACGGGCTGTTTGTACTTTTTCTGAAATTGGATATCCACCATAAACCAGCGCGGATTATCCGGGTCTGATTTGGGATCATAGTAATCAGACTCGGGATCAAGGGCGGTGGAATCCGGGTAGGCTTCCCGCACGATTTTGGCCACCCCCACCACCCCCGGCTTGGCACAACTGGAGTGGTAGAACAGCACCGTGTCGCCTTTTTTCATTTCACGCATAAAATTGCGCGCTTGGTAGTTTCGCACACCGTCCCAGTGTTCTCGCTTTCCCGGGCGAGCAGCGAGGTCATCAATGCTGAAGGCATCGGGCTCCGATTTCATCAACCAGTACTTCATTGCTGTATTAACTCCGGCAGCGGATAAGGCTCCCCCTGCTGGGGATGCGACTGTGCGTAGGCCTGAATGGCGGCGATACGTTTATCACTGAGTGGGTGCGTACTGAGCAGCTCCGGAGGCGCGATGCCGCCCTCGGACATAACGGCAAACAGCCGCCCGGCTCCCTGCACGTTGCCATAGTGTGCCTGCAGCATATCCAATGCCATCGCATCTGCTGCCCTTTCCTGATCGCGGGTAAAACTCATCACCGTAGCCAGGCCCAGCTGCTGAATCAGCCAGTCCGCCGCACCGGAATTTGACAGGCCGGCAACACTGGCCAGCGCGAGCGATACCGTGAGCCCCCGCCCCATGGCTACAATCGGGTCGCGATTAATGATATGAGCAATTTCATGGGCCACCACCATGGCCAGCGCATTCTCACTGTCCATTTGCTCTAACAACCCGTCCAGTATGTAGACATTGCCTCCCAGCGTAGCAAAGGCATTGACGGTCTTCGACGACAGGTAGTGAATCTTCAGGTTCAGGCCTTCAGGCAAACGCTGTGACTCCAGCAACTGATCAGCCAGTTGCTGCAGATAGTTTTCAATAAGCTGCGCGCGCTCGCTCTCGGGCGCGGCAGGAAACTGCTCGGCATACCGGGACACGAGCTTCTCTTCCAGAGAGAAAGGCACCAGTGGCGCGAGCTTCTGCGCCGCCAGTGACAATATAAGAAGTAACACCAGCAATGCCCCGCCGGCTGCCAGCAGCAACAGGAAAAATTCCTTTAGCGGATTTTCCTGGCTGTAATTGATACCTTCCGGAACCGGTCGGTTTTCGTAGTTGCTCATTCAGGTTATATCGATCAGTGCCGTGCCGTAGGCATAGACTTCTACGGCGCCTATCTGCCCTTTGCTACCCTTGGAAATAGACGCCGTTTCAAGCTTGACGTTAACCACCATCGCCGCACCAAGCTCCAGGGCCTGCTGTTTCATTCGCAGCAGGGCCTCGCGGCGAGCACGCTCCACCAGCGATTCGAACGAACGCACTCGACCGCCAAACAGGCTGCGCAATCCGGCGGCAATCATTTTGAAGTAATCGACCGAGATCACCACATTGCCGCCCACCAACGCCACCCGCCGCGGCGTGTTCGTCGGCGGCGGCAGACGCTCACTAAAGGCAAGCACCGTCGCCAACTCGCGCTCGCGCTTCTGTATCGATTTAAAGTGCCGGGATTCCGCCAGCCGACCAAATACAAAACCCAGCGTTAGCAGTACCAGAAAAACAACGAGATCAGTCACCCCAATTACTCCAGCACCACGGCAGTACCATAAGCAAAGAGCTCGGCGGCACCCGCAGCCACCGACGAAGTTGAAAAACGCACGTTGATCACCGCATTGGCGCCCATCGCCTCGGCCTGCTGCATCATGCGCTGCATCGCTTCTTCACGCGCGTCGTTGAGCAGCTCGGTGTAGCCTTTCAATTCACCGCCAAAAATGTTTTTCAGCCCCGCCATCAGATCTCGACCTACGTGTTTGGTGCGCACGGTATTACCCTGCACCAAACCCAGGTGGCTGGCGATTCGTTTGCCGGGAATAATCTCAATATTGCTGACTAACACGTGACACGTCCTTGAGCTATGTTTAAGGTTTCGGTCTTTATAGTCAGATTCGCCAAGTGGTGGCAAGCCTTTCATGAACAAACCTTTCTCGCAGGCCTGCGAAAACAACAAAACCCCCATCCTTAACGTGCTGCGCGAGGCACTTGCCGACTGTCAGTACGTACTCGAGGTGGGTAGTGGTACCGGGCAGCATGCCGCGCACTTCGCCGGGCAGTTACCCCATCTACGCTGGCAGCCGTCAGATCAATCGGACTACCTGCCGGGCATCCGTGCCTGGTGCGAGGATGCCGGCCTGCCCAATCTGCTGCCGCCCATCGAGCTGGAGGTTTGTGCGCCCTGGCCGGTCAGCAGCGCTGATGCTGTTTTTTCCGCTAACACGGTTCACATTATGCATTGGCAT
>NZ_JBFJTH010000154.1:0-8783 GCF_041625495.1 Litorivivens sp. | reverse complement strand
GCCTGTGTAGATTTCCATCCAGCTAATTTTCTTGCTGCCACCGTAGGCTTTTTCAACCGCCGCATCGACAACATCGATCATGACCGGAGTGATATCGACACCGATGCCATCTCCTTCGATAAAAGGAATAATCGGCCGATCGGGGACGTTAAGGGAAAGATCCGCATTAACGGAAATCTTCTCACCCTCTGCAGGCACCTTGATGTGTTGGTATCCCATTCTTGACTCCATGGATTATCTGTTTTTCAGTGAGACCTTTCTTTGCCGGTAGGCAAAAGGCGACGTATCATAACAATTTATAGTGACTATTTCCTGTCTAATTAATGAGCACCCTCATTCTCTTAAACAAGCCCTTCCAGGTTCTGTGCCAATTTCGCGCAAAAGACGGGCGAAAAACCCTGGCTGACTATGTCCGCGTCCCCGGCGTTTACCCGGCGGGCCGCCTCGACTACGACTCCGAGGGCCTGCTTATTCTGACAGATGATGGCCAACTACAGGCACAGATTAGCCATCCCAGACACAAATTACCAAAAACCTACTGGGTGCAGGTAGAGGGTGAGGTTAGTGACGAGGCCTTAGACCTGCTGCGTGCCGGCGTTAGTCTGAAAGACGGCCCTACCCTGCCCTGCAAGGCCCGCCGCATTGAAACGCCGCAACTGTGGCCCCGCAATCCCCCCATTCGCGAACGCGCAGCCATACCCACTTGCTGGCTGGAGCTGGAAATCACCGAGGGTCGCAATCGGCAAGTACGGCGCATGACTGCCGCCGTCGGCTTCCCTACGCTTCGACTGGTGCGCATTGCCATTGGCAACTGGCGGCTTGATAATCTGGCGCCCGGCGAATACCGCACCGAGCGAGTCCATGCGCCGCAGCGTGCGCGGCGACGCCCTACATCCTCTCGCCGTAAGCGCGTATAATCGCGCCCTTCTTTGACTATGGCACCTCAGTAACCGATGAGTGATATCCGCCCCTGGCATGCCCATGTGACCGTCGCAACGGTAATCGAGCGAGACGGTTGCTTTCTCGTGGTCGAGGAACAGGCCGAGGGCCGACGCGTGATCAATCAACCCGCAGGTCATCTGGAGCCCGATGAAAGCCTGGTAGAGGCTGCACGGCGCGAAGTACTTGAGGAAACCGGTTATGAAGCGAAAATAGATGGCGTCGTGGGTACCACGCTGTATAAAGCAGCCAATGGCGTCACCTACTACCGCACGAGTTTCTTCGGTTCGGCGATACGGCAGGTACCAGATGCCACCCTTGACGAGGGCATCATCCAAACACTGTGGTTAAGCCGTAACCAACTGCAAGCCCGTGCCGGCGACCTGCGCAGCCATCTGGTGCTGGCAACAATTGATCAATACCTCGCTGGCCACCGCTACCCACTGGATCTGATTTACGGATGAGCACACCGAAAAAAGTCATCGTTGGCATGTCTGGAGGCGTCGACTCTTCTGTCACCGCCCTACTCCTGCTCGAACAGGGGTATCAGGTTGAAGGCCTGTTCATGAAGAACTGGGAAGAGGACGACGGCACCGAATACTGCACTGCGAAAGAAGATTACGCCGACGCGCAAGCCGTATGCGACCGCATAGGTATCACCCTGCACGGTGCTAACTTCGCCGCGGAATACTGGGACAACGTGTTTGAACACTTTCTCGACGAGTACAGGGCCGGCCGCACCCCCAATCCGGACATTCTTTGTAACCGCGAAATCAAATTTAAGGCCTTTCTCGATTACGCATTAATGCTGGGGGCTGACCTGATCGCTACGGGTCACTACGCCCGCCGAGATGCCGAAGGTCGGCTGCTCAAGGGCCTCGACAACAACAAGGATCAAAGCTATTTCCTGCATGCAGTCAGCAGCCGAGAATTTGCAAAAACCCTGTTTCCCGTTGGCGAGCTGGACAAAAAAGATGTTCGGACTATCGCCGAACAGCACGACCTTATTACCCACAATAAGAAAGACAGTACCGGCATTTGTTTTATCGGCGAGCGTCGATTCAAGGATTTCCTGCAGACCTACCTGCCAGCACAACCAGGCGATATTGAAGATTTGGAAGGCCGTAAAATCGGCACCCACAATGGTTTGATGTACCACACTATCGGCCAGCGCCAGGGGCTTGGTATTGGCGGTGTCGCCTGGGCCAGCGATGCTCCCTGGTATGTGGTCGACAAGGATCTGACCCGCAATGTTTTGCGTGTCACACAAGGCAGCAACCACCCCGCGCTGTTCAAGTCTGCACTGGAAACAGCCGCGCCCCACTGGATAGCCGATATCCCGGAGCTGCCCTTGCGCTGCACTGCCAAAACCCGTTATCGGCAACCAGACCAAGCCTGCACCGTCTACGCTAAAAACGCTGGGCTTGAAGTGCATTTCGACGAACCGCAACGCGCGATTACACCAGGACAATCAGTCGTATTTTACCAAGGCGAAGTTTGCCTGGGTGGCACGGTGATCGAACGCGCATTCAATCCGGCGGAGAAAGTCGCATGAGCCAGCCGCAAACAGATCAGGCATTGCGAGACCAGGTGTTGGCACTGGCCGGCATTTGCCAGAGTGTTGCTCTGGTGGACTCCATTGCCAGAACCGGTAACGCCGAGCCAGAAGCTTTTGAAGCCTGCCTAAAAAGTCTGTTCTCTTTTTCATCCCAGTCGCCGATTGAAGCCTACGGCTCGGTGGCCGCTCTAGAACTTGGCCTGCGCAAATTACACGATCTACTCACCGGTACTCGCAGTGTCAGCGATCGTGAACTAGTGCGCTATATCATTGGTATTACGCACCTGCAGAAACAGCTTGAGAAAACGCCCGAGGCCGCTGCCATCATTCGCTCCAGGCTTGACCACACTGAAAGGGGGCAGCTTCTAAGCGACAAGAATATCAATGAGTTAGCGTCGCCTATTGCAGGAATCTATAAAGACACTGTCAGCAACTTCAAGTTCCGCCTGAAAATAAATGGGAGCGCACAACAGCTGCAAAATGCACAAAATGCTGACCGGATCCGGGCACTGTTGCTGGCGGGGATACGCGGTGCGTATCTCTGGAAACAGCTCGGCGGACGGCGCCGCCACTTCCTGTTTGCGAAGAACCGTATTGTGCGCACTGTGCGTGAGATTCTGCAGCGCGAGATCCCGCATTAAACCGACCGCCAAACCTGACGTGCGCCCCGCACTAGGGTAGAATTGCCGCCTTTCCGTACCCCCGCACAGCAAGGAAGATTTCATGGACTTGACGGCACTTTCCGCCATTTCTCCCATTGATGGCCGCTACGGCAGTAAAACCGCCGACCTGCGACCCATTTTCAGTGAATACGGCCTAATCAAATACCGGGTTGAAGTAGAGGTTCGCTGGCTGCAACAACTGGCAAACCACCCCGGCATTCCCGAGCTGAAACCCTTCAGTAGCGAGGCAAATGCCCTGCTGGAGACACTGGTCAGCGGCTTTACCGAAGACCACGCGCAGCGCGTAAAGGACATTGAACGCACCACCAATCACGATGTGAAAGCGGTGGAATATTTAATTAAAGAGACTATTGCCGACAATGCCGAACTGGCCAGTGGCGGCGAGTTTGTCCACTTTGCCTGCACCTCAGAAGACATAAACAACCTGTCCCATGCGTTGATGTTAAAAACTGGGCGGGAATACCTGGTCAACAAGGCCCAAACTATCATCGATCAACTGGTCACACTGGCGCACAACCTGGCCGATGTACCCATGCTGTCGCGCACCCACGGCCAGTCTGCCAGCCCGACCACCATGGGCAAGGAAATTGCCAATGTTGTGGCTCGCCTGCGACGCCAGCTGGAGACCATCAAGCAGGTAGAACTGCTGGGCAAAATCAACGGTGCGGTGGGCAACTACAATGCCCACCTCTCGGCCTATGCCGAGGTGGATTGGGAGGCAAATGCCAAGCGCTTTGTTGAATCTCTCGGGCTGACCTGGAACCCCTACACCACCCAGATCGAACCCCACGATTATATTGCCGAGCTGTTTGATGCGATCGCGCGTTTCAATACCATCCTGATAGATTTTGACCGCGATATCTGGGGCTATATTTCCCTTGGTTACTTCAAACAGAAAACGGTAGAGGGTGAAGTCGGTTCGTCTACCATGCCGCATAAAGTTAACCCCATCGACTTTGAGAACTCGGAAGGCAACCTGGGCATTGCCAACGCCATTTTTGGCCACCTGTCGGCGAAACTTCCAATATCCCGCTGGCAGCGTGATCTGACCGACTCTACGGTACTGCGCAACATGGGTGTTGGCATGGCGTATAGCCTAATCGCCTATGAAGCCAGCCTGAAAGGCATTGGCAAGCTGCAAATCAATACCGCACGAATCAGCGAGGACCTCGATGCAGCCTGGGAAGTATTGGCCGAGCCAATTCAGACAGTCATGCGACGCTACAATGTTGAGCAGGCCTATGAAAAACTCAAGGCATTGACCCGAGGCCACAGCATCAACCAGCAGGCGATCAGGGAATTTGTTGAAAAACTCGACATTCCCGACAGCGCAAAGGCAGAGCTGCAGGCACTGACCCCCGCCGCCTATATTGGCAATGCGGCCGAGCAAGCGCGGCGCGTTTAAGAGTAACTACAATGGCCCTGGCGGGATTCGACAGCGCGCAGTTCCTGCGCGACTACTGGCAACGCGAACCCTTGCTAATTCAGCAGGGGTTGCCTGATTACCAATGTCCGATAGATGGCGATGATCTGGCTGGCCTGGCCTGCGAAGCCGAAGTGGAATCTCGTCTTATAGCTGGCAAAGACAAGCGCTGGCAGCTTCGCAATGGGCCAATGGAGGCGTCGGTGTTTTCCGAATTGCCGTCCACACATTGGACCTTGTTGGTACAGCGTGTTGATCAGTGGTTTGAAGAGATCACCGCCCTGCTACGCCACTTCGACTTTTTACCGCAATGGCGAATTGAAGACATCATGGCGAGTTACGCGGTCACCGGCGGTGGCGTCGGCCCTCATTTTGATCGCTACGATGTCTTTCTCATTCAAGGCAGTGGTCAGCGCGAATGGCGCATTGGCCAGCGGTGCGACGAAAGCGATGTCGTACTCGACAGCCAGCCGCTGCGCTTGCTCGACGAATTTCACGAGCAGGCCCGCTATGTTCTCAATCCTGGCGACATCCTCTATATTCCACCGGGTGTCGCACACTGGGGCACCGCACTGGATGATCAATGTATAACGCTGTCGGTCGGCTTTCGAGCGCCCTCACTAAGCCAGATTCTGGAGCGTTGGTGGGAAACCCTCAGCGCGGACCTCACCGAAGATTTACGCTACCGGGACACCGCAGCGACACTGGCATCCGGGCAAACGCTGGATCGTCGGCATATCGATCATTTACAGTCCTTGTTGCACGATGCCCTCAGTGATAAAACCAGCCTGATAGCCAGCTTTGGAGAACTTGTCACCGAGGCAGACGATGAAACACTGCCCCACCCCGAGCCACGCGCAGTTCCCGCCAAAGGTGTTTGTCGAAGCCTGGATTCACGCATAACCCTGTATATCGACTCGCCATTTTCATTGCTTTTTGCCAACGGTATGAGCATGGAGATAGCCCCTGAAGCCGTCGAGTTACTCACGGATGTGTGCCAGTTGATTCCCGGAGACCTTCTCCCTGATACACTATGGGTTGCGCTGCAGAAAATATCGCCGCAAGCGGCCAGTTTTTTGCTTTCCACACGCGCGCTGACAGCAGAGTAGCGAACGCAGTATGAACGTAATAGAAGCCAGCTGGGCTCAGGATCAGGCACAGCTCCACGCCATTCGGCGCGAAGTATTTGTTGAGGAACAGGGCGTACCCGAAGACCTTGAATGGGATGGCGAGGACGACCGCGCCCATCACTGGCTGGCAACTGATAATGGCGAGCCGGTGGGCACCGTGCGCATGCTGCGCGACGGCCACATCGGACGCATGGCAGTTCGCAAACCCTATCGCTCTAAAGGCGTCGGCAAAGATCTGCTTTTGCGTGTTATTCGCCATGCAAAGCTGCAAAACCTGCGTGAAGTCTGGCTCAACGCCCAGCTCAGTGCAGTTGGTTTCTATGAGCAATTTGGTTTTGTAACCTACGGGCCGGAATTTATGGATGCCGGCATTGCCCACAGGTCAATGCGCCTGACGCTCCGCCAGGATTTCATTCTCGGTAAGGACAGTGGCAAGCACGCAGTCACCGATCTGGAGCACACCGTCGCATCCATGGTGTCGCAGTGTCGCCGCCAGTTGCGGATATTCAGCGAATCTCTCGACCCATCGGTTTACGACAACGATACCGTGCGCTCCGCGCTTTCCGAACTCGCCCGGCTGCATAAGACCACCGAGATTCGTATTCTGGTATTACGTCCGGACCAACTTACTGGCCGAGGCCATCGACTGCTCGAACTGCAACAGCGGCTGAATACTTCTATTTTGCTGCGCGCCCTGCCAGAAGATCAGGCGGGTCAAGCGGAGGAAGAGTTTCTGGTGGCAGATAACGCGGGGTTGATAGTTTCCAAACGAAATGAGCCCAATGCTCACTGGGCCGATTTCAGTAACCGGCCCAGCGCGCTTAACTATATCCTGCAGTTCGACATGCTCTGGAACCTGGCGCAGGAAGACCCTCGCCTGCGCCGACTCAGCCTGTAACTAGCGGCGTCCCCAGCGAGCGCGCTGCCCGCGGACGTCGACATGTACGAACGGTCCATGGCTGGCGGTGCTACCATACTCACCAATACCGCCTTTAAACCATTCTGATTCCTTACTGAGCCCTTCGACCAGCGAATACAGGTAGCCCGCATCCTTCCGGTCTATCTTGCCATCGCGGTTTACATCATCCATGCGCCCGTCTTTCGGTGACATGTCCACATACCAGTCGGCAGCACCACCATATATATGGCGCGAATTTTTCGAATTACCAATGCTCGCATTGTAGTGCGGCGTGCGATAACCGCTCATGATAAACAGCGTATCTGCCGTTACCCCGCGCTCATTGATTTTTCGCAAAATAGTTTCGAGTTTGAGCAGCAGCTCGGGCCGAAACAACATGAACTCCTTACCGTTCACCGCTGCTTGCTTACACAGAAACTGACGCAGCGTAAAGTGTGGGGATAGCGGCGTATCCATCACTGCCGAGGTCACCTCGACCAGCCCGGATGGCGCTTCATAGGCGGCCAATCCGCGATAGGCCTGCTGGGGATACTGACCTATGCGATAGCCGTCGAGCTTATCGTCCCGGATGTCTGCGGTGGGCCGCAGCACAAAGATATTGAGCGTCATACGCTGCTGTTCAATGGCACGGGTCAGTTCCAGCGTCACCAGGCCACTGCGCTGCGGTGCTGTCCAGCGGTAGCGGGTTTCACTGTCTTTTACCAGCGTGCCCATCGCCGCGGTGGCGGCCGTAGCCTTGGGCACCTTGATAACCAGCTCTTCGCCCGGCATCGCGGTAACCGCCATCACTTTGTAGGGAACCTGCAGCCCGCTTACCACCGCGGTAAAGCCCGCCTCACCCGAATCAAAGCCATAGGCTAGAGAATGTCTGGCTAGTAGCAGTAGGGCCGCACAAACTTTCCAGTAACGACCAGTAAAGCTACCGATTCTGGATAGCCGCCCAGATTTTGTCATCGCGCTCATAGATGTCCTCAATGAAACGGATATCACCCGTTTCGTCATTAACCACCACAGTCCAGTACAGCAAATGTACCGGGATGCGGTCTTTTAGCCTCACGCTGGTCTCCCTGCCTGAAGCAACTACATCCAGCACCTTGTCCTCGCTCCATCCCGGAGTCGCTTTAAGCACCCACGCGGCGAGGTCCATCGGGTCGCTCACCCGGATACAACCGGATGAAAAGTCCCGTCGAACCTTGGCGAACAGGTCCCGTGACGGGGTATCGTGCAAATAAACCTCATGCTGATTGGGAAACATGAATTTGACGCGGCCCAAGGCATTTTTTCCGCCTGGTTCCTGCCGAACACGATATGGAAAGCGCGCCGCCGGGATGGCTTTCCAGTCTACCGCATAGGGGTCAACCGACTGCCCATGAGAGTCAAGGATGTGATAACCCAACTCCCGGATAATCTCAGGGGTCTTCTGAAATTTCGGTAACAGATCCTGTCGTGCCAGCTTGCGCGGCACTTCCCACCAGGGGTTTAGTACCAGATAGGACATATTGGCAGAAAATATTGGCGTCTGGCGGTAGGTACGACCGACTACAACGTCAAATATTTCTTTCACGTTTGTGCCTTCGTGCGCCTCCAGACGGTAGTCCGCGATGTTCACTCGGATATGGCGGTAGCCCATATCATCGGGAAGCCAGCGCCAGCGCTCAAGATTGACCTTGATCTTGTTTACCTTGTCCAGAGCCGACTGGTTTAGATTTTTCAGAGTAATCGGGCCGACGATACCGTCTGGCTCAAGGTTGGATCGCACCTGGAAAATTTTCACCGCGTGCACCAGCTCAGCATCGTAAAGCGTTGCCTCCTGCGGTGTGCCGTTATAATCACCACTGGCTCGCATGCGGGCGCGTAAAGATGGCACCCAGGCGGCATGATGTCCCGGCTTGAGGAGACCACTGCCGCGAACGGTAGGCCAGCCACCTTCCCCCGCGATTTTCTCAAAGTGAGCCAGCGCGTCACGCAGGCGCGCGTAGCGCGGCTGGGAGGGAGCCAGCTGCTCCAGTGAAACGGCCGGACTGACAGTATCAATGGTCTCCATCAGGTAGACCGGTAAATCTCGCTCACGCCCTTTTGCGGTCCAGGTGGGTTCCAGTGACACTGGATCGATACGCCCGCCAAGTAGGTG
>NZ_JBFJTH010000153.1:0-8833 GCF_041625495.1 Litorivivens sp. | reverse complement strand
CAAGATCAGAGCAGCATTCCACCCTAATATGCGATGAACCATAAAAAAGCCCAGGTCGTTAGCCTGGGCGGTGTAATTTGTTGCGAAGCAATTACTGAGCTATTACCAGTTCGACATCATCGAGAATCGAAAAAACAGGGTCGTCGGGGTTGGCGAAATTGAAAACATCGTCAAACGCAACCTCTGTTACTCGCCAATCCTGGACGAAATTCAGCAACCAACCGGCTCCTGCGCTCGAGCCATCACAAGCGGCAGTACCCGCTTTCCTCGGATCAAAGTCGCTTAGAGAAATATTACTACAGTTGTGTCGTGCGAAGAATTCAGTGCTTCCGTTGCGGATTAGAGATATGTCAACGGTGTATAGACCCCCAACCCGATAATCTAGGGTTGTGTTGCCCTCGGTGTTTACAGTTGTGTGCCAAAGTTTTGCTTTTATAAGATCTCCCGCTTGGACAGAGACCGTCTCGCTATTATTGTTGACGAGGATGTCGCCTATAGCAGCTCCCGCATCGAACAAAACTGTCATAGCTGTCTGAGGGTTACCTTCAGTAATGGAAAACTTGACACCTACTGCTGCCACGTCGGCGTTTGGCTTCCACTGCACCGAGTTGATTGAGGAGGTGTTTGGTGGAACATCGCTACCTATGTCTGCAGACATAGGCGCATTGATACGAAGCTCATTGTCTTCATCCAAGTCAAAGTTGCCAACCTCTACCAGCGGCCGCAGCGCACTGCACTGATCTGGTGATGGGTGGCAAATTACATAGGTCACCCAGCGGGGGACGTCCAGATTGAAGATAGTTGTTGTCTCGTTTCGGACTTCTCGTTCGCTATCCTGTTTGCGGACAACGTCTACGGGAACCAGGGCCTTATATTGTGCGGCACACCCATCACTGTCGAAGTCGAGTTGTTCAAAGTCCGTCCGGGTGAAATCCTGCAATAGTGCTTCGCCTCCTTCGGACGTAACACCGATGGGGGCGGTTTCTGGTGAACCGCAGGTATTGGTCAGGGCGCTGGCCGCGCTTTTAGCCAAGTCAGCATTTCCATCTTCGTCTGCGGCATACAGCGGCAGGCCTATACTGCCGTTTAGCTCTACAGCCTCGATGGATACATCGCGAGAATAGGACGCGGGAAACTGTGGGTGAAAACCGTAAACTAGCAAGGCGAGTTTGTCTCCTTGCTCAATTCGCTCGGCGATACCGTTGAGGTTTACGCTATGTTTGCCGAGACCGCGCAGCGGGTAAATCTGGTCGTCGACCAGATCCCAGAAGCCGCTATCGGCTTTCTGTTGGCCGATGCCCACAAAGACAATACTGTCGCAACCGGTGCGGAGTGTGGGAACGTCGGGCGGGCTGCAGTCACTCGCCAATTCGTTGGCACCTGCAGCCGTTGCTACGGTGACATCGAGCTGGGGTATGCCAGCCAGTATCGCTCCGTTAACGTCGGCGACGCTGCCAAGCTCAACAACAGTTGGTCCATTCGCGGCCAGCGCTACGGCGAGCTCGCCATTGGGTACCGGGGAGGAGCTAAACTTGATCTGCGTGGCGGCCTGCGCATTGGCATCGGGAGCAATCAGCATGTCAGCCGGTATTGAGACAGAATCTTCGTCGGCCAGTGATATGCATATATTTTCGCTGCCGAGATCGACACCGGTAAATTGACGCAGCTTCGCGTCAAACCATTTAAGCACGAGACTGTCGGTGGTGTTGCCCGCGGCGGTTAGATTTGTTGCGCCGCAACTTTGGGGGCCGCCGGCATCCTGGAAGGCTGGTATGACGGGTGCCGGCGCGCCGGAATGTGTGGGTTGCGCGTCATCGGGTGCGGCGACCGCTAAGATATGCCCGGATTGGTGAGTGTAGAGTCGTACATCGCCGCCGAGCGCCGACAGGCACTGATAATTCCACCAGGCATCATTGAAATTGAAGAGGGTGTCGCGAAAGCCTTGGGTCAGCAGGACATCTACTGCTGGCAGCGTGCGAGGTTTATCGCCGGGCGATGGGACCACCCCGCCGTCGCTGAGCATGGTGTTGCTATCGTTTTCTCCCCAGTGGGTGACTTGATAGGGCATGGTCGGGAGCCCTTGATTGGCGCACCAAAAACCCAGGCTGTGGTAGTTGAACCACTTCAGAGCTTCCCGTGGGAATTCGTTGGTAGAGGCACCTCTTGTGAGGGTTTCCTTGATATAGGGATCGAGGCCGCGATCGTTCGGTGAATCGCCATTTTCCAGTCCGGGGCCATAGCTGCCGGATTCACCGCCTGCGACCAGCGCCAGGTCCCAGCCGGTTTTGATGGTGTCGCCGGGGTTCAAACTATAGCGCAGATCGTGCCAGGTGATATCGGGTACCAGGGCGTCGAGGCGGTTCTTTTCGTCCACCGCCAGAATCAGGAGTTGGTAGCCGCCTCCGTAGCTGCTGCCGATTGCCCCTACTACCAGATTGTCGCCATTCGCGACACTGTGTGCGGGTTTGTCGGCCGGGGCAGGTCGGGAAATAAACTTCTCTGTTGCATCATTCTTCCACGCCAGGTAGGGGAGGTTTTCCTCAGCCCAGTCCAGTATCTGCACCAGGTCTTTGCCCTCGAACTCTGGATCCATCGTGCGGATAGTGCCGGCACTGTCGCCAAAGCCGCGCTGATCAATGCTGATCACGGCGTAGCCTTTGCTTAAATAATCCGCAAACCGATCGCGTTCAGTTGTGCGCGAACCGCCAAAGCCGTGACCATGCAAGATTAGTGGGTGTGCAGCCAAGTGCAGAGTCGCGCAATCGATGGTGTCAGGTTCCATTAGCTGAAAGGCTATGTTGTGCCCCGACTCGGAGACCAGCGGATCGACCGCAAAATTGCCGCCGGCGACCTTGATGCCACCGTCTGCGCAGTAATCACCCTGGGCGAGCTGATTGTCGGTGCAGCCCTTGTTGGTTGCATCCTGGGTATGGACCTCATCGGTAGGGGTATTAAGGGGAGTTCCGTGGCAGAAATCCTCGTCACCGCCGAGAAGGTCGTTATCGTTTACACCGTCGTTGTCATTATCGGCGTCCGCGCCGTTTTCGATGCCATCGCCGTCAATGTCGCTATCGCAGGCGTCGCCGACACTATCGCCATCCAGATCATCGGACTGCTTGTTTGATACTAGCGGACAATTATCTGATTCGTTGTCGGCACCATCGCCGTCAAGGTCGCTGTCACAGACGTCTCCGTTACCATCGTTGTCTGTGTCCTTCTGGTCCTGGTTTGGTGTTTGTGGGCAGTTGTCCGACGAATCGCCTGTTCCATCGCTGTCTGTATCCTGAGATTCGTTGGGATCGCCGGGAAATGCATCGGCGTTATCGCCTATCCCGTCACCGTCGGTATCACTATCTTCATTGGGGTCGTCTGCAAACGCGTCCATATCGTTGGGCGTGCCGTCGCCGTCGCGATCATCGTCGCATGCGTCACCAATCGCGTCGCCATCCAGGTCAGCCTTATCAGAGTTGGAAATTGCAGGGCAATTATCTTGACCATCTGGAACGCCGTCGTTATCACTGTCTGTAGATGTAGGGTTGGGGTCTTTACTGTCTACAAGACCGTCGCCATCGACGTCGTTATCACAGGCATCTCCCCGGCCGTCGGCATCGAAATCAGCCTGATCAGAGTTGGAAATCGCGGGACAATTATCTTCACCATTGGCAATGCTGTCGCCGTCATCGTCTTGCAATGCTTCTCCCGGCGCACAGCCATCAGCGTCAACCGTTGCATCCACAGGTGTTTGCGGGCAGGCATCAACTGCGTCGTTAATACCATCGTTGTCGCTATCGACGCCGCCGTCATAGTCAAATTGGCCGTCCGCGATATCGCGTTCAGAGGCGGTTAAATGCTTGAGTGCCTCTAAAGCGTCAATTAACACACGATTATCGCCGTTTGCCGAGATCGCAAACTGCGCCGCTTCGCTGGCAGCAAAATCGGCGGGGTCGACTGAGAAGGCCGCTAAAGACAGGCTGAGGGCTTGGGCACGATCCCGTACTCGTGGGGCCAGGATAATGCCATTGTCGGGGTTGCCGTCATTGTCCAGGGTTTGGAAAAAACGCGCCAGGTTGGTTCTAATGGACTCGTTGCCATTCGCCAGGGTTGTCGGCGTGATAAAGGGCTGCCCGGGCGCGGAGCCTAGCTGGATGCCGCCTAGAGAGAACGCTATCGATTGGCCCGATGTGAACTGAAATTCGCCGCGAGGGCCTGTGAGCCGAACGTCTATTTCATTTCCAGGTCGATAGCCGAGCCCTGTGATCGGGGAGTCAACGAACTGCCCCTCTTGTTGGCTTGCACTCGCGGCGCTGCTGGAACTGCCACCACTGCTGCTTCCGCCGCAGGCTGTAAGAAGGGCGCTAAGTAAGAAAAGCGGGAGACGCATAGACTTCATCCGTAGTTTTACCTCTAGACAGGAGACGGCATGCCACAGTAGGCACAAGCGTGCGGTTTTTATTTTGATATGCGCCATCTGGTCAAATATTAAACATCTTGGCGCAACGTGAATTTTACACAACTGCGCAATAAGTACAAACCGAGATGCGGTTCGAGCCAGTCTCATATCTATTGAAGCTCTAAATCAATTGCTACAGAGCAGTTATTCAGCCGCGTGCTATCGTGGATGGTGATATCGCCCCCGAGTACTGTAAGTAGCTGGCAGGAGATAGTATGAAAAAGCTGCAAAACGAAAAAGAACTTGTACGCAAGGCTATAGATATCGGTACTCGCTACGCAGAAAAACGCGGGGCCGCAATCTTCGAGCCTACCGATTCGACCAATGAGAAGCTGGAATACATATATCGGCTGCTGGTGCGGGACAAGCTTATCCAGCCCATGCTGGAGCTTCAGGTGTCGCAGCAGTCCATAAGGCATCGGCTGGCTTTATGGGCTGCTTCGCTGGAAAAGAAGAAAGACTGATCCGTTGGCTAAAGGCGACGCGAATTAAACTGGGGACAGTTTACCTATTTCTAAATAAGTAAACTGTCCCCAATTTTCTAATGTGACTATGACCCCAATTATCTGTCGCTGACGACGTATTTCAAAATCTCAACCACCTGATCCGTTGTAGTCGCCCAGGCCATTGCGGCGGCGTCTACTTCCTTGAGGGGGTGAATGATCTCTTCGGCGTGCAGGGTGATATAGGGTTTGCCAAGGGCGGCGCAGTAACCGGCGTCGAAGGCGGCATTCCACTGTTTGTATTTGTCACCGAAGCGGATAATCGCTACGTCGCTTTGCTCGATCAAAGTCTTGGTGCGGATGGCGTTGACCTTGGCGGACTTATGGTCGCGCCAGAAGCCTTTTTCCTCGGGGTCGAGTACATCGCCAGCGGCGTCGCTGGATTCGTGGTCGGTGTTGGCGGAAGTAAAGGCGATATCCAGTTTCTGCTCGCGGCAGCTTTCAATGATTTGATTGCGCCAGTCGGTGTGGATTTCGCCGGAGAGGTAGACTTTTAGAGTTACTGGGGTGTTGGTTCCTTTGTGTTGATTTGTGCTTCAGTTAATTAAGTAAACTGTCCCCAGAATTCCGCTGCAGGTCAGCTATGGGCCCTCGTAACGCAGACGGGCGCGCAACCTCGCCTGATAATTGTTTAAAAGTAAGCGCTCCGACCGCTTTAGTTTGGTAGGTTGGGATTAGGTATAAAAAATAGCCCGGCCTGCATTCAGTGCTGGCCGGGCTGTGATGCCACGATGAGCGTGGTGTGTTCAATTACTGCACGTTTATCTGGATATCTACCTGCACTGAGTCATCGGTATAGGTATCGCCCGCATTGCCCACTTCAAAACTTAGCATTTCGCCGGCTTTTAGTGTGACAACCCGGTTAAACACTGAAGAAGCGTTTACGCCAGAAATTTCCTGTCCATAAAGCTCTTTCCACCCAGCCGGGGTAAAGCTGTAAACCTTGCCATTTTCACTAGAGGCATTGGTGTAAACCCAGTTAAAGGTTTTTTTTGCCTGCTGGTCAATATTTTTGAAGTTTGCATTAACCGCGTATCTTCCGTCCTTGGGCGCAGTGAAGCGAATCTTGGATAGGTGGTCGGCACCGTTGCCAGGGTGAATGATCAGTGTGCCCGGAGCAGGGTTCAGGCCACCTGATAAGGTCTGGGGGGCTCCGGTGTTATTGAAGTAAACACCTTTCCAGCCTTCAGGCCCGTGGTGCCACAAACCTTTGTTGTTTGCGATAATTTGATACTTGACAAAGTCGCCGCCGACCGTGCCACCGCCATAACTCCAAACGCCGTTGGGGTTTGCGTTATTCATATCCGCGGCTGCGTTCCAGTGCCCGAAAGGTTTGACCCAAAGAACCTGAGACTTATTGTTAACCTTGCGAATTGTGATCGAATTTCCGTCAAAAACCATTTCGACGGGGCTTGCGTTGCCGCCAAAGGCGGGAAGCTTGTCAGCTGTGATAGCGGAATAGGCAAGGTTTGTTCCGCCCGCATAGACAACCAGATCATTCGGCGCGAGCCATATTTCAGACGTCTTTTGGTAGCCCTTTTCCATCCATCCTGGGAGTTGGTCGAAACCCCAGATATAGCGCTTTTGACCGTTTGCCGTATCGTAGATGCAAACATTGCTGTCGGACTGAAGAACCACGATCCGACTTCCAATTTTGCCCAAGATCTGGTCGGAGCTTGACGGCTTCAGTCGGTCATTCTGCTTCATGATGACCAGCTCAGATGCTTGCGCTGAAAGGGCTCCAGCGAGCATGAGCATGCACACTGCGATAAAGTGTGAAGTATATTTCTTAGTTAGTGTTAACATTTTTTCCTCGTAGCTACATTATTATCGGCTGTGCGCCACACCCCAGAACGGGACCTAACAACAATTTCGTGGCGGGGCTTGGAGTATAGCTTCTTGCATCATAATGGTGCACGCCTTTTGTGTGGGGGAGCGAGCATTAGCCCTTCAAGGAGGGGCGGAGGGCTCTACTTTAGCGGTTCATGGATTCTGGTTGATTGAGGATCAATGGGGGCAGGCAACCGGCGGCTGTCCTTCGAGTTTCGGGATGAAGATATCTATCGTCGGGATTACGACGATTATCTCTAATCGG
The DNA here is from genome assembly GCF_041625495.1 of Litorivivens sp. Lineage (GTDB taxonomy): Bacteria > Pseudomonadota > Gammaproteobacteria > Pseudomonadales > Spongiibacteraceae > Litorivivens. Next base: position 1,785 of record NZ_JBFJTH010000153.1, on the reverse strand, counting down.
AGCGCACATCATGTCTATGCATAACCCCTCTCATCCCGGGCGGCTCCTCGAGCAGCGCCTGATAGAAGATGAAGACGGTCAGCAGCTGAACAGCATTGCGATGATGGCCGAGCAACTTGGTTGTCACCGGAATACCTTAATCGAGTTATGAATTGCAGTGCTTCTTTGAGGCCATAAATGGCGCTGTCGCCCAGTGCTAGGCAGCAATAGTCAGGCGAACGCCAAGCACGCGCATTAACCGATGAATGGTGTACCACTTGGGTTGAACCTTGCCATTCACTGCCTTGTAAAGGCTTTCCCGACTCAAGCCTGCGGCTTTTGCCACTTCTGTCATGCCGTGCTGTTTGGCCAGGTGGCCGAGGGCTGTGACAAAGGTATTCGGGGCTTCATCTTCGTAACATTCGAGCAGAAAGGCATCGATCTCAGCCTGAGACTCCATGAACTCGAAGGGACTAAATTCTTTCGTTTTTACCATTTGCTTAGTCCTCCAGTTCGGTGGCCATAGCCTCGATAGGTTTCAAGTTCGTCAACGATGCATTGTATCCTGCGGGATACGTTTGAATATAGGCGGGAATTCCATCTATTCCACATTAGCTGGGCTTCAGCCGTTGGAACTCTCCCTCTGTCTGGGTGCCAGGTGGGGTGACGCCAAAGCTTTTATGGTAAGGTAGTGAGAGGTACTACCTTTTGATACCGGGGTGACAATATGGCAACTTCGATAAAGCTCGATGATGATCTGAAAAGCCGGATTCAGCACTTGGCTGATGTGAGGCACCGCTCCTCGCACTGGATCATGCGCGAAGCGATTCGAGATTATGTAGAGCGTGAGGAAAAGCGCGAATCTTTTAAACAAGACGCGTTGCGAGCTTGGGAAGCCTACCAGGAAAACGGGCAGCATCTGACGCTTGAGGAAGCTGACGCCTGGTTGGAGAAGCTTGAAGCTGGTTATGATGCAGAGCTGCCCAAGTGTCACGACTGATTTGGTCCCCGTCAGCTCTTGCTGACGTACAAAGACTCTATCGCTTCCTCGCTCCTAAAGATAAAGAGGCGGCTCGTCGCGCCATCAAGACAATTCGAGCGGGCGTGAAAATACTGGCCCACCAGCCTGAGGCCGGGCGCCCTGTTGAAGATATGGAGCCAGCTTTTCGAGAATGGCTGATCGATTTCGGTAGTGGCGGTTATGTCGCGTTGTATCGCTTCGATGGTGAAACAGCAGTGATTCTCGCTGTGCGACATCAAAAAGAAGCCGGATATGAATAAAGTACGTTCTTCTCAGAATTAACGAACCGATGATTGATAAAAACGACTCCGATCAAGTACATCGCCGATTAGCTCTGCAGGATGCGCTGATCAGCTAGGTTGTCGCCGCAATACCTTGAAGCGCGTTGTCAGCGGTGAAGCGTCGCTTAAACCAGAAATTGCGTTGGCACTGGAATTGATTGGTGTTGGCAAAGCCGAGTTCTGGTTGGGCATGCAGGCCAGTTACGACCTGTTTCAGCTCCCTCAGGCGTGCAACGTTGCTTAGCTTTCACTGGCCGCGTATTTCAAAATCTCAACCACCTGATCCGTTGTGGTCGCCCAGGCCATGGCGGCGGCGTCTACTTCCTTGAGAGGGTGGATAATCTCTTCGGCGTGCAGGGTGATATAGGGTTTGCCGAGGGCGGCGCAGTAACCGGCGTCGAAGGCGGCATTCCATTGTTTATATTTGTCGCCGAAGCGGATAATCGCTACGTCGCTTTGTTCGATCAGGGTCTTGGTGCGGATGGCGTTGACCTTGGCGGACTT
>NZ_JBFJTH010000152.1:0-8923 GCF_041625495.1 Litorivivens sp. | reverse complement strand
CTATCGAGCGCAGCGGCTCGTTAACTATTTTGGTTTTACGGAAATTGCTTCGGTCTACCCACAGCTCGGTACATGGGGTCATAGTTTTCTCCTAGATCCTTCTTGCAGCGTGTCATTTCTGCAGTAGTTTGTCAGCGTTTTGGGTGAATTCTTTTTGGGCTTTTTCATCGTTTAGCAGGTTGTCGATACTGAAGGGCACTTCCAGACCTTTTTGCATACCCGGTTGCTCACGCATGGTGTTAAGCCACCGCTGCAGGTTATCGAGCCCGTCTATCGATACCCCGGACCATTTGTAGGTTCGTACCCAACACCAATTCGCAATATCAGCGATGGAGTAATCGTCGGCGAGCCATTCGTTTTGACCGAGTCGGGTATCTAGCACTTCAAACAAGCGACGACTCTCATTCTGATATCGGTCTATTGCGGGCTGTAGCTTCTCTGGAAAGTAACGAAAAAAGACATTGGCCTGACCCATCATCGGGCCAACACCACCCATCTGAAACATCAGCCATTGAATGACTTTGGCGCGGCCTTTGGCGTCGGTCGGTAATAGGCGCCCGGTTTTCTCTGCGAGGTGAATCATGATGGCGCCGGATTCGAATATCGGAAAGTCGCCCAATTCGCGGTCAACAATCGCCGGGATACGGCCATTGGGGTTGATAGCAAGGAAGTCCGGCTTTTTCTGCTCCCCTTCGCCGATATTCACAAAGTGTGTTGTGTACTCCAGTTCTAGGGCTTCAAGCGTACATGAGGCTTTATGGCCGTTGGGTGTTGGGGCGGTATACAGATCTATCATCGTTGCGGCTCCGGATAAGGGGTTTTTTGACCAAAGCGGGTTGTCGGGTTATTCCCACACTTCAAGGTGGTTCAACCGTGCCACACGGCGGGTTGTTTTGCTGGTTAGCAGGGGTAGCAAGCCACAGGAGGCAAAGTGATCCTCGATGGCCCGTTTATCTCCTGCGGTGGACTGTTCGTACTCGTCCTGCAAGAACTGCAAAAGGTAGAAACGGTAGGGCAGTACCGAGGTTCTCAGCGAAATTCCCCGCCAGGGAAATTCGGCCATGCCGATATAACGCTGTGTCGGGTCGTCCAGACCATTGGTGCCGGCCGCCAAGTCTGGCCGGTCACTCAACCACTGGTTGGCATAGTCAATGTGTGCCAGCATTTCTGGCTGGAAGTCTTCGGCGATAAAACGCATCAAGGCCATCAACGTTTCCGGCAAATCGGAATCAGAAACCCACGACCGTGACGCATTTTCGTAGTCTGTCCAGGCTTCCTCGGCGGTATTCATCCGTTCTACCCAGCGTGCGACCAAAGGCGCCTTTTGGCGCAAAAGCAAGCCTGGCTTGGGGTCGCGATACAAGTGAGCGTACAGGGGGCCCATCAGTGCATAGTCGCCTAATGTTGGTTGCTGCCCCAGCAGGTATGGGTGGTCGCGAAGGTGGGCTTCAAATAGCTCGAGGAACTGGTCGTAGCTCGCTTCAATGGTAGCCATAGACTCCTCGTTTACGCCGAAAGACTTTGCGGCCTTGCGCATTCGGCCGCTGGCAAACTCGAAGAGCGACGGCCAATCGCTCTCCTTTACTCCCGATGGGGCAAGACATTGGAATTCCGAGCGAAGGAAGTCCAAATTGATATCGTCAAAATTCCACCGGTAATGCATGGCTGGGCGCAACAGGCCTTCCCCGCCAAAGAGTTCGAAAAGATAGGAAATGGCCCTCAGTATTGAGGATTCTGGCAGAAGAGGGTACTTGCCCGAACAGTGCGCGTCGCAAAAACGGAGAATATCCGCACCATCCTGTACGATTTGCCCGTCTGCGGACTTTATGACGGGCATGATCATGCGCTGCACGACGGGCTGAACCTGCTCTTGAAACGTCGAGGAACCTACCGAACGTTCTTCAAAGGCAAGCCCCTGTTTGCGCAGGTAGCTTCGGGCCTTGGCGGTGTAAAGTGAGCAGGGTATCCCGAAGAGTGTCATCATTGTCTGCATGGAGTGTCGAGCCGTGGTTGTTATGCTTCGCAGAGGCTAACATTGTGGCACTCAAGGTGTCAAAATATTGATTGCGTTCACCTGCCGTCACAATAGGTCTGGCCCGAGGAGGTTTTACGATGATTGCTGGTGTCGTTGTACTGGCAATGCAGAAATGTTGCCGAGTGCATTACCTTTCTGCATTGACGCACATTGGTCTTTAGCGTCGTCTTCGTTAAGGTTCAACGTATAGCCCTCTTTAGTACGGAGTTAAATTTGAATCACTCAATACTTTTTGAACCATTGCAACTTGGCCCCTTGGCGCTCAAAAATCGCGTCGTTATGGCGCCGATGACACGTAATATGTCGCCGGATAATGTCCCGGGGCCGCAGTCTCTGGAATATTACCGCCGCCGTGCTGCGGGCGGTGTCGGTCTCATTATCACTGAAGGTACCTGCATTAATCACATTGCGGCCAACGGCTATCCGGATGTGCCCTACTTTCATGGCGCTGAGCGGCTCGCGGCGTGGAAGAAGATTGCGGATGCGGTGCATGCGGAAGGCGGCAAAATTGCGCCTCAGCTCTGGCATTGCGGTGGCATGCGCCGCGCCGGCACACCGCCTGAAGGCGAGGTAAACGGTTATACACCCTCAGGCATGAATGTGCCTGGTAAGGTTAATCGCCATGAAATGACGAAGCAGGACATTAAGGATGTTATCGCCGCTTTCGCGCAAGGTGCCGAGGATGCCAAAGCACTCGGCTTTGATGCGGTAGAATTGCACGGCGCACACGGCTACCTGATTGACCAGTTTTTCTGGGAAGGCACCAATCAACGCAGCGATGAATATGGCGGCAGTCTAGAGAACCGAAGCCGTTTTGCCATTGAGATCATTCAGGCGGTTCGCGCCGCAGTGGGGCCGGATTTTCCTGTCATTCTGCGCTGGTCTCAGTGGAAACAACAGGATTACACCGCCAGGTTGGTCGAATCACCCGAGACGCTGGAGCAATTTCTCATACCCTTGAGCGAGGCCGGCGTTGATATCTTCCACTGCTCTACACGCCGCTTTTGGGAACCCGAGTTTGAGGGAAGCACGCTGAATCTGGCAGGTTGGACACGCAAAATAACGGGCAAGCCAGCAATTACGGTAGGCAGTGTTGGCCTGAGCGATGAATTTTTGCCGCTGCCGGGTCAGGCCCATTTCCGTGAATCTGAACCTGCCAGTCTGGATGACCTATTGGCGCGTTTGGAAAACGCCGAGTTTGATCTGGTCGCGGTAGGCCGCGCGCTGATCGCAAACCCAGATTGGGCGACCAAGATTGAGGCGGGGTTGGCAGAGCAGCTAGCACCATACACAAAGGAAATGCTTGCTGAATTGGTTTAGCGAGTGCGCTGAACCTCGGATAAACGCGGCGCATCACAATGGCGCCCATGTTTAAGGTTATAGGCGGCCGTAGTACTTGGCCGCATTATCCGATGCCCTTATTACCATCTGACGCGCTGAGTACCAGTCGTCAGCGAGTGACGAATAGTTTTTCTCGATCACATCGCGGTTTATCTTCATTGTCGGCATTAGCGCGCCACCTTCAATTCCCCAACGATCCTTAAACACCACGATTAAAGCCACATGCTTATGAGGAATCAGAGTGCTATTGCTAACGGGCTGCGCGACACCGACCAAATGCAATTGAAATTGCAATCTATCGGAAAACTCCCCACATGTTTGGCGGTGTAGTATTCACGATTTATATCGTAAGATTCCCCTAACAAGGAGGTATAAATGAATAAACCAGAACCCATTACCACCAGAGTCACTGCCATGACGGGGACTGACTATCCGATTATTCAAGCTCCCATGGGTTGGATAGCCCGTTCCCAGCTCGCCTCTGCGGTAAGCAACGCTGGGGCACTCGGCGTGATAGAGACCTCTTCCGGGGAGTTCGACAATATCCGAGAGGAAGTCGCTCGCATGCGGGAGCTAACCAATAAGCCCTTTGGCATGAATCTGGCCCTCGCTTTCGTCAAAAGCAGTGACGCTGTGGATTTTGTAATAGAACAGAAGATTGATTTCGTGACAACGTCTTCAGGCAGCCCCAATCTGTGCACCTCCATTCTGCAGGAAGCTGGCATAAAGGTATTTCACGTGGTGCCGACACTGGAAATGGCTCTCAAAGCGATCGATGCCGGCGTCGACGGACTAGTCGTTGAAGGAGGAGAAGGTGGCGGATTCAAAAATCCGGCCCCGGTGTCCACGATGGTGCTGCTGCCACTTATTCGCTCCCGAACAACCCTGCCCATCATCGCTGCCGGAGGTATCAACGATGGCGCAACAATGGCGGCTGCATTTATGCTGGGGGCCGACGCCGTCCAGATGGGCACACGTATGCTCAGCAGCGCTGAGTCCCCGGTTCATAAGAACTGGAAACAGGCGGTCGTGAATGCTAGAGAAACAGACACCGTTTTTCTAAACCAGCAATCTCGACCTGCGCTGCGCGCGCTACGCACGAAAAGAACCGAAGAGCTTGCTGCCTTAGGCAAGTTTCAAGTTATGGAGCAGATGGCAGGGCATCATCAACTATACTTCGGTGGGGATATGGAAGCTGCAATACCGTTGATAGGCCAGGTGTGCGGCCGAATTGATGCTGTAGAACCTGTGAGTGACATTATATACACCACCATAAACGGGTTCCGCGCGGCGCTTGCTGATAACGCGAAACGCTACGGCGTCGTTTAGTTGGCTTCAACGTGCTTTCACACTCGCTTCAAATAATGTCATGCCGTTACCTGTCAAAACAATAATAGGGAGTATAACGATGCCTTTCATTTCCAGAGCATGTTGCTGTATCGGCTTAGCCATAATTATCACAGCTTGTAGCGGAGATAAGGCAGGGAACAATCCGCTCCCATCAGGTGATGCCCGCAAACCCTCAGCTACCGCGCCAGCGACGAAAGCAGCGAACCAAGCCGTGTCAAAGCAGCTACCTCTGGATGACGCGCAGGATTTTTCGGACGCTCGTCGCGGCTTTATTGCAACGCGCACGCCACTGGTTATTACCCGTGAAGACGGTAGCGTAGTATGGTCCGACAAGGACTACGCTTGGCAGAATGACAAGAGTGCCCCAGACTCGGTCAACCCCTCCCTTTGGCGGCAAGCCCAACTTAATAACATTCATGGCTTGTTCAGAGTAAAGGAGGGCATCTATCAAGTGCGCGGATTCGATCTGGCGAACATGACCTTGATAGAAGGCAGTAACGGTTGGATCGTGGTGGACCCGCTTACTGCTGTAGAAACGGCAGAAGCCGCCCTCAAGCTAGCCAACGATACACTTGGCAAACGCCCAGTAACCGCTGTTCTATATACCCATTCACATATTGACCACTTTGCTGGCGCAGCGGCAGTTGTTAGCCAGGCAGACGCCGATTCCGGTGCAGTTCCCGTGGTCGCACCTGCACATTTCACACGAGAAGCCGTAAGCGAAAACGTAATTGCAGGCGCGGTAATGACACGCCGGGCCAGCTATATGTACGGCATGACCCTGCCGCGAACAGCGACTGGGCATGTCGACACAGGCCTCGGCAAGCAACCGGGGCAAGGTACAACGTCGCTGATCAAGCCCAATACGGTGGTCAATAGAACAGGGCAGACCTTGACCATAGACGGTGTTGAATTTGTTTTTCAATACACACCGGAATCCGAAGCTCCCGCGGAGTTCATGTTCTTCCTGCCACAATATGCAGCGTTCTGCGGGGCAGAGGTCCTGTCACGCAACTTCCACAATATCTATACCCTGCGCGGTGCCAAAGTACGCGATGCTCTCAAGTGGGCTGGCTATATCGATGAAGCTCTGGTGCGCTTCGGTTCGCAAACTGAAATCGTGTTCAATTCTCATCACTGGCCAGTATTTGGAAACGATGCCGTGCGCGACTACATTAAAAAGCAGCGAGACATCTACCGTTATACTCATGACCAGACGCTACGGCTCGCATCGCAAGGCCTTACGCCAAACGAGATTGCCGCGTCCATTACGCTACCTGAGTCGTTGCGCAACAACTTTGCAACGCGCGGCTACTACGGAACACTCAAGCACAACGCCAAGGCCGTATATCAACATTACTTTGGGTGGTACGACGGCAACCCCGTTAATCTGGACCCGCTGCCACCCGAGGCAGAAGCCAATCGTTATGTCGAGGCAATGGGCGGTATAGATGCGGTAGTAGAAAAAGCGCGCAATGCCTATACCAGCGGAGATTTCCAGTGGGCTGCCCAGCTGGCTCACCACGCGGTGTTTGCTGACGCCAGTCACCAGGACGCCCGAATCATGCTCGCCCAAGCCTACGAGCAACTCGGCTATCAAGCTGAAAGCGGGCCGTGGCGAGACGTTTATCTGTCGGGCGCCAATGAACTGCGCAATGGTCTGCAAGGGGTGGACATGCGTGAAAGCGCAGGCGCGCTGCTTCGCTCCGTGCCACTCGACTTGTTCTTTGTTGCAATGGCGACAAATGTCGATCCTGAGTCGGCGGCCGGCAAGGTAGTTACTGTGAACTTTCGGTTTACCGATACCGGTGATGATTTCACCCTGATGCTGGAAAACTCGGTGCTGAACCACCGACAAGGATTAGCTGCCGAAGCCGATGCAACCCTGACGCTAACCCAGGAGCTGCTGGTTAGGCTGATTAGCGGTCAGGCCAGCCTGAAAGATTTGGTAGGAAAGGACGGGGTCAGCGTGGAAGGAAGCTTTATCCGGCTGGGACAGTTGCTGGGCAGTCTGGGTTTACCGAATTTTGACCCATTCCCGATGACAACGCCTTAGCACCGCGTCGGCATGTCTTATTTGGCTCCTTAAATTAGCGAAAATGCGGACAAAAGTCGTCAACTGTGCGCAAAAGAGCCTTTTATCGCGCTAGTTCGCCATGTAGTATTGTCCGCCGACCAGTAGGGGAAAGACTCCAGCATGCATTTTCTAACCGTCTTATACAGCCGGGCAATGGGCCTTCTCAGCCGCATTATGCTCAAATTTATCAGCCTGTCGTCACCGCTGATCTACAGCGGTGCTGGCAGTTACGCCACGCTCTGCTCAGCCATCGCCCGCTTCGGACACAAGAAAGTACTGGTGGTCACCGATAAAATGCTGGTGGAACTAGGGCTAGTAGGGCAGGTCGTTGCTGAACTGGAAAAACAGGGGATACAGACTGAGATTTATGATGCCGTCCTCCCCGATCCAGACTTTTCTCAGGTAGAAAACGGCATTAAGCACTGCCTCCAACACAGCTGCGACGCTGTGTTAGCGATTGGTGGCGGCTCTTCATTGGATGCAGCCAAAGTGATCGCGATATGTTCCGGGTCTGACCAAACGCCACGAGATATTCTTGGCTATTTCAGCGTCTCAAGCCGTGGGTTTCCAATCTACTGTATACCCACGACCGCGGGCACCGGCTCTGAAGCTACTATGGTGTCGGTAATTACCGATGCTGAGGCACGTACCAAGTGCTTTATTGTAGACCCCAAACTCGTCCCCAACGCCGTCGCGCTTGACCCCTCACTGATGACTGGCCTGCCACCGGCAATCACAGCAGCCACTGGTATGGATGCCTTAACTCACGCGATTGAATCATCATTGTCTCGTGAAGCTAGCGATGATACGCAAACTAAAGCCCTTACTGCAGTAGGCATGATATTTGGCAATCTGGAAACCGCGGTCAAAGATGGCAGCAATCTGGAAGCTCGCGAGGCGATGGCCGTGGCCAGTTTCTACGCTGGCGCCGCGTTCACCATTACCAATGTTGGCTATGTCCATGGTTTGGCACATCAACTCGGAGCTATCTGTCACTTACCTCACGGATTAGCTAACGCTTTGTTTCTACCACATATCCTAGAGTTCTACATCGATAAAGCTGCTCCCCAAATGGCCCGTATTGCTAAGGCCGCAGGGGTTGGCTCTGACAGCGATTCCGACGCACAGCGTGCTCGTGCGCTCGTTGACGCTGTCCGTCAGCTCGAGGCCAATATCGGCATTCCCCAGTACGCCGATGCGCTCAAGCCAGAAATGGTCGAAGAGCTCGTCGATAGAGCACTCCATGAATCGCACGGACTATACGGTTATCCGGTGCCGAAATACATGCGCCGCGCCGAATGCGAAGAGATTGTCAGACGCTTACTACCGGCCTGAATCGCGGGCTGAAACCGACACCACTGGGCGCCTGCAGGGCGCCCGGATGTTCGCAATGGCCATTGCCAGAAAACTCTGCTGCCCTTCCGAAATCACGTTTCAACCTATGCATCCAGTGAGTCAGTGAATTACGCGTAGCGGCCTCTTTCCGCCTGCGTATTACAAGCATAAAAAGAGCGTCGAATATTCCAAGCCAAACTAAAACTTTCCATGCACTAGCGCAGTCTAATGCAGATGGAGAGCCTATGAAGATACGTGCCGCAATTAATGGTTATGGTCGTATCGGGCGCAATATTTTGCGTGCCCTGTATGAATCCGATCAGCGCGATCACATTGACTTGGTGGCTATTAATGATCTGGCGACATCCGAGGTCAACGCCCACCTGACGCGCTACGATTCCGTTCATGGTCGTTTCAACGGCTCGGTGAATGTCGATGGCACCGCGTTAATTGTGAACGGCGAGCGCATTCAGACCTTCTCCATAACCGAGCCAACACTACTGCCCTGGCAATCACTTGATGTAGACGTGGTGTTTGAATGCACCGGTCTTTTCACCTCACGCATACAAGCCACAGCACACCTTCAAGCCGGCGCGCGCAAAGTAATCATCTCGGCCCCTGCCAGCGACGTCGACGCCACAGTTGTCTACGGTGTAAATCACCATGTGCTGACACCCCAAAGTCAGATTATTTCCAATGCGTCCTGTACCACCAATTGCCTGGCCCCAATCGCTAAAGTGCTAAACGACGGCGTAGGTATTGAGTATGGTGCCATGACGACAATT
>NZ_JBFJTH010000151.1:0-8965 GCF_041625495.1 Litorivivens sp. | reverse complement strand
GTCGCCTGAATCGTTGCCAGATCGGTCGTCGCTCATGAATTTGTGTGCTGTCCTCCTGTGGGAGCTATCTTGCGTTTACGCTGCATGGGTTTGTGGGATTATCAATCCGGCCGGCTAGTTTGCCAGATAGGGGTTCGCAAACTCCAGTCTTTCCAGAATATCTATTTCCAGCGCTTCCATTTCCTGGGCTTGTGTATCATCAATGTGATCATAACCAATCAGGTGTAACGTGCCGTGTACCACCATGTGAGCCCAGTGGGCCGGGGCTGTCTTGCATTGTTCGGTTGCCTCTCGTTCTACGACGCTGGCGCAGATTACCAGATCGCCGAGTAAAGGCAGACCGAGCTCCGGTGGCAGGTCGGCGGGAAAAGAGAGCACATTGGTGGGTTTGTTTTGCTGGCGATACTGGTGGTTCAGTTCGGCACTCTCGGCTTCGTCTACAACGCGAATGGAGACCTCGGCTTCGTCGCGCTGTCCGCTCAGGGCAGCATGAACCCAGCGTTCAAAGTCGGCTATCTGGGGTAATGCAGAGGCCGAACTGGCATTCTGCAGATCGACGATCAGGTTCATGACTTGGTTTTGTCTAGGGAGGCGGTATCGCCGCTATACGCTTCGTAGGCTTCGACAATGCGCTGCACCAGTGGGTGGCGCACGACATCCTTGGACTGGAAGAAGGTCATGCTGATGCCGTCAATGTCTTTCAGTACATTCAATACGTGAGTCAGTCCTGATGGGGTGCCTCGCGGAAGGTCTATCTGGGTCGCATCGCCAGTAACAATGGCCGTTGAGCCGAAACCTATCCGGGTAAGAAACATTTTCATCTGTTCGCGCGTTGTGTTCTGCGCTTCGTCCAGCAGGATGTAGGAATTATTCAGGGTGCGACCGCGCATATAGGCCAGTGGCGCAATCTCAATCACATTGCGTTCAATCAGTTTGCTGACCATTTCAAAGCCGAGCATCTCGTAGAGAGCGTCGTACAGTGGGCGCAGATATGGGTCTATTTTCTGTGCAAGATCGCCGGGCAAAAAGCCGAGTTTTTCGCCTGCTTCCACCGCCGGGCGAACCAGTAGTATCCGTTCCACTTCGTTGTTCATCAGGGCTTCAACCGCGCACGCGACGGCGAGGTAGGTTTTGCCGGTGCCAGCCGGGCCAACGCCGAAGTTGATGTCGTTGGCTTTGACTGCGCGCACATATAGCTGCTGGTTTTTGCCGCGCGGTTTGATGGTGACCTGTTTGGTGCGGATGATTGTCATCGGCGCGACCGTGGTTTCAGCATCTCGCGCCTGTTCCAGTCCCGCTTCCTGCAGGTGCAGGTGTACTGCCTCTAGATTGAGGCTGGCACCGTTTTCGCACTCTCGGTAAAGGCTGTCGATGACCGAGGTCGCCGCTTCAACGTTTGTCTGCGGACCTTCAAGCGACAGGGCGTTGCCCCGAATGCCAATGCGAACGGCCAGGCGCTGTTCAATCAGCTGCAGGTGTTCGTCAAATTGGCCGCAGAGCTGTGCCAATAAGTGTGGGTCGTTGGGTTCGAGAGTGAGAACAGTTTGTATGGGTACTGAAGTCAATGTGTTACCAGAATTACCGTCAAAATGACGTCGATGATGGTTTTAGGATAACCGAGTTTATGTGCCTGCCAAACCATTATTGCGCGCAGAGCTCGCCGCGCAGGGAGTTTGGCAGTGCCTGAGTGATGGTGACTTTAGCGAATTCGCCGATAAGTGATTGATCTGCTGAGCTAAAGTTGACTACTCGGTTGTTTTCGGTGCGACCCTGCAGTTGCCCGGGGTCTTTTCGGGATACGCCGGTCACCAGCACTGTCTGGGTGGTGCCAACCATGTTTTGGCTGATTTCCTGGGCTTTCTGTACGATGCGTTGCTGCAGGATCTGCAGGCGTTGCTTCTTGAGCGCTTCAGGCGTTTCGTCATCTAGCTGGGAGGCGGGGGTGCCGGGTCGGGCGCTATAGATAAAGCTGAACGAAGTATCGAAACCGATGTCGGCAATCAGGCGCATGGTTTCGCTGAAATCCTGTTCGGTTTCTCCGGGAAAGCCCACGATGAAGTCAGAGGAGAGGCTGATATCCGGGCGAATTTCCCGCAGTTTGGCGATTTTAGCGCGATATTCATCAGCCGTATGGCCGCGCTTCATAGCCTTCAGAATTCGGTCAGAGCCGCTCTGAACAGGTAGGTGAAGGTGGTTCACCAGCTGCGGTATATGGCGATAGGCCTCTATCAGAGCGTCCGAAAACTCCACGGGGTGGGAGGTGGTGTAGCGAATGCGATCTATGCCGGGAATTGCAGCAACGAAGCTGAGCAGCTCTGCGAAGTCGACGATATCGCCATCGGAGGTGGCGCCGCGGTAGGCGTTAACGTTCTGACCAAGCAGGTTTACTTCGCGTACACCGCGATCGGCAAGGGATTCCACTTCGGCGATGACTTGTTCCAACGGCCGGCTGACCTCTTCGCCCCGGGTATAGGGCACGACGCAGAAGGTGCAGTACTTGGAGCAGCCTTCCATAATGGAGACAAACGCACTGGGGCCGTCTACAGAAGGCTCCGGCAGGCGGTCAAACTTCTCAATTTCCGGGAAGGTAACGTCGACAACAATGGGGCCATCGGGTTTGCGGCTTTTCAGCATGTCCGGCACGCGGTGTAGGGTCTGGGGGCCAAAAATGACATCCACATAGGGTGCCCGCTGGCCGATGTCAGCGCCCTCTTGACTTGCGACACAACCGCCGACGCCAATCACCAGATCAGGGTTTTTGTCCTTGAGCTGCTTCCAGCGGCCTAGCTGGTGAAATACCTTTTCCTGGGCTTTTTCCCTGATAGAGCAGGTGTTTAGAAGGAGAACATCCGCTTCTTCCGGGTTGTCGGTGGGCTCCAGGCCATGCGAGACCCCCAGCAGATCCTGAATACGAGCGGAATCGTACTCGTTCATCTGGCAGCCGTGGGTTTTGATGAAAAGCTTTTTCGGTGCGTTGGCCATAAGGGTGCCCGGAACTCGCAACTGTCTGAAAAATGGGCGGTCATTATACAGAGCGGGGGCTGAAACCCCCAAGCGGAGTTGCTGTTTTTTTGCACGCCAAATTCGCAAATGTGCTACTATCGCCGCCCTTTTTTTGATACTGCAGGTTGCTGGTGCGCGAATGAGCAAAACGCCCATCTACAAAGTTATTTTTTACAACCAGAATCAGGTATACGAGCTGTACGCCAAGGCAATTTACCAGAGTGAGATGTACGGCTTTCTGGAGGTGGAAGAGTTTGTGTTCGGTGAAATCGGGCAGGTTATTGTGAATCCGGGTGAGGAGAAGCTCAAAAATGAGTTTGCCCAGGTAACGCGTTCCTATGTGCCTATGCACTCCATCATCCGCATTGATGAGGTGGAGAAAGAAGGTGTGGGCAAGATTCACGAGCTGCCGGCAGGCAGTGGCAAGGTCGCCAATTTTCCAACCATGCCCCAGCGCCCTGGCAGCATTACTGGCGATTCAGGAGACTAGAGCGACAGTCCCAGCGGGTTGGTTAGCCACCTATGGGCGGGAGCCCCGCCCATAGGTGGCGCTGTTTAGGCGGCTTTCAGCCACTGGCGCACAGTTGCCAGCTTCACACAGGTCACAAACACATCGGTGGCCGCCTCAATATCTGCCACTGTCGGTACGCTCGGTGCAATGCGGATGTTTTTGTTTTCCGGATCTTTACCGTAGGGGAAGGTTGCTCCTGCTGGGGTCAGCTTGACGCCAGCCTCGGCGGCCATGGCAACGACTTCGGTGGCCAGCCCCGGCAGTGTGTTGAAGGAGATAAAGTAACCGCCTTGCGGTGTAATCCATTCGCCGGCTCCGGTTCCAGCCAGGCCTTTTTCCAGCCCTTTTAGAACCGCATCAAAACGCGGTCTGAGCAGTTCCGCGTGCAGTTTCATGTGGTTGAGTAGTTTGTCGTAGCTTTGGAAAAACTCGACATGGCGCAGTTGATTGATTTTGTCGGGGCCAATCTGGGTCATTCCCAGCTGCTTGCTGAAAACGGCCAGGTTGTTTTCTGATAGGCCCATAAACGCAACGCCTGCGCCGGCGAAAGTGACCTTGGAGGTGGAGCCAAAAATATACACGCTGTCTTCGGTTCCCGCCTTGCGGCAGGCGTCCATGATATTAGCGAGTTGCGGTGCATCTTCGTTCAAGAAGTGAATGGCATACGCGTTATCCCAAAAGATGCGGAAATTGCTACCCGCCATGTTGCCCAGCTCGGCGAAGCGCGCAACTACCGCGTCGCTATACACGTGGCCCGTGGGATTGCTGAAGCGGGGAACGCACCAGATACCTTTGATCAGAGGGTCGGCTTTTACCAGGCGCTCGATTTCGTCCATGTCGGGACCATCGTCGAGCAGTGGTACGGGAATCAGTTCTATGCCCAGAGTTTCCGAGACGCTGAAGTGTCGGTCATAGCCGGGAACGGGGGCGAGCATCTTTATTGGCCCGTCTTCCTTTATCCAGGCGGTATCTGGGCCATTGGCCCCCAAGTGCATGGCAAAGTGCGCGGCAAAGTACATCAGCGTGAGGCTGCTGTTGCCGCCCACCAGGGTTTCGTCAGGCTTGACGCCAATGACCTGTGAGAACAGCTTGCGTGCTTCGGGAATGCCGAGCAGGCCGCCGTAGTTGCGCAGGCTGGCATCGGCGAGCGCCTGCTGTGCAATATCACCGAGCAGGCCGTTAGAGAGGTTGAGCTGGTCTGTGCTGGGCTTGCCCCGGGTCAAGTCGAGGTTGAGGCCGCGCTGCTTAATCGCCTCATACTGCTCGCTGAGCTCAGTTTCGAGGTTGCGCAATTCCTGGGCGTTCATGTTGGCGTGCAAGACTAATCCCCTTCACAAAAAAGAAACAGCGGCCGTTGCCGGTTATCGGCGGGCAATTATACGCGGTTTGCGTTGAGAAAAAACGGAAATGCTTGGGGGATCAGCCGCTGGCTTTCAATGTTTCATTTTCTGGGCTGTGCAGACGCTTGCGCAGCCGTTTCAGGCTGGAAATCAGCTCTACACCCTTGGCGGTGTTGAAGTCGATCAGCTTGAGACCGTTGAGAAGGTCCCGTTCAATCTGATCGCCCAGGAACTCGGTATTGGTATAGCGCAGTTGTTTATCGTCGCAGTGCAGATACCAGATGATATCGTCGACCAATGACAGCGCTTGCTGGGTAGAAATGGCGTCTTCGCCGTCTTCCAGCCAGATTTTGGCAATCACGCGATTCCATAGGCTAAATACCAGCTTGTGCAACAGCGGTGGCACATCGCTCATGTCCTGCATCTTTTCTTCAAGGCGTGCATTAACCTTGTCGAGGTGATTGATTGTCGCTTTCGGTTTGTGGGGTTGCTCGATGGATTCCTGCTCTTCGCGCTCCAGGCGGTGCATTTGATAGGCGAGATAATCCATCAGTTCTTGGTGCAGAATTCTTAAAAGGGCGGGGTCGCCACGATAACTCTGGGTTCCGGCGCCAACGCCCATATCAATCGACTGTTTGACATTTAATAGCATTTTCCTGCGTTCGGAGGGGGGGCTGCTGACCCAGTTTGCCACCGTCGCGGTTACCTGATGCACGAGCTGTTTCGCTGGATGCAGTGACTGCATAAAGGAGCCGCGATCCGCCAGGGCAACGCTTTCGACGGTAGGGCGGATGCGAGCAGCGAGAGATTGGAGCGAACGCGGTACCCCGCTCATTGTGGTGAGGGGGTGAAACAGGCGGTCAACGTCTGCCAGCAGTTCTTCATCACTGTATTGTCGGTGCTGGAGGTCGTCGTGAGGGTGGAACCAGCGGTCGCGCAGAGCGCGGGCCGCCTCGCTCATTGTGTCGAGTTCATCGAGCTTGCTGCGGAGTTCGTTCAGGCGGTCGACCGCCATCGCGCGAGTTGATGCGTCGATGGAGGTGTCGCGGAGTTTCTTTTCAAGATGGTTGATCCATGCCTCGATATTGGAGCGTCGGTCGATATGGGTGGCAGTTGACGAGGCCGTCATTTCCAAAAGCCCGACATAGAGCTGCCCCAGGCTGTCTATAAACTCCTTGCGAAACACCTCGCGCGCGGTATCCCTGGCGGCCTGCGCCGGATCAAGCAGGTTGAATGCCCGTTGAAACAGTGTGGCGAACACCTCTTCGCGCAGGGTTAGGCAGTAATTGTACAGCTCGTCTTTGCTGCCAGCTTTGTTGAGGAGCGATTGCAGCTCCGGGCTTGGCCGTTGCTGCGGTATGACTTTGATTGAAGGGTCTTCGCCGCGGGTAGCATTGTGCACCAGCTGTTGGAAATGCTGGCAGATGCGCTGGCGATTGTTTTCCAGATATTTGTGGTGTTTGAAGTAAAGGAGTGCGTCATCGCGCTCCGTCTCACTCATTGCCATATCCAGCAATTTTTGCGAGAGTTCGCCAACGCAGAGAGAAATCTGGTTTTCCACCCACCGCATCGTGTGGTTGTGGAAAGCTTCCAGCGATGCATGCCCCTCAGCATCTTGCATGGCCATGTCTCCAAGGGTTGTGCTACTGATCCATCTGCACAATATTAAATTATTAGTCGATTGATCATACTTTGAACAGTTTATACTTGTAAAGTCAATAAGTCACATTTTGTGTTCACTGCTAACGAGGCAGATTGATGAGTATAGAAGAAGAAAACAAACGGCGCGTTGAGGCTTTCTTTGATGCCATGAATGCCGCCGACTCGCAGCGTATCGCGGCCGCATATGCCGAGGATGGAACCTGCTGGACGTCGGGCAATACGCTGATTTCAGGTACGTTGACGAAGCCGCAGATTGTAGCTGGCGCTAGTGCGGTGCTGGATGTCTTTCCCGAAGGTTTGGCGTTTACCGTACATGCAATGACCGCTGAGGGTGAGCGGGTGGCGGTAGAAGCTGAATCGAACGGTCAACATGTGTCGGGAAAATGGTACCGCAACCTTTACCATTTCCTGTTTGAGTTCCGAAACGGCAAGTTACTTCGCCTGAAGGAATATATGGATACCGAGCAGATCACAGACGTGCTGTGTGGTGGTGAGCGCCCACCGCAGGCTGAATAGTCAGGGCGCGTCGGCTAATACAATAGCGCGCAGTGGTGCCGGATGGCCTTCCAGGGTCTGGCTGTGGTCTTGCGGGTTGAGAAATTCTGCCAGCGAATGAAATTGCATCCATTGAGTACGACGCTGTTCCTCAGTCGTCGTTTTTGTTACGTCTACGGTGCGAACATTTCTAAAGCCTACCTTGCGTAGCCACAATTCCAGCGTGCCTGTGCTGGGCAGGAACCAGACATTACCCATGCGGCTGTAGCGCCCTTCAGGTACCAGGCAGTAGCCGGTGTCGCCTTCTACTACAAGGGTTTCCAGAACCAGTTCGCCGCCGGAACAAAGCGCGTCGCGCAACTGGATCAGGTGATCAAAAGGGGAGCGGCGGTGATAGAGAATGCCCATCGAAAACACTGTATCAAAGGCGCGCAGTTTTTCCGGCAGGTGTTCAATGCCAACTGGCAGAACACCAACGTGGTGATCCTGCAGGTAGTGCTGAAGGGCCTGAAATTGCACAACGAAAAGTGGTGTTGGCTCAATGCCAACGACCAACTGCGCGCCGGCGCCGCGCATTCGCCAGCAGTGGTAGCCACTGCCGCAGCCAACATCCAGAACTCGACGCCCGGTGAGATTGGCGATATGGGGAGCAAGACGTTGCCATTTCCAATCAGATCGCCATTCGGTGTCAATGAATGTGTCAAAGAGTTGAAACGGGCCTTTGCGCCACGGGTGCAGCCCTCGTAGAGCGGCGTCGAGCTGTTGCTGCTGATCGGTGCTGATTTCGCCCGCGACTGTCACGGTATCGCGATTGATTTGTTTGTCTGTTACCAGCGTTGTTGGTAGCGCATTCAGGCAGTCCAGCCAGCGCGGCAGGTCTCCGTAGCGCTTTAGATCAAGACCTGCTGCGATCTGATCGTTGAGAAGTGGCAGCCAGCTCGCCAGCGGTGTGTCGCTAAAGTGCGCAAGAAAGTTGTCGAAATTCATGCCTTGATGGCCACCAGAGAGGCAAAATTAAAGCATTGAAACCATACATCTACACTACTGAAGCCGGCGCTGCGCAGGCGTTGTTCGTGGGTGTCGAGAGTTTCTGGTTGCAGAACGTTTTCCAGGGCGCTGCGCTTCTGTGCAATTTCCAGGTCGCTGTAGCCATTGGATTTTTTGAAGGCGTGGTGCAGGTCGGTATTGAGTTCCTGCAAATGCGGGTCGGCGAAGCGAATTTTTTCTGACAGTATCAGAATGCCGCCTTTAACCATGCCGTTGTAAATCTCGCGCAGCAGGGCATTGCGGGTTTCAGGCTCGAGAAACTGTAGGGTAAAGTTTAATACGACCACCGACGCGCTGCGGATGTCGATGTTTCGGATGTCAGCGCACACCATGTCGACCGGGACGGTGGAATCGGGCAGCCGCTCCGACAGGCGAGTGAGCATGGCTTGGGAATTGTCTACGGCGACGATGCGGCAGTCGCGGTCGTTCAAGTATTGTGCCATGGCAAAGCTACTGGCCCCGAGAGAGCAGCCGAGATCGTAGCAGCGGGTGCCGGGTTTGGCGTAGCGATCCGCCAATACCCCGGTCATGGCCACGATGGTGCTATAGCCCGGTACCGAGCGCTGGATCATGTCGGGAAAGACCGAGGCGACGGTATCGTCAAACGCAAAGCGATCTATCGCGGTTCGCGGCGTAGAGTAAATGGTATCTCGAGGGGTGCTCATGGGGCTCTGTATCAGCTGACAACGCCGCAAATTTTACCACAGCAATTGGCAGCGCGCGGGGTTCAGCCAATTGGCATGCGTAGCGACGTTATAAGTTTGAAAAGCAATGCCAGCCGCATTATGACCAGATACAAAAAACCCACCGCATGGGTGGGTTTTTTGTATCTGGTAGCAAGGGGCGGATTCGAACCGCCGACCCCAACATTATGAGTGTTGTGCTCTAACCAACTGAGCTACCTTGC
>NZ_JBFJTH010000150.1:0-9069 GCF_041625495.1 Litorivivens sp. | reverse complement strand
TTTCGGTCAACCATCTCTCAGCGCGCGCCCGAAAGGGTCATCAGCGCGTCGAAAACGGTCAAAAATAACCAATATATCGTTATAAAACAGCATGTTAATAACTTTGACATCGCTTTTCTTCCAGCCTATTTTCAGCCATTGAGCTGCACCGTCCAGACAATAACAACCGAAAAAGGAGACAGCGATGCGAAGCATTGTTCTCGCACTCTCGGCCGGCATCATCCTCACCGCCAGCCTTGCTCAAGCCCAATCCCACTGCCCCGGAGCGTCCTATCTTGCCACCAGTTGTCGCGATGGCGTCTGCCGCACCGACGCGGGTGAAAACCCGACCAACTGCCCGGAAGATTGCGCCGACAAGGGCACCCAGTTAATGGCCTACTACACTCAGGCCGCAACCTGCCCGCCCACCAACATTTATGAACCCGGCTCGGTGAGCGAACTGCAAGACACAATTCGCACGATTGCCAGTAATGGGCGCAAGGTAAAACCTGCAGGCACCAGCCACTCCGCCACAGACATTATCTGCGCCGACAACAATGGCGATGTGGTGCGCTCCAAAAACCTGAAGAACATTGGCCCGGTGCAGGCCTTTGAGAATCACACCCACACGGTGGAAGTTGAATCCGGTGTTAAGTTTGAAGAACTTCAGGAACACTTGCACAGCGAGGGCTACAGCCACGGCCTAGCAAGTACTGGCTACGGCGGCATCTCCATCGGCGGCGCAGTCGCCACTGGCGCCCACGGCTCATCCTTGCTCGGCTCATCCACCATCAGCTCCTACGTGGTGGCGCTGGACGTGGTCGGTCCGGACGGCAACATCACCCGCTACAGTGAAGGAACCACTGGCCAGAGCAACCCAACTCTTTGGAAGGCCTTGAAAACCAATCTGGGCCTGTTGGGGTTCGTCGCTCGAGTCCGGCTCAAGCTGGAACCCCAGTTCAATATGAACATGAAGGTGAAATACACCACCGAGAACGCCTTTGTAAATTCACCCACGGGCGTAGCAGATACCGTCGCTGGTTGTGACTACGTATTCCTTAACTGGTTTCCGGGCCAAGATACGGTGCAATATTTGTGCGGCACTCGCACCGCGAACCCGGTCGACAGCCCATACGCCCAAAACCGTCTGTTTACTCCAGACGTATCCCAATCTGAATCCGACTTTGCAGCCAACGGTCTGCAACTGGCCATGTGCGACGACAACCTCAAATGCGATATCGAAGCGCGTCGTATTAATGATTATCAAAGCGCTCCACCTTTGGTCATAGCGCAGAACGCCACCCCCGCTGCCGAAGCCGTGTCCCGGCACACCGACCTGACCGGTTACTCTCACCGCATGATCACCCTGCAGTCACAGGTGTTCCACCGCAAGAACCCCGAGTTCTCACAATTGGAATACGAAGGCGCCATGCCCATGAGTCAAATTCAAGCGGCGGTGCAATATCTGAAATCGGTCTACGACCGCGAAGATGTTTGTCAGCCTTTGATTGGCACTATTATGCGCTTTGATCGCGCCGACGATGGCTTGCTGATTTCTGCCAACCACGCCCGCCCCGGCATCGCCGCTGGCGAGCAGATGGTGCATCTGGAGTTTGTGGAATTCTGGGGATACGGTCTAGACGATGGCGGCTTGGAACGTTGGGTAAGTACGCCCTACACGGAAGTGATCAAGCACCTGGTAGACAACTACAACTACTGGCCGCACTGGGGTAAAAACGACGAATGGGTCTTCACTCATCCGTCAGTGATGGCGCGTAATGCCAGCGAGCGGAGCCAGTTCAATCAGGCCATCGCCCAGCTTGACCCCTTTGGGGTATTTTCCACCACCGCCACCCGCCGCAACGGTTTTAGCTCGCCTCAGGAAGGGCAGGATTTCGCCGCCCACTACTATGGTAATTGCGCCAGTCAGGATAGCGACGGCGACGGTATCAGCGACTGCACAGACCGCAAACCCAACGAGTTCTCAGGCATGTATATGCGCATCGACGATGATGGTGTGGGCAGCGGCACCTGCAATGTAGCCGACAGCTGGAACGAAATGCGCAGTAACTTCGGCGCGGATCAGCAGCAGAATATGCGCGCCGGATGGGACTACGACACCAAGAATCACTCGTACCACGCCAGCTCCTACAACTGGGATCCGGCCTGGCCCAATAGCGGCGGCCGCTCTTGGGAAGTCATGATGTCAGCCGAATTTACCGCTGATGCGGCAGGCCGCTACTGCTTCAGTCAGGACAATGGCTCCACCGGCACGGGTATCGCTCAAGGCTGGAATGCCTGCGCACAGGTATGGGTAAACAAGAATATCGTTTCTGAAGTGGGGCACGACAGCGCCCTGCTGCGGCAGGGCTGCGTAGACTTGGCCACCAACCAGACCATTCGGCTTGACCTCTACAACCGCCACCACAACGCCAACCTGTCGCGCAGCTTTATTTCCAGGCCGCGCTGGTGTTTCGGTGGGCAGAGCGATTGCACGCCCGATCGAAAATTCGAACAGAACCAGCTCAAGGCCATTTCTTACGAGAACCTGCCTCAGTAGCTGCCCCACAGAGAAAGCCTCTTGCGGCAGGGCTAACCTGCCGCTTTTTCTTCCAGTCTTTCCTTTACGAACCCGCCAAATCTCCTTACCAAACCGACACTTATTCTCTGCGCCGGGCTACGGTAAGATACCCCCTCTCAAATAATCACCGACAACTCACCACGTTTCATCACTAGTAAGGTCGCCCGTGCTACGAAAACTGGTCAATCTTGTTTTTGCTCTGCTGATTCTCGCTGGCGCCGGCCTGGTCGCCCAGCAACTGATCGACAGCCGTGAACCGCTGCATTCAAAACCCCGCACAAGTGAAGGGCCCTTGGTTCAGGTACACACCATCGACCGGAACGGCGCCGATATCACGCTGAATTCCCACGGTACGGTACAGACGAAAACAGCCCTACAACTCACCAGTGATGTCGCCGGGCGTGTTACCTGGGTGAACCCCGAGCTGATGACGGGCGTTATTCTCGCTGCGGACACCGTGGTTGCCCGCGTTGACAAAACGCAATACGAAGTTGCCCTGGCACAGGCCAACCTGGCCCTGCGCGAAGCCGAATTGTCACTGGCAGATGCGCACACCCGATTTAAAACCCACAGCCCGCGGCACCCGCAAATCCGCCGCGCCGAAGCGCAGGTTACCGCCGCCAACGCCCAGATAAAGAAAGCTGAGACAGACCTCAAACGCACCGACATTACCTTACCCGTGAAGGCGCTGGTCGCCAGCAAACAGATCGCCCTGGGGCAATATGTAGCCCCCGGCAGCGTGCTTGCCAACCTGCAGGCAGTGGACAGCGTGGAAATTGCACTGCCCATTTCACAGGCGGAGCTTGAGCTGTTACGCAGCGCGTCATCTCCTGTCGTTCGGCTAACTTCCGTAAAGGGTGACAGCCAATGGGAGGCGCAACTTGCGCGGGTGAACCAGCAACTGGATCAGGCAACCCGCGTAGCCTATGCGGTAGCTGAGGTTACCTCACCGTACGAACAAACGCCGCCGCTGCGCATTGGCCAGTTTGTAGAAGCCCATATACAGGGCATATCTCTCGACGACGTTTTTCGCCTGCCTACCACCGCTATTTTTGAAAACCGCTTTGTGTACCGCTTGGTAAACGACAACCGTCTGCAACGGGTCAACGTCAATATTCTTCGCCAGGATGCCCGCAGCGTCGTGGCCCAGGGCAACCTCGCGGTTAACGATCAGCTTGTGCTTAGCCGTCTCGACATCATGACCGACGGCATGCAGGTGCGGGTGGATCGCACACCATGAGCTATAACGATCGTCGTAGCGGCGCCATCGGCTGGATGGCCCGCAATCCGGTAGCCGCCAATCTGTTGATGGCGGTGGTGATGATTGCCGGTCTGATTTCCCTGTTTGAACTGCGCAAGGAAGTATTTCCCACCTTCCCCACGGAAATGATCCGCATTACCGTGCCCTACCCCGGCAGTTCACCCGGCGAAGTGGAAGAGGGTATTCTGATCAAAATTGAAGAAGCCCTGCAGGACATGGAAGGCATTGAGGAGATGACCTCTGAGGCACGGGAAAACGTCGGCACCGTGTTGGTACAGATGTATCCGAACACCGATATGGCCCCCGCCTTGAACGACGTCACGTCCCGCGTAAACGCCATTTCTTCCTTTCCCGCCGAGGCAGAAAAGCCGGTAATCGAAGAAATTCTGGCGAAAGTACAAACCATCAATCTGAGCGTTGCAGGCAAAAACCTGAGTGAACACGAGCTCAAAGCCCTGGCAGAACAGGTTCGCGAAGATCTGCTGGCCAGCGGCGCCATTACCCAGATTGATCTGGTAGGCGTGCGTGACTATGAAGTAGCGATTGAGCTTTCTGATACCACCCTGCGCCAGTACGGCCTCACCTTTGATCAGGTCGTGAGCCTGATACGCAGCAAATCGAATAATCTACCCGGCGGCAATTTGCGCACCGACAGTGGCACCATCACCCTGCGCTCACAGGGTCAGGCCTACGGTGGCGACGACTACCGCCAGCTTCCGTTGATTACTCGCCCAGACGGTACACGCCTGTTACTCGGCGATATCGCCAATGTTCGCGATGGTTTCAGTGAGCAGCCCATCCTTAGTCGCCTCAACGGCGAAAGTGGGGCCCGTCTCACGATTTACAGCATGGGCTCCCAGAACGCGCTCAAAATCAGCGAAGTGGTGAAAAGTTATGTGGCGGAAAAGCAGGCCAGTCTGCCCGACGGCGTATCACTCAACGCCTGGTTCGACAACTCCCACATTCTCAAGGGGCGGATAGATCTGCTGCTGAAAAACGCAGCTCAAGGTGGCCTGTTAGTACTGATCGCCCTGAGCCTGTTTTTGCGACTGAGTATGGCATTCTGGGTATTGATTGGTGTGCCGTTCAGCTTTCTCGGCGCCATGTGGATGATGGGCCTGCCCATGTTCGATTATTCGATCAATGTGCTTTCACTGTTTGGGTTTTTGCTGGTGCTCGGCATTGTTGTAGACGACGCCATTGTCACCGGCGAGAGTGGCTATACCTACCTGGAGCGTGAAAAGCAGGGGCTGGACAGTATCGTGCACGGGGTTAAACGGGTATCCGTGGCGACAATCTTCGGGGTAATCACCACCATGATTGCCTTCACACCCATGCTGACAATGACCTCCGATATGGGCCGTTTCGGCTCCAATATTGCTTTCGTGGTGATTGCCTGTCTGTTTTTCTCGCTGGTGGAAACAAAACTGATACTGCCAACGCACTTGCGACATATCGACGTACACAAGGAACGGCGCGGCCCAATTGCGGCGATACAAAACGGTTTTGACCGCATGCTGAAAGGCTTTATCTACCACGTTTACCGGCCCGTACTGCAGTGGTTGCTCGCCTACCGCTATATTGCGCTGGCGATGTTTATCGCCAGCTTTATGATCGTGCTGAGCATGATCCCGGCGGGTCTGGTGCGCTTTGTCTTCTTTCCGGATATTCCCTCAGACGAAATCCGCATTGTGCTGCGACTGCCCCCCAGCGCGCCCTATCAGCTCACTCACAGCTACGCACTTCAGGTGGAACAGGCCGCCGTCAGAGTAAACGAACGCTACCGCCAAGAGACTGGCGACTCACGGCCGGTCATTGCTGATCTGGAAGTCCTCAGCGAAAGCGACGATCGCGCTGAAATCTGGGCCGCATTGATACCCTCCGAGGAACGCGATATCAATTCCGTCACCTTGGCCAAGTGGTGGCGCGAATCGATTGGCCCACTGCCCGGCATCAAGGAGCTGAGTTTTGATGCCAAAGCCGGCCCTGGCGGCGGCATTGATCTTGATGTCGCATTGGAGTCTGACGATCTCACCGAGCTGCAATGGGCCGCCACAGACCTGAAACAGGCCCTGCAGGAAATCGAGGGGGTATTCGACATACGCGACACCTTCGGTGCCGGGGCGCCCGAGGTGGACATTCGCATCAAACCTGCCGGTGAGTTACTGGGGCTCGGACAGGCCGAAATTGCGCGTCAGGTACGACAGGCGTTCTTTGGTGCGGAAATACAGCGTTTTCAGCGTGGCCGTCACGAGGTTCGCGTGTATGCCCGTCTACCCATAGCAGAGCGCGACACCCTTCAGACCCTGGAACAGCTGTGGATCAATCTGCCCAATGGCGAACGGGTGCCCTTTAGCGAAGTGGCTGAAGCAAAATATTCTTCAGGTATATCCAGTATTAAACGCGTCGACCGGCAGCGAGTGGTCAATATCCAGACTGGCATCGACAAAGCCACGATTGAACCCGACGACGTGGTTCGCATCTTAAGCAGCGAGATCTTGCCACGCCTTAAAGAAAAGCATCCATCCATCAACTACCGCTTCGCCGGCCAGGTGGAAGAGCAGCAGCAGGATACGCGCGAACTGAAAATCCAGGGCGGCCTGGTGTTGCTGATGATTTTTGCTGCACTCGCCATACCGCTTAAGTCTTACGTGCAACCGCTGTTTATTATGTCAGCCATCCCCTTTGCTGTGGTTGGCGCGATCATCGGCCATTGGCTCACCGGCAATGCATTCAGTTTTCTATCCATTGTCGGCGTGCTGGCATTAGCCGGTGTCGTGGTAAACGACTCCCTGGTGTTGGTGGACTACATCAATCAGAAAGTGGAAGAAGGCACTGAAAAACTATCAGCGGTGGTCGAGGCCGGGCAAGCTCGCTTCCGCGCTGTTATTCTCACCTCGCTGACCACATTCCTAGGCTTGTTGCCCATTCAACTGGAAACGTCCATACAGGCGCAGTTTATAATCCCTATGGCCGTATCGGTTGGCTTCGGCATCCTTTTTGCCACAGGTGTTACCCTATTTCTTGTACCCATTTTGTTTTATGTCGCCAATGACCTAAAGCGCCTTCTCACCGGCAATCTTTCCAACACGCAAACCGAAGCTGAGAAGATTGGATAATGCAGGTACACCGGGTAAAAACGCGGCTGGTTAATAGCTACGTTGTGGAATATACGGACAAACTGCTGGTTGTTGATGTTGCCGTTGATTGCGAACGGCAGGTATTGGGTTTTATCGAGCAGGAACTGAAGCGTCCGGTCAGCGATGTAAACCTGGTTTGCTGCACCCACGACGATCCGGACCATATAGGCGGAGTTAACGAGCTGGCCCGGCTTACCGGCGCCGACGTTGGGATTCCCCACGCCGCACAGGTGCGCTGGAAGAAATGGCTAAATGACCCGGCAGGTCCGGTGGTACGTTTTGGCACCGGAATTCGGGAAGCCATGCGCGCCAGATCCTGGCAGATGTACACCAATTCTGAGCGCGACCGCGCAGCGCTGCGACAAGCCCGCTACGGCGGCGACTATGTCGACCAGGAGATCGGCACACATCGACTCAGACATCAGCAAAAATTGCCGGAGTTTGGCGACTGGCGACTGCTTCACACCCCTGGACACACTTGGGACAGTTGCTGCTTTTACCACCCCGGCCAAGGAATACTGCTCAGTGGTGATACCCTGCTGGGCAGCCAGAAACTGGATCGCTTGGTGGTGCCCTCTATCTATTCCAATCCCCGGCAGATGAAGGCCACACTCCGGCAATTACAGAAATTGCAGATACAGGCCGTATACCCCGGCCATGGCAGCCCGCAGTTTGGCGAGCAACTGATAGAAAACGCCAGATAAGCTCAGTCCATGACGCCCGCGCCGTGGGGCAGCGACAGTATCCACAACCCCGCTGTGGTAAATCCCACCATCATCACCAACATCGGCAACTGGCTTACGATCGCTGCACGCCTATCCGCAAAAATCTGCAGCGCCTGCCGGTGAGCCAGATATACACTGATGATATGCCCTATCAGAATCAGGGCGACCTGAGTATGCCAAACCACATTCATATCCGGGATGCTGGACACCGGCATGCGCGCGGTACCAAACAGGTTCCAGCCCAGCGCAAAGGGATCTGACACCAGGCGGATCAATTGGGCCCCCTGCACCTGCAACAGCGTAAAGTAATGGGTTACATGGTAGGCCAGTGCAATGGGCAACAAGCTATAGGCAAACCAGCAACCGAACTCAGCGAGCGAATGCTGTGACCGAGAGATTATTCTCGCCAGCGCAATAAACAGGATATAGCCCACCAGGCAAAACAGCGGGATCAACAGCAAGGCCAGTGTCTGATAGACCAGATACAGTTTCTGAATGGTCGTAAACGGAACCGGTGGCGCGTTGCCGTAGAGGGGAATCAGCACCCAGAGATAGAGATGCTTCCAGAACGCACCAATCCACAACGCTGTTTCGTGAAGACCATCAAAAGCGGTAGATGCCAGCACAAACAGAATAAACACCAGCAAACTGAAGGGCACAGGACGCTGCTGAATCAAGTCACTGAAAGGTCGTCGCCATTGCAGATATACGTCGCCATCAGCAGAATCGGTGATCACCTGCAGCGGCGCCACCTTAGCGATCACGCGCAGAAAAACGGAAAAGAATTCACCATATGCAAACCAGTAGGTCTTGCCGAAGACCACACACGCAGCCAGCGTAAAAAGCGCATAAATACACAGGGTAAGGGACAGGGAAAACGGCGCAGAACGACCAAACAACTCCAGCCAGATAAAACCCGCATACAGAACAAGCGCCGGCCAATAGGCCAGCTTTTCCGGCCAGACTAACTGCCCGGCAAAGCGCCCCGGCAATAATGCTTCAAGCCAATCCACCAAAATACGCCATGGATTCAACACCGCAAACCAGTTACCCGCCAGCGCGGTCAACCAGGTAAAGCCCAGGCAAAAAATCACCCAGAACAAGGTCATATTGATATTGCGGTAGGGGTGATTGCTGCCGACAAAACCCGCCACAATCGTAAACAGAAAAATTGCCACGCTCAACATGCGCAGCGCCGCCAGCACCCCCGGCGGTACTTTCCAGCGCCGATTTTTCTGCGAGATCAACGGCTGCGTTTGTGGCTCCGTCACAAAGTATCCAACCAGCAGAAAGGACACGATCAGCGCGGCGGCGGCGCCGTAGAGGTAGAGCCAAACCGGCACTGGCAGCGTATAGGTTTGACCGAAAGAATGGGCCTCGACA
>NZ_JBFJTH010000149.1:0-9204 GCF_041625495.1 Litorivivens sp. | reverse complement strand
TGCAAGGTGAAATGAAAATAGGGCGATTCGTAAAGCCCGAAGAAATTGCTGCCCCTGCCAATTTTGGCGCCTCAGAGGAAGGGGCGTATATTACCAATCACTCATATCCGACAGGTCATTCCCACGGCGTGGTTCAGATGATGCAGTTAGCGTAGGCGAGCGTGCGCTCGCTTAGCAGCCAATTGTCGCGATCTTGGCGATACAATAACGCAGTATTCATTTCCCGCGTCTTTATTTTCTTATCTCTTTAAACGCGCATCCGCTCCAGGTAGGCGCTTTTCACATCAGCGCTTTCTCCCGTGGCCGTCATTTCGACGGATTCGCCGCTAAAAGCGCGTGTCGGTAAGTCAAACAGTGACATTTTGCAGCTGTTTTCCGCAACAGAAACGGCGCTACTGTAGACAGGCGTTTTGGAAAAACACTGGAGGCGTGTCGTGAGAACAGCAGCGAAAAAAGTGATGATTCTAGGCGGCGGTAAAATTGGTAGTGTGATTGCCCGTTTGCTCTCTGCTACGCCTGACTACCAGGTAACGCTAGGTGATGCCAATGCACTGGCCTTGCAAAAGTTCGAGCGCGCCAGTGGTATTCCAACCCGGCACTTGGATTGCACTGATGTTGCCGACCTGCGCCGGTGTTTACGCAGTCACTTCGCAGTGATTAGCGCTCTGCCTTATCACCTAACCGCCAGTGTTGGCCATGTGGCGGCGGAGCTGGGGGTTCATTATTTTGACCTTACCGAAGATGTTGCCAGCACCCGAAGCATCAAGGCTCTGGCCGAAACGGCGAGCAGCGTACTGATGCCGCAATGCGGTCTTGCGCCGGGATTTATCTCCATTGTGGCCCATGATCTTGCCAAGGGGTTTGATTCACTCGATGCCGTCGAACTGCGCGTGGGAGCCTTGCCGCAATTTCCGTCCAATGCGTTGAAATACAATCTCACCTGGAGCACGGAAGGATTGATTAACGAATACTGCCGCCCTTGCGAAGCGCTTGTTAATGGCGAGCTAACCGAAGTACCACCGCTTGAACAACTAGAACATTTTTCACTGGACGGTGTTGAGTATGAGGCGTTTAACACCTCGGGCGGGTTGGGTACCTTGTGCGAAACCCTTGCTGGCAAGGTCAACAGTCTTAATTACCGTTCAATTCGTTATCCCGGCCACCGCGACTTAATGAAATTGTTGTTGGAAGATTTGAAGCTTGCCGACCGACAGCATTTGTTGAAGGAGCTTTTCGAACATGCTTTACCGGCCACCCAGCAAGATGTGATTGTCGTATTTGCCACGGTGAAAGGCTGGAAGCTGGGGCGTTACTTGCAGGAGAGCTACGCCAATAAGATTTACGCGCGCGAATATGCAGGGCAGTGGCTCAGTGGAATTCAGCTTACTACCGCGTCCGGGGTCTGTGCCGTGGTGGATATGGTGGCCAATGGCCAGCTACCTGACAAAGGGTTCGTTCGCCAAGAGCAGGTGAGCTTGCAAGATTTTCTGGATAATCGCTTTGGGCGTAATTTTATGAACACGCGAAGTGGCTCTACACCAGATCAACACAGTGAGGTGGCGTAATGAGTACTCGGGTAGCACAAGTAGCTGGATTGGATGGGGCTGCAAGGCTCGATGTTTATTCTCCTATTGACGGTAGCTTACTTGGGTGTGTTGAACAGGATACGGCGGCGTCTGTTGAACACAAAGTAGCGCAGGCTCAACGTGCCTTCTACCAATGGCGATGTGTTCCGGCGCCCCAGCGCGGGGAGCTTGTGCGGCGTCTGGGCGAAGCCCTTCGTCTACACAAATCAGAGCTTGCTGAGTTGGTCACCAGAGAGTGCGGCAAAATTTACCAGGAAGGTTTGGGCGAAGTTCAGGAAATGATCGATATCTGCGACTTTGCGGTGGGCTTGTCGCGCCAGCTGTACGGCTTGACCATTGCTTCGGAGCGCCCTGAGCATCATATGCAGGAACGCTGGCAGCCAATGGGTGTAGTGGGTGTTATTACCGCGTTTAATTTTCCGGTAGCGGTATGGGCATGGAATACAGCAATTGCTTTGGTCTGTGGCAATGCGGTGGTCTGGAAGCCTTCGGAAAAAACACCCTTAACCGCAAAGTATTGTCTCAATCTATTTGAGCAGGTAGCTCAAGGTGTTGAATCCGGCGTGCCCAACGGGCTGGTTAGTGTTGTCTATGGTGGCGCATTGGCTGGTGAGCACCTTGTCGACGACAAACGCGTGGCGTTAGTCAGTGCCACCGGTAGCACTGCGATGGGGCGCATTGTGGCCCAGCGCGTTGCAGCTCGGTTTGGACGAAGCCTGTTAGAACTCGGTGGGAATAATGCGCTCATTGTCGCGCCCACTGCCGACCTTGATATGGCCCTGCGAGCTACTGTGTTTGGTGCGGTGGGCACCGCCGGACAACGCTGTACGACAACGCGTCGTTTACTGATACATGAGCAGGTATATGCGCAGTTTGTCGAAAAACTGAAATCGGTATTTAGCGCTATTCCGGTCGGCAATCCGCTGTCGGCAGAAACGTTGGTAGGCCCATTGATAGATGGCGACGCCTACAAAGCGATGCAGAGTAGTCTGGTTGCCGCGCGCAGTGCCGGTGCCCGGGTGTTAGGCGGAGAGCGGGTGTATCTGGAGTTTGATAACGCCTGGTACGTTACGCCGGCGTTGGTTGAGGTAACCCAGCAACACGACTTCATGCTGACTGAAACTTTTGCGCCGATACTGTACGCGATGCCTTACCGCGAGTTCGATCAGGCGATTGCTTTGCAAAACGCGGTGCCGCAGGGATTGTCGTCAGCTTTATTCAGCAATGACGTGCGTGAGACCGAGCATTTTCTGTCAGCCGTGGGCAGTGACTGCGGAATCGCCAATATCAATATCGGTACCAGTGGGGCCGAGATTGGCGGTGCCTTTGGCGGTGAAAAGGAAACGGGGGGTGGCCGGGAGTCGGGGTCCGATGCCTGGAAGGCCTATATGCGGCGTATGACCTCGACCATTAACTATTCCCGCGAGCTGCCGTTAGCTCAGGGTATCCATTTTGATATCGACGCCATTCTCGATGGCAGCGTTCATTAGCGTGAGTAATACACAGAGGAGTCAAGAACATGCTCTCTAACTGTAACGCCATGCTTTGCGCGTGCTTGGGTGAGCGCGATGCTAACAATCTGATGGCGATGGTTGAGCATCCTGCGTTTTCGGATGACGCGGCTTGTCAGCGCGGGGAAATTGCCCATAGCTTGAACCTGCTGCTGCTGGCCGATTTGCTAGAGCGGGTTCCTCTAGCGGCGATGTATGTAGCGGAGCGGTGTGCTGCGGGTGAGCGCTTGTTCCTTGATCACGGTGCGGTGCGCTCTATTGTGGGTGCCGCAGTCGGTCTCCCCGCGGGTCGCCGACATTTTGCGCGCCTGCTGGAACCGCTGGGCTATTACCAGAATTCGGTGTACCCCTTAAAACGACTTAAGATGACGGGCTACTCCTATACCCATCGGGATTATCCCGAGGAGATTGGGCAGTTCTTTGTCAGCGAGCTTGATATCTGCCAGTTTGATGGCACTTTCCAGGCAGCGGCGCACGCTGTATTTGACAGCGCGTGTGACCCCTTGTCTGAGGGCTCGCGGCAATTACTCAACAAGCTGTCAGTGAATAACAGCCTCACGTTATCGGAAGCGCAGCGCTTGCTGCCGCAGCTGATGGCCTGCTTTCGTCGCCTTCACGCGTTGCCCGGCAGAACGCATTACGAAACACTCAAAATGTATTCTGCGGAGGCCGCCTGGATTGCCACAGAAGGTAGTGCCTACAACCATGTGACCGATCGTATTGACAGTGTTGACGCGTTTTCTGACTTGGCACATAAGCGGGGTCTCCCAATCAAAGAAAAGGTGGAAGTCTCGGCGCAGGGCAGTGTGCGCCAGACCGCGTTTCGCGCAGCCAATGTCATGCGACCGCTGCTGAATGACGATGGGCTGGCCGAATTGGTACCGGTTCCGGGCGCATTTTTCGAATTTATCTCCAGAGACCGACTTGCAGACGGCTCTCTGGATCTCCGGTTTGACGCCAGTAATGCTCAGGGTATCTTTAAAATGACGGATTCTGCGGCCTAACGCTCCTGCTTCTAAAGTTACTGCGTCTAAAGTGGCTTCCCTTAAAGTGAACCGTGTAGTCAAGGTTGTAGAGCGGGCAGCCCATCATCCGTGGTCGCGGCTCTTGCGCCGCTAACGCGCTAATAGTCCCCTGTCAGACAGCAGTTACAGGTAACCCGTTGCCACCCCCAAAAAAACGCCAGATGCGGTTATTCATTCCGTTACCATTGCGTCTCTGCTCGAGCAGGTGTTTAATTTTCTCTGTCGCGTCGCTGTGTTGGTCGTTTCGGGCATCCATGTCGAAATGCCGGTGACTCTGGCTGTTGGGGGCTCAGGGGTGATTAATGGACGAAATCGATAGACGCATGATTGCATTACTGCAGAAAAATGCCCGCGAGTCGCTAGCGGAATTGTCGCGACAACTTGGCGTTTCCCGCTCCACGCTGAAAGACCGTCTGAAGCGGCTAGAGCAAAAAGGCATCATTGAAGGCTACAGTCTCACCCTTAATCGGGAATTCAAAGGACGACGCATTCGCGCCCATATAATGATCACCATCGAGCCAAGTCGCTACAGTGCGATTGTGGGTGAGCTGGAGGCGATGCCCGGTTTCCAGAGCCTATATGCGGTTAGCGGTGAATACGATTTAATAGGCATACTGGAAACCGATAGCAACGAAGAGATGGATTGCCTGATTGACGGTATTGGGTCTGTTAGTGGTGTACAGGCCACGCGATCGTTTATTGTTTTCTCTACCAAGTTTGAAAAATTCTGAAGTGGGCGGCCTTCGCGTCAGGTGGCGGGTACGCGCGTGTGCGTAGTCGACGTAGCGCCTCAACAGGTTTCTGTCATAGCCATTCCCGCATAACAATGATAGGAAAACGGGTTTAATGTTTAAGTTGTCAGTTTTGAATCTTGTGCATTTCACGCTATGGCTGCGCCCATTTTTGTGGGGTGGAGTATTGTTGTTGGGCAGCCCGTCAACGGTTGCCAATGAGCTGCCTAGTGCGCGGTTTTACGGGCAGTTTGATGTGGGGGCGCGCTATAGCAAAACGGGAGGTGATGGCGGGTGGCATGTGGACAGTCGCGGCTCGTATATCGGTGTAGCGGGTGATTTCAAACACTCTGAGGACGTGTCGGTTATCTATCAGTTGGAATATGAGGTAGATCTGGATGGCGACAGCAATGACACCTTTGTGCGCAACGACAGTTTTCTGGGGGTGCAATCTCATTTGGGGACGCTGAGGGCCGGTGTCATGGAAACGCCACTGCGTCATTTGGCAAACGCGGTAGATCTTTTCTCGGATACCTTAGGTGATCCGTCTGAACTCTGGAATGGTGATATTCGCACCAGTGACACGTTGTACTACCAAACACCTGTGTCTTCACTGATACGTGCAGAGGTGGCGCTGGTGGCCTCTGAGAACGGCGATACCGCAGCAGGAGAGGAACGTCGTGATGGTTATTCGGCAGCGCTGTGGCTAGAGCGCGACGGTGCAGGTATCGCCGTAGCTGCAGAGCGACACATTGAAGCCAACGATTTGTCGCGACAGCGCATTGCAGCACACTGGACTGCCGGTGTTGTGCGACTCGGTGCTGCAGTTGAGCGAGAATCGCGTCCGGCTCAATCGTCGGCGCTGGCTAAGATTGCCAGCGTTGCGCTTGATATGGGGCAATGGTTAGTGAAAACCCAATACGGGAAATCTGATATCCAACAGCGCAGTGAGTATCTTGGCAGTATTGGCGTAGATTTCTTGCTGCAAGAGAGGCTGACTGTCTATACCAATCTGCATCGGCATCAGGCTTCTACGGTTGCTGATTTCGTGAGTTTGGAAGCCGGTGTTCGCTTCGCCTTATAGCATTTTGGAGCGATGTAAAAGGCGTTGCAGGGCGGCAACAGTGTGTGTCGCGTGTGCACGTCACTCGCGGTTAAGTATGCGTGTTAACAATGAAGCAGCGCACAAACCGGTTTTTTAGCAGCGTTCTTCGCTTTCTAACGATTTCACCTGAACCTAGTATCGACGCTGATAGTGGCGGCGACCTTCGATAACAACCTGTAAACACCGTTTACAACGATAACTCAACAAACCAGCTTTTCCCCGTGTGAAAACCTGAACCCGATACAGCGCGCAGGCGTTGTATCGAGCTGTCATTTGTTGGAACGACGGTCACTTGCCAGGCAGTAATTATTTACGGTGGATGATCCCTTTAATGTTTAAAGCCCTTTTTCGAACCTCTTTTTTATTAGCCTTAATTCTTCTGACTGTATTCCATGTTCAAGCAGAACAGCTCACTGAGCTACGTCAAAATCGTGTGGAGATGGTGGGCGCCGGCCCCGCCGGTCCAACCAATAAGACTTATTATTCAGTGCGTGCCTATGGCAGCGGCGCCCATGATGCCATACACGACCTTAGTGCTTCCCAGCAGGGCAGTGGTTACCGCATATTTTCTGCGTATATGAAAGATACCGGTGCGCGTTGGGTTTACTTAGCTACGCGGTTGCGTAGTGGGGAAATTCGTCGAACTTACTTTGATCTAGTGACTGGGGGCGTCGGTGCGCGAGCTCCAGGCCATGAAGTGGGTTTCAGTGCGCAGGGGGGCGGCTGGTATCGCGCCTCACTCGGGTTTGATGTGAGCAACGTGACCACGGTGTATGTGGGTATTGCGCAGACTAATGGTGTGCCGTTCTTTACCGCAAACCATGGCACTGATCGAATTTATCTGTCGGATGTGCGTTACGAGTCACCGGCGGCTCCGCCTGAGGCGGCGCGTGCGGCACCGTCCGCACCGAATGCAGCGGCCACTCGCGGGCTTTGGGTGTGGAAGGCGGACACGGTGCTCAACAGCCAGCGTCGCCAAGAGTTGTTTACCTTTGCCGCCAATCGAGAGCTCAATGCACTGTATGTCGACGCGCGTACCCCGGTGCTGCACAATCAGGGAGCTCTGGCTGAATTTATTCGCATGGCAAAGGCACGCGGTATAGCGGTGGA
Source organism: Litorivivens sp. (assembly GCF_041625495.1). GTDB lineage: Bacteria > Pseudomonadota > Gammaproteobacteria > Pseudomonadales > Spongiibacteraceae > Litorivivens. Next base: position 2,136 of record NZ_JBFJTH010000149.1, on the reverse strand, counting down.
GTTAGTGTTTGGTAAACCAGAATGGGCGCTGTACTACAATCATCACGAGGTGCTTACACTGGTTGATCAAGCTGTTGAGTTCACCCGTCGCTACCCGGATGCGAGACCAAATGCCGTACACTTCGATATTGAAGCGCACCTGATTCATCAGTGGCAGGGTGACCGCAACAGTGTGGCAAATCAACTGATTGACCTCTACCAGGAAGCAGACCGTCGATTGGCGGCGGTTTCTATGCCGCTGGTTGTCGATATGCCGGTCTGGTATGACATCCACATGGTGCCCCGCTATGGACAGTCGCGTCCCCTGCATGAATGGATTATAGATGCGACAGACGGCGTCGCATTAATGGACTATCGCGATACCGAAGCCCGAATTTTGGCAGATGCAGATACTGAGCTGCGCTATGCAAACGCTACGGGGAAATCCATGGTTGTCGGGGTGGAAACCATGTGTATCGAGCCTGCAAGTATCACATTCTGCCAAGAAGGTGACGGCTTCATGCAGAGTGTGTTGCGAAGCGTGAATGCTCGGTTGCGTGGGCAATATTCCGCATACCGCGGCGTTGCGATTCATCACTATGAAGACTATCGTCGACTCAGACCCTGACTTGGAGTGAGCAATGGAAGCGCTGCAAGAACGATCAGCTATGTGCCCGTACTGCGGGCAACAGATCAGTCTCTTGCTGGATTGCATGCAGGTGGGCGACAGTTATGTGGAAGACTGCTCTGTCTGCTGCCAGCCAATTGTTGTGAGCCTGTATTCAGGAGAAGCTGGTGAACTGGAAGTTCAGTTGGTGGCCGAAAACGCGTGAAGCGTTAAAGCTGGTTGGTGGCTTTAACGCCACCAGTTCCCGTCAGAAGTGTTGAGCTGGTGGGGGCTTGCCTTGCAAGCGAGCGCAGGCAGCGCGTCCGGCTGGCGATGGCGTCGCTGCACTAAGGTAACGTCTGATTACCTCAGATACTGCACTCAGCGTGGTTTTCCCACAGCGCATGAAGAATATTGGCGCGCGTTAACAGGCCAATCAACTTGCCCTCAGCAACCACTGGGTAGGATTTAGGCTTTTCCTTTCCCATGCGCTGGGCAATATCAATGATGCTTTCGTTGGGGCCTACAGTGAGTACTTGGTGGCTCATGATGTCGTCTACTGAGCGCGACTCCTCGCAGTGATAGCTGCTGATCAGCATGGTGTGGATGCAGTCCTGCTCAGACAGAAAACCAACAACTTGTTTTTTTTCGTCAATCACGGGTAAGCCAAGCAGCCTGTGCTGAATCAGCTTTTCAACCGCAGCATCCAACGACTCGCCGCACTTTACCGAAGGCGGGTTATCGATCATCACATCTTTCACCAGTAATTGGGTCATGTTGCGAACTCCTGAACCTCTGTCTATGTAATTACTATACGCCAAAAGCAGGAAAACCGTTATGGAAAAATCCCGCTATTCCGGCGACTTGCGGTCAACTATTGGTGTTTGCGGCGGGGCGCCTGTCGGTTGCAACGCGTTGCCACGAATTCGCTAACGGTGCACATTTTGTCCAATTAAGTCAGGCGCTTGTACCACGGCTTGCGGCATAATGGCGCCCCTGAACATCAGGATCGAACGTTTGTATGAATTGGCTTTATATTGCGCTTTTTATCAATGTCATGCTTTTGGTTGTGTTGGCCTTAATAGTCTGGCGTCTTTACTCAGAGCTAGCGAGACTGCGCAGCAGTGCGTCTGAGCTACTCTCAGCGCACGATCTCCCAGCGGAACTCGGTGAGCAGGGGCCACGCACGCTGATAACGCTGGAAATTCTCAACCCATTAACGGTGGTTGCGCAGCGCTCCTGGGTTGGCGGCAAAGTCAGTACCTTGTCGCCCGGCTTGATGCGCCGCATCGTGTTGAACCAGACGCGCGATCAGTTAAAAGCAGGGCTAGAGGAAAACGGCATTGAAGTGGATGCCCGAATTGTTCGTGTGGGCTAGCACAGGTTTTATTCTGCTGGCGACATTGGCTCTGGCGGCCGCAGTCTGGCAGTTTCGCCGAGACCTGGAGGAAATGGGTGCCCGACTGGACAGTATCGCCAAAAGGCGGCTGGATCGCGCCGCGAGTGCACATAGCCTGGGGCGGCAAAAAGGGCAGTAATTCGCCAAGCCT
>NZ_JBFJTH010000148.1:0-9291 GCF_041625495.1 Litorivivens sp. | reverse complement strand
TCGCCTCGGCCATCGAGAAACTCGCGCCGCTCAGCCTCGCTGTTACGCTCAAAGGCGGGCAGCGAACGGTTAATGTTGGTATTGAGAAGCTCGCCAATACCCAGGGTTATGGGCGCGGTAGCGGTATTGGCCTGCAAGTTGGCATCAGCCTTACGGATTGATTCAACGATACCCCTGACGATGACATTCAGGTTGTCTTCATCGAAGCCGAAGTGAAATAGATTAAAGGCTTCATGATGAGAATAGCCAGCGGGCCCGGAGTGAGTGTGAGTCGCCGAGAGCATCAGGTTATCCGGACCGTAGCGCGTGGCAAGCTGCGCATCGGCAGCGATCGCTGCCAGCACGCCCTGGCGCACAGATCCGAATATCATGCCGGTATCTGTAGACACGAAAAGGATACGTTTGCCGTTACAGGGGCTTGCTATGGCAAATGCCCGTGCATACTGACGAGTATGCACGCCACTGAGCACCTGAGCCGGGTCTTCCCACCCCATACCGCCAGTGTTAGCAACCACCCCGGTAATATCCGCGATACCACTACCAAAGCGAAACGCCGTGTTGCCAGCGCAATCACCGCTCTGATCGGCGACGCTGATATTCAATGCATTCAGGTTAAGCTCGTAGTCACCGCTGCTGTCGGCAACATAACCTTCGGGAGCGGTCTGCGCCGCAAAACTGGCCGGCACCAGCGCCGGATTGTCACGTAGACAGGCCGCGAGCGCCGGATCAGGCGCTGTTGTTGCCGACGCACCCGACGGCGTACCGCCTGATGAAGAGCTGGAGCCATCACAAGCCGCCAGAAAAAGAGCAACACAAAGGAAGGGGAGTTGGCGATGTATAAAATTCATGACGGAGCACTGCAAACATTCAATACTCCATCATAACCCTCAGGTTTCGGCGCGCAACTCCGCCAAGAGATTTTTGAGAAGTTCACGCAGTACCAGTGGCTGATCCAGTAGCACGTGATGATGAGCATCAGCAACCTTGATCGGTGGCCGCCCATTACCCATGTAACCTACAGTTCTTTCAGCCATTTCTCGTGGCGCAACGATACTGTGCTCGCCGTATATAAACGCTGTGGGGCAGACGATAGCGGGCAGTAAATCGGCCTCAGGCACCTCTACCGGCTCCAGGGTAAGTGTGATTCGGTCGTCAAATTTCCACACCCAGCCCCCAGCTTCTTCACGCAACGAACCGCGCGCAACATGCTCAAACACGGCGGGCAAGGTGCTGTTTTCCTGCGGTATCAGGCGAAATCGTGCGATAGCCTGCTCGAGGGTAGGGTAGACCCGCTTTGGCCGCAATTCGGTGGCGCCGCGCGATGGCGTTTCACCAGCGTTTCGAGGCAGGCTGATTCGCGAGTCGATTATCGTCAGGGTCTGAATTTTATCGGGGTAACGCGCTGTGGTCTGAATACTTACCAACCCGCCGAAGCTATGCCCAACCAAATTGACCGGCGCCATGGCCTCGGCGTCGATGACCGCAGCCACTTCCCGGCAATATGTTTCATAGGCATAACTGTCCCGATAGCCACTGTCGCCCATACCACTGAAATCCATCGCCACCACCCGATAACTGTCGAGAAGGGCAGGGGCTGTCATATCCCACCAGTGCGCGTGGGCGCAGAAACCGTGCACGAGCAATAATGCAGGTTTGTCGGTTGCCTCGGGATTCCAGCACAGATAGTGGATTGCGCAGCCATCGACGGTAACCCGGCGTGATTGCGCTCTGTGGCGCAGCGCGTCGGCCATCCAGTCCGGCGCGCTGCTCACGTTTGAAGCTGTCAAAAGCTAACCTACTGCGCGCTGTTGCGCTCTTGTTGCACCAGATAGTCAACCACTTCCAGCATACCGCGCTGACTGCCAGCGGTACGGGTGCTGACCCGGAATTTGCCGTTAACGATCATTTCCGGGGTGCCCTGGATCTGGTAGCCACGCGCGCGGGCATCAGCCTGCTGCACCTGACTGTTTACCGCAAAGGATTTGAAGGCCTTGTGGAACGTGCTTTCTTCCACACCATATTTGGCAAACAGCGTTGCGATGGCATCGGGCGTTGTCAGCATATTGCGCTCAACGTTGATAGCCTCAAAGATGGGCTGGTGGACCTTGTCCAAAACGCCCAGCGCTTTTGCCGTATAGAACGCGCGGGCGTGAATTTCCATCACCCGGTTCCACATCGCGGGAGACTGTACAAACTCGACATCCTTGGGCAGTTTTTTAGACCAGGCGTGAACCATGGGCTCGAAATGAAAGCAGTGGGAACAGCCGTACCAGAACACTTCGGTAACTTCGATTTTGTTCGGGTCAACGGTGCGCACTGGCGTATCCAGTCGCACGTAATGTTTACCTTCTTCGAAGCTTGTAGTGGCGTCCTCGGCACAGGCGGCTATCGACAGCAGAGTTAACAGGCTGGCGATCAGCCATCGGCGTATGAGCATTATTCTCTCCAGGCTAAAACATTGTTCATCTGATCAGGATTACAGGCATCAGTTCCCGCAAACTTGGTTTTTTAAGCCCGCCTGCAGGCACGTAACAACACATTCTAAATAAAAAAGGCGACCGAAGCCGCCTCTTTTTCCACCTGCCTGTCAGGACCAATACCGGTATCAGTACAACCCCTGAATATAGGCAGCCAACGCTTTGATTTCGTTATCGCTCAACTGGAACGCGATCGTGCGCATGGTTTTGGTTTCTTCACCGTCGTTCATGCGACCGCTGGAATCTCCATCGGCAGCGGCACGGAAAGATTTAAGCTGGGCCTCGGTGTAGGCCGCGTGCTGGCCCGACAGCATTGGAAAACCAGCTGCAGCATTGCCTTCACCGGCCGGTGAGTGACAACCGGTACAGGCTGGAATGTTGCGCTCGATAATGCCGCCACGGTAGATCGCCTCACCTTTTTTGGCCAGATCGGCATTGGCCTGGCCAACGCTGCCATTCTGGCTGGCAAAGTAGGCAGCGATATCAGCGATATCCTGCGCACTCATGTTGTCGAGCTGACCTGCCATTGTAGGCACCGGGCGCACGCCAGATTTGATGTCATTCATTTGCTTGATCAGATATTTTTCATTCTGACCCGCCAGCTTGGGGAAAGTGGGCGCAGCGCTGTTGCCGTCAGCACCGTGACAGGCGGCGCAAGATTGAGATTTTGCTTTGCCCGCTTTTGCGTCACCCGCAACAGCGGGGAGGGCGAACAACAGCGAGGACAGAATGACCAACAGTGATTTTTTCATGGTGTCTACTCAGTATCTTGTCTAAATTCGGGCGTGGGATTTACGACTTCGGCTTAGCCATCAGCTCGATCAACGCTTTGAAATCCTCGTCGGAGCAATCAAAACACATGCCTTTCGGCGGCATTGCCTTGATCCCGTTTTTGGCGTTTTCGATCAGCGTGTCCATGCCTTTCTCTTCAATGCGCTTGTTCCAAGTATCGGCGTCACCCGTGCGTGGCGCACCCGCAGCACCGGCAGCGTGACAGATAGCACAGGTACGGTTATAGCGATCTTCCAGCGCATCCGCCTGGGCAGTGCCGACCAGAACGGCAGAAAACAACAGTGCAGCGAGGGATTTCTTCATATCAGCTCTCACGAATTACAACAGACATCGCAACGGAAAACGTCCAGCAGGATGACCGAGAAAAAAAACTGCGGCATTATACACAATGCCACCGGGGGGAGGCCAACCCTACGGGGGCAGCACTATAACCCCTTTGAACACCTCATTCCACCTGAGAGACCCACCATGGATGACATTCCGGCCATCATTTATCGCCGCGCCCGCTTTCAGCAAAGCGCCCCCAGCCTGCGGGAGTGCCCGGACGATATCGGCGCCGAAGTGGCTTTTGCCGGTCGCTCAAACGCCGGCAAATCGAGCGCCATCAACCGACTGACGGAAAACAAGAAGCTGTGCCGAACCTCGAAAACCCCCGGCCGCACGCAGCTGATCAACTTTTTTAGCCTGAGCGACACCCAGCGACTGGTCGATCTGCCCGGCTACGGATTCGCCAAGGTGCCCCCCGAAGTGAAAAAGAAATGGGAGCGCCATCTGGAACAATATCTCTCGGAACGCCGCTGCCTGCGGGGCATGGTGCTGATGATGGATATTCGCCACCCGCTACAGACCTTTGACCTGACCATGATCGAGTGGGCAGCCCAAAGTGAAATGCCGGTGCGTATTTTGCTAACCAAGGCGGACAAGTTCAGTAACGGCCAGGCCAAGAACACACTGCTAAAAGTAAGGAAGCACTTACAACCCTACGGCGCTCTGGTACAGGCGCAACTGTTTTCAGCCCTGAAGGGCACTGGGCTTGAGGACCTAAAGGAACAGCTGGATCTGTGGCTAGCGGCGACGGACGAAGACGAGGAGAGCGAGGAGGGAGAAGCGCCCTGAAAACCGGCAGCGCCCCTTTTCGCACCAATGAGAGCCAACAAAAAAGGCCCGGTGCATGGGGGAGCACCGGGCAATCAGCTTCTCTGGGGAAAAACCGACTCATGGAGAAAGTCGGCCAACAGCTATGCTGCTGTATTAGCTTAGAAGGTTTCCCAGCTGATAAGTTCCCGTTTCCCGGGAATTGGTAATATTCCCGGAACACCAACAATAACAGGGGCTTAGTGGGCCTCATCCCAGTTATTGCCGACACCCAGCCCCACTTCCAGCGGCACCGCCAGTTGCGCGGCGCCCTCCATCAGTTTCTCAAGCTGTTGCGACACGCTATCCACCTGATTTTCCGCCACTTCCAGTATCAGTTCGTCGTGAACCTGCATGATCATGGCCGCATCCACATCGCTGCTTTGCAACCACGCATCAACCTCGATCATCGCCCGTTTAATAATGTCGGCAGCCGTGCCCTGCATCGGCGCATTGATCGCTATGCGCTCGGCAGCCTGACGGCGCATGCCATTGCTGGCCTTTATATCCGGCAGATACAGGCGGCGACCAAATAGGGTTTCCACGTAACCCTTCTCTTTGGCGTTGACCTTGATGTCTTCCATAAACTGCGCCACGCCGGGATAGCGGTCAAAATAACGATTGATGTAATCCTGAGCCTCGCCGCGCTCGATATGGAGCTGTCGGGCGAGCCCAAAGGCCGACATACCATAGATAAGGCCAAAGTTGATCGCCTTGGCATTGCGCCGCTGCTCGTCAGTGACCTCCTCCAGCGTAGAGCCGAAGACTTCAGCTGCCGTCGCGCGGTGAATATCCGCGCCCTCAGCAAAGGCTTTGATCAACCCCTGATCATTCGACAGATGGGCCATGATGCGCAGCTCGATTTGCGAGTAGTCCGCCGCCACCAGCTTATAGCCGCGCTCCGCCACAAAGGCCTGGCGAATACGCCGCCCCTCAGGCGTTCTGATGGGAATATTCTGCAAATTCGGGTCCGTAGACGACAGCCGACCCGTGGCCGCCACAGCCTGATGGTAGGACGTGTGAATACGCCCGGTTTTGGGGCTGATCATCTGGGGTAGCTTGTCGGTATAGGTAGACTTGAGCTTGGCCATACCGCGGTAATCCAGAATCAGCTGCGGCAGCCTGTACTCATGGGCCAGCTCCACCAGCACCTCTTCAGCCGTTGACGGCGCACCTTTCGGCGTTTTTTTCACTACCGGCAGCGCCAGCTTGTCGAACAGAATTTCGCCGAGCTGCTTGGGTGACGAGAGGTTAAATGGTCCGCCAGCCTCCTCGTGAGCGGCCTTCTGGATGGCGTCGATTTTTTCCGCCAACTCCTGGCTCTGCTTGTCCAGCAACGCCCGATCCACCTTGGCGCCAAAGCGCTCCATCCGGGACAGCACGGGCACCAGCGGCATTTCAATGGCGCGATAAACGTCATCCAGCTCCTTTTCGGCCGCTATCTGCGGTCGCAGTGTCTGGTGCAGTTTCAGGGTGATATCGGCATCTTCGGCGGCGTAGTGGCCCGCCTCTTCAACTTTAATCTGATTAAAGGTCAGCTGCTTGGCACCCTTGCCGGCAATGTCTTCATAGTGAACCGTGGAGTGGCCCAGATATTTCAGCGCCAACGAGTCCATATCATGACGGTTGCCGGCTGCGTCCAGAATATAGGACTGCAGCATGGTGTCCTCCGCGATACCGCGCAGCACAATGCCGTGATTAACCAGCACATTGGCGTCGTATTTCAGATTCTGGCCAACTTTGGGTTTATCCGGATTTTCCAGCAGTGGCTTGAGCGCACTTAGCACCTCGTCTTCGCCGAGCTGGTCTGGCGCCCCGAGGTAATCGTGGCCGAAAGGCACATAGGCGGCCTTGCCAGCCTCTACCGCAAAGGACACACCCACCACCCGCGCCTCCATATAGTCGAGGCTTGTGGTTTCGGTATCAAATGCAAACAGGGGAGCGGCATCCAGCTGGGCCAGCCACGCATTCAGCGCCCCTTTGTCCAGCACAATCTCGTAGTCGACTTTGATCTCTTCCACAGGCTTGGTTTCACCACCCGCCAACACCTCATCAATCCAGGTATTGAATTCCAGCTCCCGGTACCAATGCAGCAACTCGTCGGCGTTCTGCTCTCCCTGCTGAATCTCGTCAAAGGCCAGCGGCAGCTCCACATCGAGCTTGATCGTTGCAAGCTCATAGGAAAGTTCGGCTTTTTCGCGCTCATTTTGGAGCTTTTCCGGGAGCTTTTTCGCGCCGCGAATGGGCAGCTCCGGAATCTGTTCAAGCTTCTGGTAGATATCTTTCAGGCTGCCGAGGTTTTGCAGGAGGGCGAGGGCAGTCTTTTCGCCCACGCCGGGTACGCCGGGAATGTTGTCGACTTTGTCACCCATCAGGGCCAGATAATCAATAATCAACGCCGGCGGCAGGCCGAACTTTTCTTCCACGCCTGCCGGATCCATTACCGTGTCGGTCATTGTATTCACCAGCGTCACATGGTCATTCACCAATTGCGCCATGTCTTTATCACCCGTTGACACCAGCACCGAGCGACCAGCCTTGGCGGCCTGGGCGGCGAGGGTACCTATGACATCGTCAGCCTCGACACCCTCGATTGCCAGCAGCGGCAAGCCCATGGCCCGGATAATGGCGTGAATGGGCTCAATCTGCTCGCGCAGCTCTTCCGGCATGGGCGGGCGATTAGCCTTGTATTGCGGATAAATGTCATCGCGGAAGGTTTTGCCTTTCGCGTCAAATACCACGGCGATGGTGGCGTTGGGGTAATCCTTTTTCAGCCGCCGGATCATATTGATCACCCCTTTAGCAGCACCGGAATTACGGCCGGTTGAGGTGGTGAGCATGGGCAGGGCGTGAAAAGCACGGTAGAGGTAGGAAGAACCATCTACCAGCACCAGGGCGGGATCAAGGGTGGTCATGGGAAGTCGGAGCCTGTTATTCGCTGAGCGCGGAAGTGTAGCACGGCGTCAAATTTCGCCCCAAGATGGCGGCGACGTGAGAGATTTATTACAAAAGTGTTACCTTCGTCGCACCACTGGTAACACTTTATGCAAATTAGCACCGGGGATGAGCAAAATTACACCAATTTAATGGGGAAGATTGATCCGCGATGTGTTACCTTACGTAACATCAAATGTAACAAGGCATTTGATAACGGGCACGGAGCCCATGTAAGGAGGAACCAAGCGATGAAAAGACTTGCAAGTGCAATCACTTTGACGATTGCCAGCACGCTGGCGACTGCCGCCGATCCGCAAGTTCGTATCGACGAGTCGCTGGTACTGGCCTACAACTCTACTGACGTCACGACCAGCACCGCTCAGGAAGAGACCATCTCTTCTGACAAGAGCCTGCAGGTCATGCATCGCACACTGGACGAGGTTTCCGCCTCTCTGGGTGCCGAGCTGGACGCACGCATAGCAGAGCTGATGACAAGCAAGTAAGGCCAAAACTGACTGCGGTCGTGCCACGCATGGCCGCCTTTATTTTTTTACTCCCTGCAAGCCAAAAAGGCTTCTGCCAGGGAGAGGTAGTACCGGACAAAGGCATCACTACCGCCCTCAATCCCAGCACCCATGGGGTCCAGCGTAATCTGCTGCACTTCAACCCCGTCCAGCAAACGCTGCATCAACTTACCGTCGTGCTGGGGCTCTCTGAACACACAGCGAAACTCCCCCGCCAGCAAGCGCGACCGAAGCGCCACGATATGGGCCGCACCAGGCAAATGGTCGCCACCGGGGCTGACAATCGCCGCCGGCGCCAGACCGTACTGCTGCTCAAAATGGGTATAACCTCGATGCGGCAGCAGATATGGAGGGTAGCTGCGCGTAAACTGCTGTCGCAGCAACAGATCTTCCTGCCGCAATAAGGAAATCAGCCGCGCCGCCCGCGCCAAAAATCCCGCCTCATGGCGCGGACTCTTTCTCGCCAGCGCTTTGGCAATGGTTGTGGTCATGTCCACCACCTGATCCACACTCAGCCAGATATGCGGATCTGTTTTGATCGCCTCGCCCGCCAACACCCCAAGGGGCAGCACATTCTCGCGATCGCGCATGGCCGACGCCAGAAAACGCTCCAACTCCGGTCCCACCCAAACGATAAGATTCGCCTTCTCCAACGCCTGCCACTGAGACGGCTTCAACCGCGCATCATGCGGCGAAAACGCGGGCGGCAGCAGCAACTGACTATCCACATTGTCACCGCCCACCGCGGACACCAGCATCTGTATGGGCTTTACGCTGCTCAGCACGGTGAGGGTACTGGCCAACACTGCCCCCGGAGCAGTCAGCAGCACCAGCACTGCAATCACCAACCTGTATCGAGTCAAAACGTGAACCTCTGCGGAAAATGCAATATTATAACATTGTAAATCTTCAATGGGATACGCCATGGGCGCACCAACAGCCTACGAGAAACACGACCACCGACGCTGCATCAAGGATGCTTTACAAGCAGCCCGGCAAATATGCAAAGCCAGCGGCGCGCGCCTGACCAGCCTGCGAGAGCAGGTGCTCATGAAAGTGTGGCAGAGCCATAAACCGCTTGGTGCCTATGCAATTCTCGAGCAGCTCGCCGCAGAAGGGCAGGGCCACCCGGCACCGCCAACGGTATATCGCGCTCTGGATTTTCTGCAGGAACATGGCCTAGTACACCGCTTATCCTCCCTGAACGCCTATATCGGCTGCGATTTGCCGGGCGAACCTCACGACAGCCAATTTCTGATTTGCCGGCACTGCCAGACCACGGTAGAAATGGCTGCAGAGCCGGTGAGCCAGGCGCTAACCAGCTGCGCCGCCGCCCGCGGATTCACGATTCACCACAGCAGTGTTGAGATCGTAGGTTCCTGCCCAAACTGCCAGGCGGCCGTATGAAACCCCTGATTTCACTCGAT
>NZ_JBFJTH010000147.1:0-9304 GCF_041625495.1 Litorivivens sp. | reverse complement strand
CTGTGGCTTTGGTCTTACGCTAGGGGTGCATAGTCGCATTCAGGGCGCCGCTGATCGTATCGCGCGGCGTGCTCAGGTCGGTAATGTTTACGTTAACCGCGACATGATTGGAGCGGTCGTAGGCGTGCAACCCTTCGGTGGTCGCGGGTTGTCAGGCACCGGACCCAAAGCAGGTGGCCCCCATTATTTGAAGCGTCTGGTTCGTTGTAACGCGAGCACTGATCTTGATTGGGCAGAATTTCTGGCGACGGGTAGAGAACAGTTGGCGGCCATCGCGCTGCCCGGGCCAACAGGCGAATCCAATACCTTGCATCTAGAGCCGCGAGGCCGATTGGTGGCGTTGTTCGACGAACAGGATTGCGCTGAGCAGGCATGCGCAGCGATTTCGACAGCCATGGTCGCCGGCAATCGCCTGGATGTGCATGCGCCGGCAGCGCTAGTCGAACATTTGCAGAAGACTCTGCCGGAGTCTGCCCTGAAGGCATGTAGTCTGAAGCCTGAAGTGAAGGAAGAGCAGTTGAGCGCGGTGTTGCTCGATGCGAAGGTGCAAGGTGTGCTGACCTTGCCCTCGCATCCATTGAATTCAACCATTGCGCGAACGCTGGCGCAACGGCAAGGGGCTTTGGCGTGTTTCATTTGCGAAGAACCGGGGCGGTTCTATCTGCAGCGCTTTGTGCTCGAAAAAACCGTCACGATCAATACCACTGCTGCGGGCGGAAATGCGTCGTTGATGACGTTGACTGAGGGTGATCCAATCCGCGCTGCCGTTGAGGCGGTATAACGGCTGTTAATAGCCGTTCCTGCAGGTGTATAATGATGAATTAATTCGAAGAGCTTAACCGAGGGGGTGGAGGCGCAGTGCCTGGTATCGTGCCAAAACGCCCAACGTCCGTTTCTTATCGGCAGATTTGGGAACTCGCCTGGCCGGCGATCATTACCAATATTCTGTTCTCCAGTGTAGGTCTTGCCTACGTCAAAATAGTATCGGATGACGGGGCGGCAAGTATTGCTGCAGTCACTTCCGGCCATCGCATCTTTGTCTTGGTGCAGGCCCTGTTGCTGGGGATTTCCGTCGCGACAACGGCACTGGTGGCCCGCTCCTGGGGGCGCAGTGGGCCTATGCAGGCGGCGCGCTGGACTTGGCAATCGCTCTATCTCGGAGTGGCAATCTCGCTGGTGACCTTGCTGCTTGGGGTGGTTTTTGCGCGGCCAATTGCAAGCTTATTCGGGCTTGAGGGCGAAGCGGCAGATAGTCTGACTTTGTTCCTCTGGGTAATGCTGGCCTTTAACCCGATTTACGCTGTAGTGGTCCTCCTCAGCTCCGCGTTTCGGGCCACGGGGGATGCCCGCACCCCAATGCGTTTTTCGGTCATCAGTTGTGTACTCAATATTGTCCTGAGCCTGGTGCTAGCGCGGGGCCTTTTCGGTTTCCCGGCCTGGGGAGTAGTAGGGGTTGCGCTGGGCGGCGGTATAGCGCCGCTGTTGGCTTTCTCACTATTCGGGATGCGCTGGTGGCGCAATCGATACCGCTTTATTAGTGGGCCTCGCCCAACACCCAGCCTTCGGCAAGGCAGGCATCTTCTGCAAATCGCAATTCCTGCGACCCTTGAGCAGGTCATTATCCATGGCAGTATGATTGTCTTTTTAGCCTATGTGGCACACTACGGCACAGAGGCCTTTGCCGCATTTGGGTTGGCAATTTCCTTGCTCGCAGTCATATTTGTGGTCGGTTTCGGCTTCAGTCTCGCCGGATCGAGTATCGCCGGGCAGTGCCTAGGCACCGGTCGACCAGATCTGGTGCGTACGGTGGCCTGGAGAAGTGTGGTGCTCAGTGTCGCGGCGCTCGCATTGCTCGGATTGCCCGCGGGCATATTCGCGTCGTCCTTGTCAGCTATGATGGTGGATGATCCGGTGGTCGCGGCATACGCGACCCCTTTTGTACAAATCCTCGCGGCTTTGCTGCCTCTGATTGCTGTCGAAAGCTCGATTAGTGGGGTGTTGCGCGGAATGGGGGACACTCGCTTTCCGCTGATATCGACATTGGCGGGTATAGGTTTGCGCCTTGCCCTTGGTGCCGGGGTGGTGGCACTGGATTGGCATGTAAATTACCTTTTCGCCACGATGGTGGCGGATTATCTATTGAAGGTTAGTCTTTTGTCGCTTCGGCTGTTGCGGTATCACGCCAAGGCCGTGCCTTTGTGAAAGTGTGATAGAGAATTTTGGATTAATGAAAACAGAAAACAAACGATTGGACGGTGAATGGGAACGCGCCAGCTGGCGGCAAAAGCTTGCCTTGCAGCAGCCAGGATACCGTGACCTCGATGCACTGCAGCGAGTTGAGTCGCAATTGACGTCAATGCCGCCCTTGGTATTACCCAATGAAGTTGCTTCACTGCGAGATCGGCTAGCCCGCGTGGCTCAGGGAGAGGCATTTCTTCTACAGGGGGGGGATTGCGCTGAAAGCTTTTCGGACTTTTCGATCGACTCTGTACGCAGCACGTTCAATGTCTTGCTGCAGATGGCGATTGTGCTGACGTATGCGGGACGTCGTCCAGTGTTAAAGGTTGGCCGTATCGCCGGGCAGTTTGGCAAGCCGCGCTCGTCAGATATGGAGGAGCGGGATGATAAAAGTTTGCCCAGCTATCGTGGAGACAATATCAACGCTCCAGCCTTCGATGAGCGCAGCCGCGAGCCTGACCCGGATCGTATGATAATGGCTTATAACCAGTCGGCTAACACACTCAACCTGCTGCGGGCATTTATCGGCGGTGGGCAGGCTGATCTTCACCAGGTGCATCAATGGAATTTGAGCTTTCTGGAAAACAACCCGCTGCGTGAGCGCTACGAGCAGATGGCGCGCACTATCCAGGATGCGCTGTCGTTTATGGAAGTCTGCGGAATCAACAGTCAAAGTCATCCTGCGCTGGGTCAGACCGAGTTCTTTACGTCACACGAAGCACTGTTGTTGCCCTATGAAGAGGCGTTAACGCGCCAAAATCCGGCAACTGGAGGATGGTATGACTCATCGGCCCATATGGTTTGGATTGGAGAGCGAACCCGGCAGCTCGATGGTGCTCACGTGGAATTCTTTCGGGGTATAGAAAACCCTGTAGGGGTGAAAGTGGGGCCATCCATGCAGGTCGATGAATTACTTGGTTTGGTAGATGTGCTGAACCCGAAGAATGAGCCTGGCCGACTTACGCTGATTAGCCGTATGGGAAGTGATGGAATTTCGAAAACCTTGCCGGCCCTCGCGGCGGCCCTGAAACGCGAAGGTCGGCAGGTGGTGTGGTCCTGCGATCCCATGCACGGAAATACGGTGAAAGCCTCCAGTGGTTTCAAGACGCGTTCGTTTGATCGAATCCTGTCAGAAATAAAGCAGTTCTTTGGCATTCTTGAGAGTGAATCGGTGCATCCCGGCGGTATCCATCTGGAGATGACCGGGCAGCATGTCACCGAGTGTACCGGCGGTGCTTATCAGATTTCAGATGCTGATCTGGCCAAGTGCTATCAGACGCAATGTGATCCGCGCTTGAACGCCGACCAGGTGCTGGAACTGGCCTTTGAAATCGCAGACTTTCTCCGAGATTAGTAGGGGTCAATCGTGTCTTCAGGATTCAGGATCGTTTGGCCTGTCGGAACCTTTATCAATATGTTGGCGGTTGCCCTCGGCAGTCTGCTGGGGCTTGCGCTTGGACAGCTATTCTCAGTTGAGATGAAAGATATTCTCTTTCAGTCCGTTGGGCTGGGTGTGCTGGTTCTCGGAATCAATATGGCTTTGAAAGTTCCTGATTCCTACCTTGTTGTACTCATTCTTGCGTTAATCCTGGGTGGGCTAACGGGGCAAGCTGCAGATCTCAGTGATCGCGTGGATGCTTTTGGTGGGCTACTGGAATCGACGCTGGCTCTCGGTGATCCGAACTTTACGGAGGGACTGGTTACCGCGTTTATGATCTTTTGTGTGGGTTCGCTGACGGTTGTTGGTGCGATTCAGGAAGGGATCGAGGGCAGTCGCCAACTGCTGCAAGTGAAAGCCTGGATTGACGGAATTGTTTCGATAGCGCTGGCGTCGGCGCTTGGCGTGGGTGTGCTATTTTCCATCTTGCCCATGCTGGTTTTTCAGGGAGGTATTACGCTCTTGGCGGGTAGCGCGAGAAAGTTCTTTTCGGAGGAGCTGATCAAGCTTTTGTCAGCAACAGGCGGCGTGTTGATTATGGCCATTGGTTTGACGTTGCTTGAAACCGCGGAGATCAATGTAATTAATCTAATGCCTGCGCTGTTATGGGTTGTTGTGCTCAGCGAACTTCGCAAGCGTGCTGTGCGTTACTTGCCTGCCTGATGCGGTGAGCTTTCGACGTTAGCCTTTTGACTTATATCCCTTTTACCCGCAAATAACGGTATTCATTATTCACCAATTATGTACTTTCGGTATATGCCATCCTGATTTTTGCGATATTGGTGGTTAGGTCAAATAGCAATGCCTGATAGAGGCCCCTACTATTAGTCGATTCATCAGGCTTTCTATTGCCTAACGACACGCCTCTAACTTAACTGACGATCAGGATTCTCGGCATGGCTGTTTTTGACGCGCGCTCCTTCAACCACCATGAAATGGTCGCATTCCGCGATGACCCTAAAACAGGTCTGCAAGCTATTATTGCGATTCATGACACCACTCTCGGGCCTGCAGTGGGTGGCTGCAGAATGTACCCCTACAGCAATACCGATCAGGCGCTGGAAGACGTACTGCGTTTGTCGCGCGGTATGACGTATAAATCGGCGCTGGCCGGTCTGCCTATGGGCGGAGGGAAGTCGGTGATTATCGGGAATCCAGCGGTTCAGAAGAATCGTGATTTGTTGCTGGCGATGGGTGAGTTTGTTGAGAGTTTGTCAGGCAAATACGTTGCTGCAGAAGACTCGGGTACCACAGTGGCTGATGTGAAAGTGATTGGCGAGCGAACAACTCATGTTAGTGGCGTATTGGATGGCCAGGAACACGGCGGAGACCCTTCTCCTTACACCGCTTACGGAACCTACTGTGGAATTCTGGCGGCAGTGAAGTATCGTTTGGGCCGTGACAGTGTTGAAGGCCTGCGCATTTCTCTGCAAGGCGCTGGCGCGGTTGGCCGACATCTGACCCGTCGGTTGATTGAAGATGGCGCGAAGGTCTTCGTTGCTGATATCAATCCGGATAATCTGAAAAAGGTTGAAGCATTGGGCGCTGAGATCGTCAATGTCGATGAGATTTTCCAGCTGAGTGTTGATGTCTTTGCCCCCTGCGCGATGGGCGCGGTGATCAACGACAGAACCGTGGACGTTATTGATGCGAAGATCATTGCCGGAGCGGCAAACAATCAGTTGGCGACGCCTGCAGAGGGAGAGCGGCTGATTCAGCGTGGCATACTTTACGCGCCGGATTTTGTGATTAATGCAGGCGGCATTATCGACGTGCATTATCAGCGGGTTGACGGCAACTCCGGACGCAGTAATGCGCATGTTGAGCAGATTGCCGGTACGTTAACCCGTATCTTCGAACGTTCGGATGAACTTGGTGTGAGCACCGAGAGTGTTGCAGAGAACCTGGCTGAAGAAATTATTGAAGCGGCCAAAGAGAAGCATAAGGCAGCCTGATAGTGCCCCTTTAGCCATTTTTTGGGTCTGCAGTCTGGCCAAAGGAAACATGTTAAATGAGTATCCAATCTCCAAAATGTTTGGTTCATCGGCAGTTTGCCAGTGATAACCTTTCGGGTATTACTCCTGAGGCATGGGAGGAACTGCAGCGAGCCAATACCGGCCATGCACCCGCCTACGGCAATGACGAATGGACTGCACGCGTATCTGATCTGGTGCGCGAGATTTTTGAAACAGACTGCGATGTCTATTTCACGTTTAACGGTACAGCGGCCAATTCACTGGCCATCGCTTCGTTGTGTCAGTCATATCATAGTGTGATTTGTCACCGATACGCGCATGTGGAAACCGATGAGTGCGGTGCGCCGGAATTTTTTTCCCACGGTACCAAGGTACTGTTAGGCAATGGCAAAAATGGCAAGCTAGAGCTTGATAGTGTCAAGTCGCTAGTGAGCTCCCGATCTGACATTCATTTTCCGAAGCCCAGGGTACTGAGCCTGACCCAATCAACGGAGCATGGCACAGTCTACAGTCCGGGTGAGTTGTCATCGCTATGTGAATACGCTCGCGAGAATGACTTGAAGGTGCATATGGATGGCGCCCGTTTTGCCAATGCTGTCGCGGGGTCGGGTGCATCACCGGCTGATCTCAGCTGGCGATCGGGGGTGGATGTTCTGTGTTTTGGTGGCACTAAATTAGGTATGCCGGTCGGGGATATGGTGGTGTTTTTCGACCGCGAACTGTCCCGGGATTTTGCCTATCGCTGCAAGCAGGCAGGGCAGCTCGCGTCTAAAATGCGTTTTATGTCTGCCCCCTGGTTGGGAATGTTGCGGGAAAATACCTGGTTGAAGTACGCGGCTCACGCCAATCGCATGGCGAGTATGATGGCTGATGAGCTGAAAAAACTCGATATTGCTGTGCGTTATCCGGTTCAGTCGAATGCGGTGTTCGCGGATCTTTCCCCACCAGTGTGCGAGCGGTTACGCGCTAAGGGCTGGCAGTTCTATACCTTTATCGGTGAAGGCGGTGCTCGGTTGTTGTGTTCCTGGGATATACAGGAGAGTGACGTTAAAGCGTTTATTGGCGATGTTGCTGACAGCATAGATGGGACTGCAGGCTGATGCGGTAATCCGGTAGGTTAATCGCTAACCTGACAGGGGTAGAAGATGGCACTCCAAATTTTAAAGAACGCTCTGGTCTTTGATGGCCACAATGAAGAATTGTTGGAAGGCGCGAGCATTGCTATTGAAGGTGGTCGCATTCGCGAGATCAAGCAAGGCGACATCAAGCTAAACAGTGCCAATGTGATTGACCTTAAAGGCAAGTTTCTGATGCCGGGCCTGCTGGATCTGCATTTTCACGCTTACTCCATCACCTTCAACATGCATGAGCTAGATCATATGCCAGCGCCTTTGAAGGTTAGCCATTCCATCAAATTACTGGAGGGCGCCCTACAACGGGGTTTTACCACCGTACGAGATCTGGGCGGCGGTGATGTGGGTTTGCGACTGGCCACTGAAGCCGGTCTGATCAATGGTCCGCGCTTTCTCTACGGTGGCAAGGCGCTGTCGCAAACGGGCGGCCACGGCGATATGCGTCCGGCGGATGAAGAGCAGAATTGCGGTTGTGCATACTCGGGAACAATTTGCCAAGTCGTTGACGGTGTCGATGAAGTTCGCAAGGCATGCCGCGATGAGCTGCGAAAAGGCGCCCATCATATCAAGATGTTTATTTCCGGTGGTGTGGCGTCGCCAACGGATCCGATCTGGATGCCGCAGTTTACGGATGAGGAAATTCAAGCCGCGGTTTACGAAGCCAATACCCGCCGTAAATACGTGGTAGTTCACTGTCACACCGACGATGGCGCCAAACGCAGTCTGCGCAATGGCGTGCGTTCGATAGATCATGCGACAGAGATTCATGAAGACACTGCCGAACTGCTAGCAGAGTCCGATTCAACCTTCGCCGTACCGACGCTGGCGGTGGTGAAGCAGATTCTGGACTTTGGCCCTTCGATGGGTATGTTTCCGGAAAGTTTGGAAAAGGTTAAACCGCTCTATCAGCAAATGTTGCAATCCGTTGAGAACATGCATCGCGCAGGCGCAAAAATGGGCATGGGCACCGATCTGTTCGGACCACAGTATCACCCCCTGCAAAGCCATGAGTTTGAGTACCGTTCAGAGGTGCAGCCAGCCATTGATATCCTGAGGTCAGCGACCTCCATCAATGCGGAAATTGTGCAGATGAAGGGTGAGGTAGGTGAAATCAGCGAAGGAGCCTTCGCCGACCTGATTGTGCTGGACGGCAATCCCTTGGAAGACCTGTCCATTTTCCAGCGCCCGGAGCAGATGCCGTTGATCATGAAAGGTGGTGAGCTTAAGCGCAACACGCTGTAGTCCGCGTCCAGCCAAATGAATCCTGCCTGAGGTGAAGCTCGATAACTAATTAGTAACGATGGCGCCGGGTTTAAACCATTTTTGCCGGGGTGTCGTGACTTAGGTTGGGGCTGCGGCGTAGGCTCAGCCGCAGTGGCCGTAGAGCTGCTTCTTCACTCTGAGGCCATTCCGGGCGCTTCCTTATGGAAACTTAAGTGTTGCTATATTTAAAAAAGGAAACTAATATGTTTCTTTTCTGAGTGTGGCAATATATAAGTTTCTTTATGAGTTCGCTACTTGAGCAAATCAGAAAACGCCGTAAAGCACTGGCGCTTAAACAGCATGATATGTTGCTGCGGGTAGGTATGTCGCGGCAGCAATATCAGAGGCTGGAGTCTAAAGGGAATCCGCGCCTTGATACTCTGGAGCTTGTCGCCAAGGGGCTTAGAAGTGAATTGCTGTTAGTACCGCAAGAAAAGTTAAGTACGGTACTTGCGTTTCTTGCCGAGGATGAAGCGGCTTCATCGGGATCCGAGCATTCAGCCAAAGAAAGCGGCACCTCTCTCGCTGATGATCCTTGGCGAGGGTTGTTGGGAGAAAATGAGTGAGCACGGATGCGGCGGATAAGGTTGCCGTATTGCAGCTTACGATTCACGGTGTACTTGTTGGCTACCTCGCGGGCTTTAAGGGCGGTCGGAATGTACTGAGTTTTGCCGATACGTTTAGAAACGATTCAGGCCGCCCAACATTTAGCCTGATTACTCATCCAAAATTTCCTGCTTCAGCCAAACTCTTGGAAGAGCCATGGCAGCGGAATCAGCGGCTCCATCCTGTACTGTCGAATTTGCTTCCGGAAGGCTCTTTGCGTGAGTTAGTCGCGCAAGGCCTGAAGGTTCACATTGATAATGAGTTCCATATCTTCTCGTACCTTGGTTCGGATTTGCCGGGAGCTATTGAAGCCAGGCCTTTAGACCCGGAAGCTGTGCCGGACAAGGTTTTGCAGATGCTCGGAAAGGCGCAGCCAGTGAAGTTCGAAAAGCTTGCGCAGCAAAGCAAGTTTTCATTGGCTGGCGTGCAGATGAAGTTTTCCATGAAGGAAAGGGAGGGGCGCTATCATCTGTCCAGGGATGATGCGTTGGGTGATTGGATAGTCAAAACACCCTCAACACGACACAAGCTTGTTCCTTTGAACGAATACACGGCTATGTCGCTAGCTGAACTTGCTGGTGTGGATGTTCCTGAAATTAAGCTTGTGGAGCTAGACAAGCTTGAAAATCTTCCCCAAATCAACCTGCCCG
>NZ_JBFJTH010000146.1:0-9782 GCF_041625495.1 Litorivivens sp. | reverse complement strand
TCCATCGAAACCTGTCTGGTAGTCAAACGCACCGGCGGCGACATAGGCTGGCACGATGGCCGCGACCTCTGGTACCACGAAGTCACCCAAAATGCCGCTAGCGACTGCGAACCGGAATGGATGGATGCGGAAGATCCCCTGTTTATTCTTTATACCTCAGGCTCTACCGGCAAACCCAAAGGCGTATTGCACACAACCGCCGGATATTTGCTGCAAGCTGCCATCACCCACAAATACACCTTCGACTACCACGACGGCGACATCTACTGGTGCACCGCGGACGTCGGCTGGGTTACCGGCCACAGCTATATTGTTTACGGCCCATTGGCCAACGGCGCCATCTCGGTCATGTTTGAAGGCATACCCACCTACCCTGACGCCTCTCGCCACTGGCAGGTTATCGACAAACACAAGGTAAATATCTACTACACCGCACCCACCGCCATTCGCGCGTTGATGGGCGCCGGCAACGATTACGTCACCAAAACCTCGCGCCAATCCCTGCGCTTGCTGGGCACGGTAGGCGAACCCATCAACCCCGAAGCCTGGGAATGGTATTACCACATCGTGGGCGAAGAACGCTGCCCCATTGTCGACACCTGGTGGCAGACCGAAACCGGCACCCAGATGCTCACTCCCCTGCCCGGTGCCATTGCCACCAAACCGGGCTCAGCCACTAAACCTTTTTTTGGTGTGCAGCCCGCACTGCTCGATCAGGACGGCAAGGAAATTGATGGCCCCGGCTCCGGCTATCTAGTCATCAAAGCCAGCTGGCCCAGCCAGATTCGCACGGTCTACGGTGATCACCAGCGATTGATCGACACGTACTTCAGCCAATACCCCGGCTACTACTTTACCGGTGACGGCGCCCGCCGCGATGAAGACGGTTACTACTGGATAACCGGTCGCGTTGACGACGTATTGAATGTGTCTGGCCACCGCATGGGTACCGCCGAAGTGGAAAGCGCACTGGTACTGCACGAAGCCGTGGCAGAAGCCGCCGTGGTGGGCTACCCTCACGATGTAAAAGGCCAGGGCATCTACTGCTATGTCACTCTCATCAGCGGAAACGAACCGAGCGACACACTGAAGAAGGAGCTTGTTCAATTGTGTGTACAGGAAATTGGCCCCATCGCCAAACCGGATTTAATCCAGTGGGCGCCCGGTTTGCCAAAAACCCGCTCGGGCAAAATCATGCGTCGCATCTTGCGCAAAGTAGCGGCCAACGAACTGGATAACCTTGGCGACACTTCCACACTGGCAGACCCAGCAGTCGTGGACGAACTTATCGAAAACCGGTTAAATCGTTAGACATCTTTCTCCCGTTTGGGAAGGTAAACAGGGTGAGGGACTAAACCCCTCACCCATTACCACCAAGCTGAAAGACTTGGGCAACCTGGACGTTGTAAAAACCATTCACACCGCGTTAGCACTACCCCGCTCAACCCCCAATACGAACTCAAGCACCGTATCAAAACTAGCGATACAGGTTTTAGCCTGGAATTTAAGCCCGGGTTAATGCCATACGCTAGTGCTATAAAATGGGGCTGCACGTGAGACGAATTAAAGAAGCCTCGGAACTTAATTACTCGGTTAATACGTCCCGACTTCGGATAATCACGAGCAAGTACATCTCAGCTAATGAATACTGCTGCCTACTTCACTTTTCCTACTTATCACTCAAGAACCGACACGTCGTGACGTTGGGGATAATTCAATTCTGTATTGGCGCACTAGGCTATAATCTTTCTGGTTAACACATTAATCGTGGTTTTTATTCATTTAACCTGACAAAGCCGTGTGCGCATAATCTGTAGCGCCTTTCTCAGCTCTTAAGGCAGGTTTTATTAACACTCTTCAGGAGCAATCAATGAAAATACTTTCTATAGCACTGTGCATTTCGGCCCTGCTTACACCGGCCGCCTTTGCTGAAAAACCCGATTGGGCAGGCAAAAGCAAGCAGACGACCGAGCAAAAAGAAGCCCGTAAAGCCATACAGGATGCCACCGAGGATATTGAAGAAGGTATCCACAGCATGGAAGAAAAGATGGAGAAAGCCGACAAAGCCAAAAAGTCTGACGAATTAAAGGGGGCAGACAAGCAGCGCGCCAAGAAATCTGAGCAGGAACAAAAGGAGCTGAA
Organism: Litorivivens sp.; assembly: GCF_041625495.1. GTDB lineage: Bacteria > Pseudomonadota > Gammaproteobacteria > Pseudomonadales > Spongiibacteraceae > Litorivivens. Next base: position 7,640 of record NZ_JBFJTH010000146.1, on the reverse strand, counting down.
TAAGGGCTCCGCTAAGGGACAGGAATCCAGAGACGCAAACCGTAAGAAGTGGTGGAAGTTCTGGGGTGACTGATACCTTACAAAACAGCATTGCGTAACGCACTTTGCATAGCAACATGTGTGGCAATTGGCTCGGTGCTATACCGTCGAGGTATCGCCAGCCCTACGCTACCGGCGTTGAATGGACAGGGTAACGCTTCTCTCAGTTGTGTTTTTAAACGCTTTTTACCGGTATCAGCAGCTACTACAAGGATGGTAGAGTAGAAGCCAATTCAGCTCCGCAGCGGTTGGGGTGTTTTATGTGGATGCGTGCCACCTGTTTGCTTGAGTTCTACAGCCAAGTTGCCACTCCCTTTATTTTTACGTTGCGGCCACGCAGCGGCTGGCAGCAGTGGGTTGGGCGCGAACAGTATCTGTTAACCCCCAGCGTCTCAGCGATTGAATTTACAGATCCTTTTGGAAATCTGTGCCAGCGTTTGGTAGCACCGGCTGGGCCATTTTCTGTGTTCACTTCGTTTGATGTTGAAACAGCAGAAGCCGCCGATATAGCGCCCGGCGCGCATTTTATTGGGGTGCAGCAGTTGCCCGAGGAAACACTACCTTTCTTATATCCCAGCCGGTTTTGCGAGTCTGATCGGTGCACCCAGCTGGCGGCCTCCATCACAGCAGGCGTAGCACCCGGCTACGATCAATGCAGCGCGATTGTGGAATACATTCGCCAAACCATTGCATACACGCCGGGGTCGGGACAGCTTATTGTCAGCGCCTGCGAGGTGAATGAACAATCACAGGCTGTATGTCGCGATATGTCGCATTTAGGCATTGCGTGTTGTCGCGCACTCTCTATTCCGGCCAGATTGGTGGTGGGCTACCTGGAGAACCTTCAGCCAATGGATTTACATGCCTGGTTTGAAGCCTATGTGGGCGGCAGATGGTATACCTTTGACCCAACCCAGCCCAATGTTCAAGGCGGGCGAATAGCCATTGCCTACGGCCGAGACGCCGCAGATGTGGCCATCTACACGCAGTTTGGCGATCCGGTTGAGTTGCGCACAATGAATGTAACCCTAGAGCGTATTAACGCCCCCACTTACTGATTGTGCTGTGCTGGGAAGGTTTGGGGGACTATTCGCGGTGGGGTGCACAATAGACATCTGCGCCTGAGGCGGATTTTCGTTTTTCTCGATACATTTTTGCATCAGCTTGCGACAACAACGCCTCTATGGTGGTGTTGTAACCGCGATCAACCTCGACAATCCCCTCCGAGAACGCAAGGTCATAGCCGGCTTGGGCTTTGGCGTTGTGTTCTGCCACTGATTCCCGAAGACGAACGATCGATTCCTTCGCTAGTGCAGCGGTCGCTTTAGGCAGCAGCGCGGCAAATTCGTCGCCTCCCAACCTTGCACAGATATCCGACTTCCTGAAACTGCTTTTGATCAAGTTGGCAAAGGTAAGCAGTGCTTTGTCACCTTCGGCGTGACCATAACGATCATTGATATCTTTAAACCCATCGAGGTCGAGAAACACGAGGGATTCAGGAATGGACTCCCTATCGCAAAGGTTTACGGCCTTTTGCGCCATTGTCAGAAAACCCCGCCGATTTGGCAGGCCCGTAAGATCGTCTAGCGTTGCCAATTCTACGGCCGCCAATTCTCGCTCGGCCAGCTCAGCCAGATCTTTCAGTGCAAGCCGATCTTCCGCATCCAACGTTCGCGGCTTGGTGTCGATAATGCAGAGGGTTCCCAATCGACCACCGTCGAAATAGCGTAGCGGACAACCCGCATAAAAACGAATATGGGGAGCGCCAGTGACCAAAGGATTATCGGCAAAGCGTTCATCGAGCAGTGCGTTTTCGACGAGAAAAATTTCGTCGCCCAGTATAGCGTGTCCACAGAATGAAATATCACGGGGTGTCTCTGCGACATCGAGACCGACACAGGATTTGAACCACTGCCGGTCTTCATCTATCAAGCTGACCAGTGCAATCGGTACGCGGAACATGCGCTGCGCGAGTCGAGTCAGCCGATCAAAACGCTCTTCGGGAGAGGAATCGAGTATATCGATAGAGTGTAGCGTCGCCAGGCGGGTCGTTTCATCGCGAGGCAGCCCGGGAGACTTCATGCTATATCCTTGCCGCTACAGGCGACAAAGGCCACGTGGCAGACACAATGATTGTAGAGTGCATTATTGACCGTCGACGTCGCCGGTACATCAGTGCTTATACCTACTGACACCCCAATACAGCGCGACGCGTGGCGCTAGCGCCCACCACTAAATATTGCCGTTATTTCACCGAGGATTTCACCGCTACACACTCCCCTTCCAACCACTCCAACAGCATTTTCCAGTCTTCCTGATCTCTTCGATGCGTTTTATGCGCTGGAAAATCACCGATACCCTTCCCTTCAACAAAGGCAGTCACGTAATTTTGGGTATCTCGCAAGGTTGCGGGAAAAGGAATGTTGAGACTGATAAGGAATTTTTGCAGCCGCTCCCAGGCTTTGGTCTGCCGCTTTACCCGGTTTGCCACAACAACCACCGGCCGCCGACTATGACGCATAATAGGCGTAAGCAGCAATTCGCCAATAAAGCGCGCGCTGGCGCGTATATCAATATCTGAAGCCAATACAGGTATGACCAGCAGGTCGTGGTCGGCAACCATGTCATTGAGGTCAGCGCCACTCAGGCCGGGCCTTGAATCGGTGATCAGCCAGCGCGTAGAACGCGGCGCGCGCCACTGAAAACTACGCGTAGTTTTTGCCGTGCTGTCCAAGTGGACGCCGTAGACACTGGGCAACGTAGAGTTACGGGATTTTACCCACTGCTGGGCAGACGCCTGCGGATCTGAGTCGATAAGCGTTGTCTGTTCGCCACGTGCTGCCAGCCAGGCCGCCAGATTGGTTGCAACAGTGGTCTTACCAGCGCCGCCTTTGCTGTTGATGACCAGTATACGACAGGCGTTGAGCTGCCGAATAGATACAAGGGCATCAGCGGGAACGGTGGCGCGTGTTACTGACGGGGTAACTTTCATAAGCTGGCTGGATACTGCCTGCCGGCACTCCCATAACGAACACCCGGCGCAGCGCTTGCGCCGGAGAAATAATCGTTAATATTACCAGTTACAAAGCCGTAGCGTTAGAGGTCCTCTGCCCGCCGCGCGCCATCGGTGTTTGCGTCTTTGTCGGCAACATACAGATTTGGCGCGATAACCGCATAGCGGCCGTCTCCATAGGCATTGCAGCCGGTTTGCACACTTGGAGATTTACAGCCTTTCAGTTTAAGTCCGTATACCACACTAAAGGCCAGTACATTCTTGATGTACTCCCGGGTTTCACCATAGGGCAGGTTTTCTATCCAGATATCGGCCGGTATCACTTCCGTTTGCCGCTCCAGTACACGTTTTATCCGTTGCGGGCCAGCGTTGTACGCGGCCGTGGCCAATATGTGGTTACCGCCGAACTCCTTGCGCAATTGCCCAAGATAGTAGGTGCCCATTTCGATATTGATTGCGGGCGTGTGCAAATCGCCGAGAGTAGGATAGGCGCGCCCCATGTCACGGGCAACGCCGCGCGCGGTTGAAGGCATTAACTGCATCACGCCACGCGCACCAACACGCGATTGGGCGTGTTCGGCAAATGCGCTCTCCTGACGAGCTATCGCATAGGCCCAATTGAGCTCTATTCCGGCATTGCTGGCGCTTTGTTCGAACGTTTCCTGGAAGGCCAGCGGAAAGCGTAGCTCCAGGTCATCCCATTCCTTAGCACGCAGTGCCGTCAACACGGCCGCGTTTGACCAGCCCCAGTCGAGCGCCATTTGCGCAGCGGCCACTTGCTGCTCCTGACTCAGGGAGCGCACCGCGCGTCGCCACTCGGTGTCGGCATTGGCGACAAACCCATGCCAATGCAACTCTCGGGCACGCAACATGCCCGGCAGATTCTCCACCTCGGGAATCAGCTTGGTGTTAACCGTGCGCTCGCCGCCGAGCTGGTATTTCTTGCGCAGCAGGTCCGCTGACAGAAAGCTGTAATAACCGCGTTCACTGGCTAGCGCATTCAGCACGGCCTTGGCTTGAGGGGTCATGCGCTGATGCTGTTCAATATCGGCCCGAGCCCACCAATACTTCCAGTCAGCTTTGTGGCGAACATTTTCCGGTAAGGCAGCGATATAACGCTGTACCGCCTCCCAGTCACGATCTTTCAAAGCCAGCCGCACCCGCCACTCAGTAAGATAGTGGTCTTCAAACTGGCGATCATTGGCATCCAGCCAATTGCGGGCGAAATCAGCACCACCGGCAATGATCTCTCGGGCAAAGCGATCGCGCAGTGCGTAGTTTTCCTTGGCTGTAAACTGAAAACGCAGGTTGAGCTGATGCCACAGCGTGTTACTGGCTTGAAAGTCTTTCGCGGCGAGCCGCTGCAGCGTGTGAATCACCAGCAAGCGATTAAAGTCGTTAACCTCAAGCACGTGACCTTTCTGATAAAGTAAATCTGGCTTGGTAAGAATGTCCCGGGCGAGTTCCGCCTTTTGAATATCGCGCAGCAGGTATTCGGCAAGGCCGCTTTGTCCCTGCTGCAATGCCAGGCGGGCCCGAGTCCAATGAACCGTTTCTTTCTGTTCGGTTGAAAGCCGATACAGCCAGTTTGCCAGCACCGTGTCACAGCGTTCCGGCAGTGAGTAACCGGTATTCCATAGCTTGCGGGTAAAACGGTCTGCATCAGCATCGCGACCTGTGGCGCGCAGCGCAGTTATGTACTCACACTGCAGACCACCGGGCGGCGTACTGCCGGTGAATTGCAAAAAGGCCTCCCAATTACGATTGCGCACCAGCCGGGTCACCCAGGCCCGCTCCATGTAGGAGCCGACAATCGAATTGGCGTGCTCGTTGAGCTGAGCCTTTGCTTCGTCGTGAGACAACGCAAACAGTTTCGCCTTGAACAGTTCCAGCTGCAGGTATGGAACCAGAGGATAATCACCAAGCGCCGTGATTGCAGCGGTCGCCTCGTTTACACGCCCCTCCCTGGCGTCGGTTACCGCTTCACGGAAAAGTGCTCGCTGGTCGTCCAGAGGCACATTAGCGCTACTCTGAACGGCGTATAGCGACATCACAGCGATGAGAAGAATTTCTCGTACTCTGCCACTATTCCAGCACAGCCCTCGGTTTATCATTTCAGCCCCCCTGGCTTTTGAGTTAATGGCGATCACCACCACAATATCCACCGACTATAGGCTGTTGCCGAGGGGGACTCAACAGCTGAGACAGGTATTTCTCTAGGCTTGTCTAGAGGCACTGAAACACCCGGCTAACGGGGCTTAAAGCATCTCACCACTGAATTGACGCCACAGAGTGACAGACAATAAAAAAGGCGGCCGAAGCCGCCTTTTCTATGTCGTAACTGCCGGAATTACCAGCCTGTTACTTCCTGCAGTGCCTTGCCGATATCGGCCAGTGAACGCACGGTTTTAACGCCCGCGTCTTGCAGGGCAGCAAACTTCTCATCTGCAGTACCTTTACCACCGGAGATGATCGCACCGGCGTGGCCCATACGCTTGCCTGGAGGTGCTGTTACACCGGCAATGTAGGAAACCACAGGCTTGGTCACATTCGCTTTGATGTAGGCCGCCGCTTCTTCTTCCGCGGTACCACCGATCTCACCGATCATGACAATAGCTTCGGTTTTCTCATCGTTCTGGAACATTTCCAGAATATCGATGAAGTTGGAGCCCGGAATCGGGTCACCACCGATGCCGACACAAGTAGACTGACCGAAGCCGAAGTCTGTGGTCTGCTTGACTGCTTCGTAGGTCAGAGTGCCAGAACGCGACACGATGCCCACTTTGCCTGGCAGGTGGATGTGACCGGGCATAATGCCGATCTTGCACTCGCCGGGAGTGATAACGCCTGGGCAGTTAGGACCAATAAGGCGTACACCCAGCTCGTCACACTTGACCTTACACTCGAGCATGTCCAGCGTGGGAATACCTTCAGTGATACAAACGATCAGTTTGATACCGCCGTTGGCTGCTTCCAGGATGGAATCTTTACAGAAGGGAGCCGGCACATAAATTACCGAGGCTTCTGCGCCAGTAGCCTCAACCGCGTCTGCAACGGTGTTGAACACTGGCAGACCCAGGTGCTCCTGACCGCCTTTACCGGGCGTTACACCGCCGACCATTTTGGTGCCGTAGGCAATAGCCTGCTCGGAGTGGAAGGTACCCTGCGAGCCGGTGAAACCCTGACAGATTACTTTAGTGGCTTTATTGATAAGGATACTCATTGATTAACCCTCCGCTGCTGCTTTAACAACTGCGTCGGCAGCTTCGGTCAGGCCGTTTGCAGCAATGATGTTCAGGCCGGATTCTGCCAGCAGTTTGGTGCCAAGATCGGCATTGTTGCCTTCAAGGCGGACAACAACAGGCACTTTTACGCCAACTTCTTCAACCGCGCCGATAATGCCTTCGGCAATCAGGTCACAGCGGACAATACCGCCGAAGATGTTAACCAGAACGGCTTTAACACTTTCGTCAGAAAGGATGATTTTAAACGCTTCTGAAACGCGCTCTTTGGTAGCACCGCCACCCACGTCCAGGAAGTTTGCCGGCGCACCGCCATGCAGCTTCACAATGTCCATGGTGCCCATGGCCAGACCAGCACCGTTAACCATGCAACCAATGTTGCCATCCAGCGCAACGTAGTTCAGCTCCCACTCGGCGGCATGCGCTTCACGCTCGTCTTCCTGCGAAGGGTCGTGCATTTCCTTCAGCTGGGGCTGGCGGTACATGGCATTGCTGTCGATGTTCAGCTTGGCATCCAGGCAGTGAAGGTTACCCTCGCTGGTGATAACGAGCGGGTTGATTTCCAGCAGCGCAAGGTCTTTTTCCTGGAACAGTTTGGCAAGGCCCAGGAAGATGTTTACGAACTGCTTAACCTGGGCGCCATTCAGGCCCAGTTTGAACGCCAGTTCACGGCCCTGGTAGGGCTGCGCGCCAGTCAGCGGATCAACAATGGCTTTAAGAATCTTTTCCGGCGTTTCTTCCGCAACTTTCTCGATTTCAACGCCACCTTCGGTGGACGCCATGAAAACGATTTTGCGGGTAGAACGGTCTACCACGGCACCCAGGTACAATTCCTGATCGATATCCGTGCAGGATTCAACCAGAATTTTGGAAACGGGCTGACCGTTTTCATCAGTCTGGTAGGTCACCAGGTTTTTACCCAGCCACTTTTCAGCGAAGGCCTTGATGTCGTCAGTGTTGCTGACCAACTTCACACCACCCGCTTTACCGCGGCCCCCGGCGTGAACCTGGGCTTTAACTACCCACTGATCACCGCCAATTTTCTTGGCGGCTTCTACTGCTTCTTCTGGTGTATCGCAGGCAAAACCCTTTGATACAGGCAGGCCGTACTCGGCAAAGAGTTGTTTGCCCTGGTACTCGTGAAGGTTCATGATTTTTACCGTCTCGGTCTGTGGAACTTAAAGCAGATCTCATCCTGTCAGTGCGTGACCTGCTCCCTCGAAAATATTGCGATAGTTGCAAAATTTGGGCGCGTATTTTCCCTGAAAATGACGACTATCGCAAATTAAAGCCCAAACAGGCTGGTTATTAATCAACCAATTCGGGCCCTCTCCCCCTCTCTTTGC
>NZ_JBFJTH010000145.1:0-9847 GCF_041625495.1 Litorivivens sp. | reverse complement strand
GCTTACCCTCGATAACCAGGAAGCGTCAATCCTGGTGGGTAGCGAAGTACCGGTGATTACCGGGTCGACTGCCAGCTCCAATAACAATAACCCCTTTCAGACCATCACCCGTCAGGAAATCGGTATCAAGCTGACTGTAACGCCCCAGATCAATGAAGGGGATGCAGTACAGCTGAGCTTGGAGCAGGAAGTTTCCTCCCTCAGCGGACTGTCAGCTTCAGACATCATTACCGACAAACGGACCATTGCCACCACTGTGCTAGTCAATGATGCGCAGACTATTGTGCTCGGTGGTCTGATTGATGATGACATTCAGGAGTCGACGGAGAAGGTGCCGATTCTGGGAGATATGCCTATTATTGGTCGTCTGTTCCGTGCGGATCGAACCCAGAAGGTCAAACGTAACCTGATGGTGTTTATTCGCCCGACTATCATACGAGACTCGGAAACCCTCCGTGGCCTGTCGAGCGAGAAGTACAACTATATCCGCGCACAGCAGATACTGATGCACGATGGAGGCATCAATCTGTTCCCGGCCGCCAAAGCGCCGGTATTGCCGGTGTGGACTGGGCTTGATCCCTCACCGGCGGGCATGTTGCCGGAGCTTGAGGCCGAGGTTGATCCTAACGACATGCCCGAGGATTAAGGACGCGTATGCTTTCCTACTCCTACGCGCGCAAGAATCAGGTGCTTTTAAATGAAAGCACCTTGCTCTACTGCAGAGATACGCCGCCGGAGGCTTTGGCCGAAGTGCGGCGAGCGGTTGGCAAAGAGCTGGCGGTAGAGCTGTGTGAATCGGCTATTCTGGCCGAGAAGATCAATGCCAATTATCAGCAGCAGTCCGGTGCTGCCGGAATGGAAGCGATTGGTGATATCAGCAACGAGGTTGATCTCGACAAGCTGATTGAAGAAATTCCCGAATCACAGGACCTGCTGGAGTCTCAGGATGACGCACCGGTTATCCGGCTCATCAATGCATTGTTTGCCGAGGCCCTGAAGCTGGGCGCGTCAGACATTCATATCGAAACTTACGAAAAGACCATGTCGGTGCGGCTGCGGGTAGACGGCATTTTGCAGGAAGTGCTCAGCCCCAATCGTCGATTGGCACCGCTGCTGGTATCGCGTATCAAGGTTATGGCTAAGCTTGATATTGCTGAAAAGCGGGTGCCTCAGGATGGTCGGGTTTCGCTGAAAATTGCCGGGCGGTCGGTGGATGTGCGAATCTCCACCATCCCTTCAAGTTATGGTGAGCGAGTGGTTATGCGCCTGCTGGATAAACAGGCAGCTCGCATTGATCTGACGCATCTCGGTATGCCCAAGGGCACACTTGATCGCTTTACTCAGCTGTTGAAAAACCCCAACGGTATCATTCTGGTTACCGGCCCCACGGGCTCGGGTAAAACCACTACGCTCTATGCCGGTTTGACCCTGCTCAATGATCGCGTGCGAAACATCCTTACGGTAGAAGACCCTATCGAATACGCCGTAGATGGTATTGGCCAGACCCAGGTGAACAGCAAGGTCGGTATGACCTTTGCGCGGGGTCTGCGCGCAATATTGCGGCAGGATCCGGACGTGGTCATGGTGGGCGAAATTCGCGACGGTGAAACCGCAGAAATTGCGGTGCAGGCCAGTTTAACCGGTCATTTGGTGTTATCTACCCTGCATACCAACAATGCCGTTGGCGCCATTACCCGGCTGGTAGATATCGGGGTAGAGCCCTATCTGATTTCTTCCAGCCTGAAAGGCATTCTTGCCCAGCGACTGGTGCGCAAATTGTGCAGCACCTGCCGCGAGCCGCACCCGATGGATGAAGCAGAAGCGGCACTGCTGGGCGATCGATCATTGGCAGGCAGCACCGCCTACCTGGCCAAGGGCTGCGAGGAATGTCATCACACTGGTTATCGTGGTCGCAGCGGTATCTATGAACTCTTGGTCATTGATCGTAAGGTCAGTGAGCTGATTCACAATGGCGCTGGTGAACAGGCCATTGTCGACGCCGCTAAGGGCCACATGACTCGACTGTTAGGCGAGGGACGCCGCCTGGTGCTGGAAGGCGCCACCAGTATCGACGAGGTACTGCGCAGCGTCCGCGAGGATACCGCTGATGCCGGCGTTTGATTACGTAGCCCTCGACGCCAATGGCAAGCGTCAGCGAGGCATTCTTGAGGCAGACTCCGACCGTTTGGCCCGACAGCAGCTGCGCGAAAAGCAGCTGATACCGGTCGAGGTCAGCGAATCGAGGAAAAAGCAATCAGGTAAAGCTGAAGGGTTTTCCCTGTTTCAGGGTATTGGTGTCAAAGACCTATCGTTGTTTACCCGCCACCTTGCCACCCTGGTACAGTCTGGCATCCCGCTTGAAGAAGCTCTCCACGCCACCGCGCGTCAAACCCGGCACCGCCGACTGCAGTCGGTTGTAATGAGTTTGCGCAGCCGGGTTTTGGAAGGGCATACGCTTGCCGATGGTTTGCGTGATTTCCCGCGGGTATTTAACCCTGTGTACCGCTCATTGGTGGCCTCTGGTGAACAGTCGGGTGATCTGGGGCAGGTACTTGATCAGCTGGCGGACTATACCGAAAACGCCCAGCAGCTGCGGTCTACGGTGGTGCAGGCAATGGTTTATCCATTGGCACTGACCGTGGTGGCGGTGCTGGTTATTGGTGTGCTGATGATCTACGTGGTGCCTAAAGTGGTAGCGCAGTTCGATCACTATGGTCAGACCCTGCCGTTGTTGACACGCGTGCTGATCAGTATCAGTGAGGGCATGGCGGCATACTGGGTGCACTTTCTGATTCTGCTCGGTCTGCTGTTTATGGCCGGTCGCTGGTGGCTGCGCGATGAAAGCCGGCGCCGGCGTTTTCACAAGCGCCTGTTGCGGGTGCCGATAGTCGGCGACGTGATTCTGGCGGTGGACTCGGCGCGTATGCTGCACACCCTGGGAATCTTGCTGGCCAGTGGTGTATCGCTGATTGAAGCCATCAAGGTCGGCTTGGGCACCCTGAACAACCTGCATCTGCAGGAGGGAATGGCCCAGGTGGCAAATGATGTCCGCGAGGGCAAAAGCTTCAGTTTTGCGCTACAGCAAATGAATGAATTGCCGCCGATGGCGGTTTATATGATTACCAGCGGCGAACAGAGCGGCGAGCTCGATACGATGGTACGTCGCTCAGCGGACAATCTCGCGCGTGAGGTTGAGGCGCAGGTCAGTATCATGACCAGCTTGCTTGAGCCTCTGCTGATCGTCGGCATGGGCCTGGTTGTCGTATCGATTGTGCTGGCCATTCTTATGCCCATACTGCAATTGAATAATCTGTCCGGATTTTAGAGAGGTGTATTGTGAGTAGCGTTTTGAAAAGCCGCAGACAAGCGGGTTTTACCCTGCTGGAAATCATGGTGGTGATTGTCATTCTTGGATTGCTGGTGTCGATCGTTGCGCCCAATGTGCTGCAGAACCAGGATCGCGCGATGGTAGAAAAAGCCAAAGCCGATATCGCCATGCTCGAGCAGGCACTGGATATGTACAAGCTGGACAACCACACTTATCCGACGACAGACCAGGGGCTGGATTCACTGGTTAATAAACCTACGTCCTCGCCCGAGCCGCGTAACTACCGCAGCGACGGTTATATCAAGCGCTTGCCGCAGGACCCGTGGGGCAATCAGTATCAGTACCTGCAACCGGGCGAACACGGCCCCTATGACCTGTACTCCACAGGCGCCGATGGAGACGAAGGCGGAGAAGGTCTGGCTAGTGATATCGGCAACTGGTAATACGCCACGTTACCAGCGCGGGCTGACCCTGCTCGAAATATTGCTGGTTGTGTTGATTATTGGATTGCTAAGCACCGTTGCAGTGCTGACCCTGCCCACAGATAACAGTCAACGTGAGTTGCGCCAGATGGCGGAAAGGATGACGGCTTTCTTTCGTTATGCCCGGCAGGAAGCTGTGTTTACCGGCACTACCCACGGTGTGTTGTGGCGCGAAGGTGAACCGCAGCTGGTAAAACGCTCGGTGGAGGGCTGGGAGATTCTGGTTGATGACCGGCTTGTAAACCTGCAGCAAGCGGCATCCAGACACCCCATGTTTCTTGAGCAATCCAAGCAACGGCTCGATCTTTCACAAGATTATGAAACCCCGCAGATTGTGTTCACTAACGATGGTCAGGTATCCCCGTTTACGCTGATTATTCGCGGGCCAGAAGGTCTTGAAGTCAGTCTGGATGACAGCCTGTCGCTGGCGCCGGAGGAGCAATGAGGCAGCGCGGCTTTACCCTCTTGGAAATCATGGTGGCGTTGCTGCTATTTGCGCTTGGCGCGGTATCGTTGGCCAAGGTAATTGGTGGTGGCGCGCGCCATGTGGATGAACTGGCACGACGGCAGTTTGCCTCACTGCTTGCCCATAATCAGATGGTGTTAATTCAGCTGGAGGGACGTATTGCCAATGACTCCGGCACCGCCATACAAGGGCCATTCGAGTTTCATTGGGAGCTGAATGTTAACAAGACGGATACGCCGCAAATTGTGCGGCTTGATCTGGATGTAAGGGATGATCCAGAAGATGCTCCACTGGCGAGCCTGAGCGCGTTTAGCGGGCAAGGTGGGTTGTGAAGCGACAGAGCGGCTTAACCCTGATCGAATTATTGATCGCCATTGCCATCATGGCGGTGCTGGCAATTCTGGCCAGTACCTTGTTGGGCAGCTCCCTGGAAAATCAGAAGCACCTCAAGCAGAGCAGTCGTAGCCTGGAAGATCTTGGCTTGTCGTTAACACTGGTGCGGCGCGACCTTGAGCAGATGTTAAACCGGGTCGGTCGCGACCAATATGGTGAGAAGCAATTGGCACCCTTGCTGAGTTTTGCCGAGGGTGATCAGTTTCTACTGGAGTTTACTCGCGATGGCCGACGGTTGCTGCCGGGCGAACAATTTGCCAGTTCGCTGGAGCGCATCCGCTATGCTATCGAAGAGAACAAGTTGATTCGCTACAGCGCTGCGGTGCCAGATCCCGCCGCCAATACCGAGTGGCGCAAGCAGGCTTTGCTGGACAACATTGAGGCGATCAATTTCGGCTTTCTCAATGAGGGCAAGTGGGAGCGGCAGTGGCCCCCGGAGAGCACGGGATTGAACACCAGCCCGGTAGCGTTGCCGCGCGCGGTTTCGCTACGCATCGAAACGCGGCAATGGGGCGTGGTGGAATTGCTGGCCTTGGTAGCGGGGGGTGGCAATGTATCCCCGTGAACGTGGCGCCGCCCTTATTTTTGTTCTGCTGATTATTTCAGTACTGTCGATTATCGCGGTTCAGATCAACGAACAATTGCGATTCAATGTAAAACGCTTGGATAACCAGCGGCAGAACGGCCAGGCCTACTGGTACAGTGTCGGCGGTGAGCAGTTGGCGCGGGCACTGTTGGAACAGATCGAAAAAGACAAGCCGGTGCACCTCGCGCAGCCCTGGGCCACCGAAGATGCGGTATTTCCCATCGAGGGAGGCGTGCTACAGGGACGTGTTGTTGATGCACAGGCCTGCTTCAACCTGAATAACTTGCTGGTGGTTCGCAACCCCGGTGAAGCGCCACCGGCAGAAACTGTCTACGAAAAGCAGTTTACGGCGTTGTTGGCCAGCCTCGGGTTTGATGCGGTGCGGGCCATGCAGTTGCGAGATCGCATACAGGATTGGCTAGACGCCGATTTTCAGGTCAATGGGCTCTATGGTGCCGAAGATCTGGATTACAGTGACCGGGATCTGGCATTTCAGTCGGCCAACGGATTGATGGCGGCGGTCAGCGAGTTAAATCTTCTGGTGCAGTTGAAGCCTGAAGAGCTCGATGCACTGTCTAACCTGCTGTGTGTGGTTCCGGAAACGGCTACGAAAATCAATATTAATACCTTAAAGCCTGAACAGGCACCCTTACTGGTGATCCTGTTGAATGGTGTGCTCAGTGAGGAAGCGGCGACACAGCTATTGCAGCAGCGCCCGGAGCAGGGCTGGGAGAGCGTTGCTCAGTTTCTCGAAGATCCCGCGCTGGCGGGGAAAACTCTACCAGAGGATTACCGGGACAAGCTGGCTGTGCAGTCCACCTTCTTTCGTGCCACAATTAACGTTTTATATTATGACACCCAATTCAGCCTGCAATCACTGATGGAAGTGCAAGATAAAAAATCGCGTGTCTTGTCACGCCGCTATGGAGAATTGTTTTGAGCGCCGTATTGTTGCTCAACCTGCGAGCCCCGGATGATGGTGAATGGCTGCTGTGGGACACTGAGACTGGTCGTGCCAGAGAGCAGGGCCAGCTCGGTGCGCTTGCTGAGTTGGAAAAACTCAAAGCGCATACTCGTCAAACACCTTGCCATGTGTTGGTGCCGGGCGAAGATGTGGTTCAACTGCAAGTAACGCTACCTGTTGCTGGTGCCGCGGCGCAATCGGCGTTGCCCTATCAGATAGAAGAAAAGCTCAGTGTTGATCTGGGCGAAGTGCACCTTGCCCATGAACGCATACGCGCTAACGTACCGTGCGAGGTTTGGGTGGTAAATCACGAGCGCATGGCCCACTGGCATAGCTGGTTGCAGAACAGCGGATTGCGGGTTGCGACTGTCATGCCTGATTATGCTGCGCTGCAGGATAACTGCGTGGTGCAGGATGAAAACCGCGTGCTTGCTCGTATCAAACATCGGGGCGCAACGCTGGAAACGTCGTTGTTTTTGCCTTGGCATGCATTGCAAAACGGCGATGCGTCAGAAGACTCCAGCCTGCGTCTGTATCAGGTGGTGGATGCAAAGCCGGCGGTGACGAATGCGGCACCGTCACACGCGAAGACGGTTCTCGAAGCGATCGCGAAAAATTTTGCGGCACCGGCCAACAGTTTGTGCCAGGGGGCGTATGCCCTGCACGATCCGGTTGGCGATGCGTTGCGTATGGTGCGTTGGCCCGCGCTGGCCGCAGCTGCGGTACTGCTACTGCACTGGATTTTGCTGGCGGTCAGTGCCATGCAATATGGGCAGCAGGCGGATCGTTTTGATATGGCGGCGGATGAGGTCTACCGGAAAACGTTTCCCGGCGCCAATCGCGTCGTAAATGCGCGTAGCCAGATGAAAAGTCAGTTAAACGCGCTGGAAGGTACTGGCAGCGGCAACGGCCTGTTACCCTTGCTCACGCCAGTGGCCCAGGCCTTTGAAGGCCAGGCAGAGATTTCGGTGACGCAATTGGTCTACCAGAATCAGAGCCGAAATTTGCGACTGGCTATCGACGCGAGTAATTACGCTGCCATCGATGGCTTTACCACCCGATTGCAGGGGCAAGAACTGGATGTGGGGCGCGGAACCTTTCGTCAGAATGGTGAGATGGTGAGCGGGCAATTGATAATTTCGCGGGAGCCCCAATGATGCAATGGCGAGATATTGACTGGAAACTCAGTCAGCGCACAGCACGGGAGCGGCAGATTGTGTTTGGCGGCGTCGCGGTTGCTATTCCCTTGCTGGTCTGGGCCCTCATCTGGCAGCCACTGCTGGACTGGCGAGCCGACGAGGCGCGCCGTTTTGAGGCCAAACGTCAAACGCTTGAATGGATGCACGGTGCGGCGGCTCAGATAGAAGCCTATCGCAAGGCCGGGCGGGCATCGGGAAATCGCATTGCTGGCTCGCCCGAGCAGGTGATTACTCGCAGCGCGGCTAGTTTGGGGCTGTCTGTGTCGCGGATCGAACCCAGTGGCGATCGTCGCTACAACGTGTTTTTTACCACAGCGGATTACAAAAACTTTTTGCGCTTTGTGGATCAGTTACAGCAGCAGGGGCTATCAATCGAATCACTTACCATGGGGCAGTTGCCTCAGCCGGGGCAGGTCTCCGTTCGGATGACGCTGGAGTCGGCGGCGTGACGATCAAACGTGCAATCCTGATATACGTTGTTGCCTTGCTGGTAACCTTGCCGGTGACATTTCCCGCAGCGCTGCTCGAGCGCTTTGTGACCCTGCCACCCAATATCAGTCACGCGCCACTGAGCGGGTCTGTCCTGGGAGTGAAGCTCGACTGGCTACAGATTGGCCCGCTGCGCTTGGCTGATCTCGAGGCTCGTCCGGCGCTGGCTGGATTATTGTCCGGTACGCCACTGAGCATTGTTATCGGCAAACCACTACCGCTCAAAGCCAAGGTGGGAGGCGGCGGCGATACCCTAGTGCTTGCTGAGGGTCACTCAACCACGCGTTTGGAAACGCTGCTGCAAATTCTCGGCTTGCCCGGTGTCGGGGTGGATGCGTTAGTCGATGTCGTCGTGCATCAGGCGAAACTGGTACGGGAGCGCTGCGAGGAGCTGGACGGAACGCTGACGCTGAGTGATTTTAACGGCGAGGATTTTGCCCAGCTATCGGAGGTAGCTGCGACGCTTAGCTGCGCCAATGGTAATCTGGTCGTCACTGTATTGCCCGAAAACACGCTGCGGCTATCGGGTTCTGCAACCATCACACCCAATGGCCGCTATCAGGTGGATATGACAGCTCAACCCCCGCAAGGCCCTCTGTTTGACCTGTTCACCGATTTTCTTGGACAACCCCGTGACGGACGCAGCTTCCAGATTCGCTTCCGCTCCTGAGGCGATTGTCTGTCACGAACCTCCCTCCCAGGCTGTAAGTGACATCGCCCGCACTTTGGCGATTCCCTGTGTTGCAGTTGACCAGCTTGCTGCCGACGCTAGCGGTCTGTGTTTACACTGGCAATCGGGGCAGCTCGCGCTGGGCCGGTTTTTCGGCAAGGAAAAGCCGGTTGCTGTTGATTTTGTTGCTGCCCTCAGTCAGCGTCGCCAAGGGCCGGAACTGCTGTGGAAAGCTGTTGCCGGCGGCGCCAGTTTTAAACCCGCCGTGGTTGATGCGACCGCAGGTTTTGGTCGCGATACGTCGGTGTTACTGGGACGCGGCAGTGTAGTCAGTATGATTGAATCTCATCCGGTAGTGGTTGCGCTGCTGGGTGATGCATTGCGCAGGCTGCGGGAAGACCCTCGGTTTACTGCAGTAGCTCAAGCGGTGGCCCTGTATCCGGCAAGGGCAGAAGATTTCCTTGGGTCACTAGCGGCGCAAGGAAAAGCGCAGGTAATCTACCTTGATCCGATGTTTGCGGCATCAGGTAAATCGGCGCTGGCGAAGAAAGATATGCAGCTGTTCCAGCAGCTTATGGGGCATGGCGGCGATGGCAGTGAGTTGCTCGCCACAGCCCTGGAGTGTGCTGAATACCGCGTGGTCGTAAAGCGCGCGCTTAAGGCAGCACCGCTGGCAGGCCCAGAGCCCGGCTTTGCGATTAAGGGCAAAGCCGTGCGGTTCGATGTTTATCCACTGAAAAGCCTGAAATACCTTCCCTGAAAATTATCTGACCAGATTTTCCAGTATTCCCCGATAAATCTCGCTTAAGGCTTCGATATCTGAGGCGCGGGCGCATTCGTCTACCTTGTGAATGGTGGCGTTTACCGGACCGAGCTCAACGACCTGGCTGCCAGTCGGTGCAATGAAGCGACCATCTGAGGTGCCACCGGCGGTGGAGAGTTTGCCAGGGTAGCCGGTAACGGCTTCGATGGCTGCGACAGTCGCGCTGACCAGTTCGCCCTCGGCGGTAAGAAAGGGCTGGCCGCTGAGATTCCACTCCAGCTCCACGTCCAGGCCGTGCCGGGCTAGGATGGCTTCAGTGCGTTGTCTCAGATCCTGATCGGTGGTTTCAGTGGAAAAACGGAAGTTGAAAATCACTTCCAGGGTGCCCGGAATCACGTTAGTTGCGCCAGTCCCAGCCTGGATGTTCGAAATCTGGAAGCTGGTGGCGGGAAAATGGTCGTTGCCCTGATCCCATTCTGTGGCCGCCAGTTCGGCCAGTGCGGGTGC
>NZ_JBFJTH010000144.1:0-10017 GCF_041625495.1 Litorivivens sp. | reverse complement strand
GCTATCTGCCGGGCAATGGACAAACGCTCAATGGGCGGGAAAAGGTTATTGCCTATCTTAGAGATAATGTGAATAAGATTGATCGGCGTTTTGATAGTAGAACACCCTCGCTGGTGGACGCTGCCATAACAGACAACCAGTTCAAGTTGACCTGGCGAGCAGAATACAAAAAAGAGGGTCTACCCGATCTGGTGATTGGCGGTCTGGAAATCGCCACCTTCGAGGACGGGCGGATTGTCCATCTGGAAGATATCTATGAACCTGAGGTGGTTGCAGGTTTTGAGTGGTGGATGAGTGAATACGGCGACCGTTTGGTCTAACACGATAAGCGATTGGGCGCTCCCGCGGTAAAGGGGAACGGAGCAAAGCTATTCCCCAGTTTGTGTTTCCTGCTAGCGATTAATGCGGCTCAATACCGCTTTCAAATACCGGGTTTCCGGAATCGCCGGATGTACAGGATGGTCAGGTCCTTGCATGCCTTCTGCCAGAATCTGCGCATTGCGATCTACGTGTCGTGAAGCAGCGCGGATGATATCCAGCAATTCCTCACGCGGCATATGCATGGAGCAGGACGCGGAAATCAGATAGCCGCCGGGGTTGAGCAGACGCATAGCCAGTTCGTTAATACGCCGGTAAGCCTGAATGCCCTGCTTTTGGTCTTTTTTACGTTTGATAAAAGCTGGCGGGTCGACCACGATCACATCAAATCGCTGCTCATCGTCTTTGAGCTGCTTGAGTGCGTCGAAGGCATCACCCTGCAGCGTGTTCATGCGCTCACCAACACCGTTTAAATCTGCGTTAGTGTGTGCCTTGTCGAGGGCCAATTCTGAGGCGTCATTGCACCACACTTCCTCGGCGCCAAAGACGGCGGCCTGCACACCAAAGCTTCCCACATAACTGAATACATCCAGTACCCGTTTGCCGGGAACAAGCTCACGCAGCCACGCTCTATTCGGGCGTTGATCGTAGAACCAGCCAGTTTTCTGGCCGCTGCTGAGCGGTGCCAGGAAGCGCACGCCGTTTTCAATTAGCTCCACATCTTCAGGCGAGGTGCCATACACACAGGAGACTTCTTCTGGCAGGCCTTCAAGTGTGCGAACGGATGCGTCGTTGCGCAGTAAAATGGAGGCGGGGTCGAGTATTTTTTGCAAGGCGTTGATCACTGGCTCACGCAGGGCTTCCATGCCGGCGGTATTGAATTGAACAGCAAGGTGGTCACCGAAGCGGTCAACGACCAGTCCAGGCAGTAGGTCACTTTCACCGTAGATCAAGCGATAGCATGGGTTCGGAAAAAGTTGCTGGCGCAGTTCCAGGGCCTGCTTGAGCCGTTGCTCTATCTGTTTCTGGCCAAAGGCGGTTTGGCCGCTATCAAGCATGCGCGCACAGATCAGTGATTGGGGGTTAACGTAGGCGACGCCCAACGCTTTGCCGTTGGCGGCTTCCACCACCACCTGTTGCCCGGCGCTGAAGCCTTTGAGTGGGGTGGCCTTGGTATCCACTTCATTGCTGTAGATCCAAAGATGGCCACCGCGCAGTCGGCGTTCTTCGTTTTTGGCGAGTCGGAGAGTTGCTAGAGACATGATTAAGGGGCGCTTGCGGAAATGTGGGCGGTATTATCCCGGTTTGCCGCTGCAGGCGCCAGCGGCTTGACTGAGCCGGCTATACCCGAGCGGTCGCATTGGTTGTAGCCAAGGAATCGCTTATGCTGGAGGGTCTGCCAAGGCAGCAATTACTCTGACTGGATGACAACAATAAACTCTGGAGAGATAAGCATGATGGAAAATAGCCCGATTCTCGGTTCAGTGATAGTTCTGGTGGCCTGGTCGCTGGTGATGTGGATCTGGATGTACGCCACTCGCATACCGGCGATCGCGGCCGCCAAAATGGAGCTGGACCCGAATGCGCCTAATGGACAGCAGATGGCTCAGTTGCCGCCCAAGGTGCGCTGGAAGGCCGACAACTACAACCACCTGATGGAGCAGCCCACGATTTTTTATGCCCTGGCAATTACGTTGGCGGTGCTCGGTGAAGGCGAGGGTGCCAATGCAATGCTGGCCTGGGCGTATGTGGGCTTGCGTATAGTTCACAGCTTGGTACAGGTGTTGGTCAACAAGATCGAAGTACGCTTTACGCTGTTTAGTCTGTCGACATTGCCGTTGTTTGCGTTGACCTATAATGCTGCGACGGCTTTTTTCAGCGCAGGTTAGACGACTCTATTTAATGCTGGCGCATGAGCCTGTCAGCGACAAATATTGGTAATACAGATGAAGTTAAAAGGCAGGGTAGCGCTGGTAACAGGTTCGTCACGTGGCATTGGCGCAGCGATTGCGCGGCGGCTGGCAGCAGACGGTGCGATGGTGGTGGTACACGCTAACGAGAATATCGATGCAGCCAAACAGGTTGTTTGCAATATTCGCGAGGCTGGTGGCATAGCAGAGGTTGTTCAGGGCGATTTGACGACTGAAGATGTTCCGGTGGCGATCGTGCGTGAGGCCTTTGCCTTTCGCAAGGCGCTGGATATTCTGGTGTGCAATGCCGGCGGCAGTGGCGGCGGTATGCTCGTAAATGTGGATACCGATGCTCTGAATAAAACGCTGGCCCTTAATCTGCGCGCGGTAATGTTGTCCACGGCGGAGTTTGCGCGAATAACGGAAAGTGAGCACGGACGCGTTGTACTGATCTCGTCGGGCGCCGCTGCGCACCCGGCCTATGGCGCCTCTGCGCTGTCGGCGGCCAAGGCGGGAGCGGAGGCCTTTATTCGCTCCGCCGCGCAAGAGCTGGGGAGCCGTCAGATAACCGCCAATACCGTGGCGCCGGGCACAACGAAGACCGATCGCATTGCCGGACAGGCATGGACCGATAAGGTGCCGGCCTGGACAGCGCTTGGCCGTTTAGGTGAGCCTGAAGACATTGCCGATATTGTTTCATTTGTGGTGTCGGACGAGGCGCGCTGGATGACTGGCGCCACCCTGCCTGCCAGTGGTGGATTGCTTACGACAGCTGCGAATATTTTGGCGCAAGAGCAGCGTCAGCCACCGCTATCTGAGTAAACAAAGATGTCATTTGATCCAACTTACCATGACGCCGAACCGACTTTGTCTGAATTGCAGGCGGGCGATGGGTATCTTCTACTGGAATTTGGCGCACCCTGGTGTGGTCATTGCCAGGCAGCGGCGCCGGCGGTGGCAACCGCAATGACTGCAGTGGATGTGCCGCATATAAAAATCTATGACGGAAAAGGTAAACGTTTGGGCCGCGCTTTTGGCGTGAAGCTTTGGCCTACCCTTATTTTGCTCAATAACGGAGAAGAAGTGGCGCGATTGGTACGCCCGCGTGAAACTGAAGCCGTAGCTAGGTTGTTGGCGTCGATTGAAGGCTAATCACAACAGATGTTGGTCGCAGCGCTGTTAATACGATAAATGGTCTTAGATAGCCGACAGTTTTTGCCTATGTTGGGCATAAGTTATATTAACGGCGTGCAAGTGGAGACGGTCATTTGCTGCGAGCAGGAAAATTTAGCGCAGCTGTGCAGGCAACCGAATTTTCGACAGTAGGTGGGGCGGAGTGCTTCCTGGCAACGCTATTGCTAATACCCATTTCAAATTACAGGGCGTGACATGAAGATAGTTGTTATCGGCACCGGTTTCGGTGAAAACGTGGTGGCTCCGGCATTTCAAAGCCTGGGATGCGAGGTGCAGGTGGTGTCGCCACGCGATGACGCGGCTGTAAAAAACGCCTGTAGCGAAAACGTAGATCTGGTGTCTGTGCATTCGCCACCCTTTATGCATCGCGACCATGTGTTGTTGGCGCTGGATCATGGCAGCGCTGTATTGTGCGATAAACCCTTTGGTGTGAGTGTGGCCGATGCTCAGGCAATGTGTAATGCGGTTGAAGGCAGAGAGGTATCGCATTTTTTGAATTTCGAGTTTCGCTGTCGCAGCGCCAATAGAAAGGTTAAAGAACTCGTAGACAGCGGCGTCATCGGCACTCTGCAGCACGGCAGTTGGCTTGCTCACAATCATCTGTTACGCGAGCGACACTACGGGTGGTTGTTTGACGCCTCGCTCGGTGGCGGCTGGCTCGGTGCCTACGGTTCCCACCTGATCGACCATATTCTGTGGCTTGCTGATAGCGATATGATGCATTGTTCAGGCATTCGCAGTATTAGCCAGAATCGGCGCCGCGACCGTGATGGTCAGTTGCAAACTTGTACGGCAGAAGATGCAGCCAGTTTTCACCTGGTACTGGCTAACGGTTTTAGCGCTACGGTAGATATCAGTGCGTCAGCACCGGCCTTTCTTGAGCCGCACATGACGCTTATTGGCAGCGAGGGCACCATCGAGCTATTCAACGACGAGCGGCTGGTGCTCAAAACGCTTGATAAAGAACCGGAAACCTTCTCCATCACGAGTGAACAGAATCAGTTTATGGGCGCCCAGACAGCGTGGCTGAAGGAAGTAGTCAGTGCCGTGAAAACCCAATCAAAGCTAACCCCGAATTTCTACGATGGTCTCGCTACCCGGAAGGTGCTCGACCAACTCAACGCCACCTTGTATAACCGCTAAAAAACGGTGGTTATCGAGCCCTTTTGATCAGGAGCGATCGCGCACTCACGCGTGATTGTGCGCTGCCCGGTTCCACATTACTATCCGGCTAGGAGGCGGGGTGGTCAAATAATACTCGATACGACCCCGGATTTTTTTATGGCGAAGCAGGTTGGTATATATATCTATCCCTTGGCTGAGGTACTGGATTTTTCCGGGCCATTCGAAGTGTTTACAACAGCCTCACGGATCTGTCCCGACAGTGAGCCTTTTGCGGTAAGTCTGATCAGTGAGTCTGATGAGGTGGTCGCGGCGCGCTCGGGGTATCGGGTGCTGTCGGACTGCACAATCAGTGACCACCCAGAACTGGACGTATTGCTAGTTGTCGGTGGCGTGCAGTCTGCGGAGATGGACAAGCCCTCCGTTATTAACTGGATTGCCGCGCAGGCGCAGCGAGTGTCTCTGGTCGCGTCGGTATGCACAGGCGTATTCCTGTTAGCGCAGGCGGGGGTTTGTCAGGGTAAGCGGGTGACGACTCACTGGGAAGATATTCCCGATTTTCGACGACTGTTCCCGGGGCTGGAGGTCGTGGAGGATTGTCGGTGGGTCGACGAGGGTGGTCTGGTTACCTCAGCTGGGATTTCCGCAGGTATTGATATGAGTCTGCATCTGGTTGAACGATTGCATAGCCGTGCGCTTGCCGAAAAGACTGCTCGGCAAATGGCTTTCGATTGGACGCATTCCGGAGTTGCAATCTCGTCGGTTTGAGTAACGCGGTGCTAACGGATGGCTTGGTCTAGGCGCTGGCTCAAAAGCACTCCCCCGGCTTTACGACATAGGGTAAGCAGCGAAGCGAAGTTTGCCGGATAAATTGAAGGGGCAGGTGATCACATCGGAAGTAGTCTGGCTGCGGGAGCCTTATGCGCGATGATTAAGTTGGCCAGTCACAGCAATAGTGCACTGTGACTGGCCGGGGGGGAGTCGTTATAAACGTTTAGGCAGCGGCCTGGGCAGCGGCGCATACCATGATGGTGTCGCCGTCGAGTTTTGCACTGTATGCGTTGACGGATTGACTCTCGTCTTCAAGACAGCGACCGCTTGCCAGTGAGAAGTGCTGTTTGTATATCGGCGAGGCCACGACCAGTTCGTCACCAAGGCTGCCTATGATGCCGCGTGAGAGCACGTTGGCGCCGCTGAAAGGATCGCGATTGTCCAGGGCGTACACGCTATTGTTCACGTTGAATATGGCAATTTGTTTGCCGTCTACCAGTGCGCAAACGCCAGCGTTAGGAGGGAGGTCGGTTATAGAACAAACAGCTGTCCAATTCATGGTTTCGTCCTTTTTGGTATCGGTCATCGTTAGGCCACAGCAATCAGATCTTTGCCCAGTTCACGTTCTTCGTCGGTCGCGGGTCGGATTTGGCCGCGCTCTTGTACAAAGACCACGTTGTCATCGCCCTGATTACTATTGACGAAACTGCGGAACATTTTGACTTTGTCTTCGTTGTCGATGGTGGTTTTCCACTCGCACTGGTAGGTGCCGATGACATGCGCCAATTCCGCTTCCAGTTCTTCGGCGATGCCCAGTGAGTCGTTAATGATGACGTTTTGCAGATACTCCAGTCCGCCTTCAAGATTGTCCATCCACACACTGGTTCGCTGCAGACGGTCGGCGGTGCGCACGTAAAACATCAGGAATCGATCGATATATTTGATCAGGGTTTCAGTGTCGATATCGGAAGCGAACAGATCTGCATGGCGTGGTTTCATACCACCATTACCGCACACATACAGGTTCCAGCCGTTTTCAGTGGCGATCACGCCAACATCTTTGCTTTGGGCCTCGGCGCATTCACGGGTGCAGCCGGAGACTGCCATTTTAAGTTTGTGAGGTGAGCGCAGCCCTTTGTAGCGATTTTCGATATCGATGGCAGCGCCGACACTGTCTTGTACACCGTAGCGACACCAGGTGGAGCCGACACAGCTTTTAACCGTGCGCAGTGATTTTCCATAGGCGTGGCCAGATTCGAATCCGGCGTCGACGAGTTCTTTCCAGATCAATGGCAGTTGGTCGACGGTGGCACCGAACAGGTCGATGCGTTGGCCGCCTGTAATTTTGGTGTACAGGTTGTATTTCTTGCCGACCTCGCCGAGTACGATCAGTTTGTCGGGCGTGATTTCTCCGCCGGCGACACGCGGAACAATCGAGTAGGTGCCATTTTTTTGCATGTTGGCCAACATGCGATCGTTCGTGTCCTGCAGGCCGGCATGGTCTGCTTCCAGAATGTAGTCGTTCCAGCAGCTTGCCAGAATAGAGGCTGCGGTCGGTTTACAAATATCACAGCCGTGGCCTTTGCCGTGCTTTTCCAGCAGCTCTTTGAAGCTCTTGATCTTGCCAACGCGCACCAGATGGTAGATTTCTTGGCGGGTGTAGGGGAAGTGTTCACACAGGTCTGTATTCACTTCTAGACCAAGTTTAGCCAGCTCCGCGTTCAGCACCTGGCCAACGAGGGCAGTACAACCGCCGCAACTGGTGGCGGCTTTAGTGCAGGCCTTCAGGTCGCCCAGGGTTTGGGTTCCGTCGGCAATGGCGCTGCACAGGTCGCCTTTGGTTACGTTATTGCAAGAACAGATTTGAGCAGATTCAGGCAGGGCATCTACGCCTAGCCCGGCAGCGGCAGCGCCGTCGAGCGAGGGCAGAATCATGGCCTCTGGGTGTTCTGGCAGTGTGATGTCGTTCAGTGCGTACTGCAGCAGTGTGCCATAGTCTTCGGCATCGCCAATCAGTACAGCGCCGAGCACTTTGCTGGCGTCTTCATTAACGACCAGCTTCTTGTAAACTTCCGTCTGCTCGTCGATAAAGGTATAGCACTTGGCACCAGGGGTGTTGGCGTGCGCGTCCCCAATTGAGGCTACGTCCACACCCATCAGCTTTAGTTTAGTGCTCATGTCCGCGCCGAGAAATTGCTTGTCTTCGCCGGTTGCCAGCACATGATCGGCTGCTACGCGAGCCATCTCCCAGCCCGGAGCAATCAGGCCGAAAATGCGGCCGCCCCACAGGGCGCATTCCCCAACGGCATAAATAGAGGGGTCGGAGGTCTGGCAATAGTTGTTGACCACGATACCGCCACGCTCGCCAATCTCGAGCTCAGACTGCCGCGCCAGCTCGTCCTGCGGACGGATGCCGGCAGAGAATACGATTAGATCCGTTTCCAGCTCTTCGCCGTCGGCAAAGCACATTTTGTGGGTGGTGCTGTCGCCATCAATGATTTGTTGTGTGTTTTTGCCGGTGTGAACCGAAACCCCGAGGTCTTCGATTTTCTTGCGCAGGAGTTTGCCACCACCATCGTCTACCTGAACCGCCATAAGGCGAGGTGCAAATTCCACGACGTGGGTTTTTAAGCCAAGGTCGTGTAACGCTTTGGCGGCTTCAAGGCCCAGCAGGCCGCCACCCACTACCGCGCCAATTTTGCCGTTCTGGCTGGCGGCGGTAATGGCCTCAAGGTCTTCAATAGTGCGGTACACAAAGCAGTTGTTGCGGTCGTGACCCGGTACCGGCGGAACGAAGGGGTATGATCCGGTGCCGAGCACGAGCACATCGTACTCAGCCGTAGTGCCGCACTCGGTGCTGACCACCTTGTTGGAACGATCGATGCTGGTAACTTTCTTGCCGCTATATACCACCATGTTCTGGCTTTCGTAAAAGCCTTCTTCAACCATGTTCAAGGATTCAGCTTGTCGGGTTTCAAACCAGGCGGTCAGGTGCACGCGGTCGTAGGCCGGACGTGGTTCTTCACCAAAAATCGTAATGGAAAATTGATCGGCCTTGCCACTCTCGACAAGCGTTTCCAGAAATTGGTGGCCAACGGGTCCGTTGCCCACCAGTACGAGACGTGTTGCTCCGCTCATGCTACTTACCTTTATCCAGTTCTCCCCGAGGTGCGAGGGTCTGTCGCACCGTGTATGCGGAGCGATAAAGCAAGCCATGTGCCAATCATGGTGGTCTCACTTTAAATGCATGAATAATATGGTTTTTATTGCAGCGCACCATAAAGGTGACACTCGCGCTGCCCGAGATGGCACCAAAAAGACGCACAGTGCTGGTGCGTCGCCGCTTGCGTGAGCGAATCGGGGGCATTGGCTGCACCGTTAACATCGGTAGCGAACGTGGGGTTAGGTGAAAAAGCCTTGCGGCTCATAGGCTTGGTGATTTTTATTTGTGGTTGGCATAGGCCTTGCTCAAGGCTTCGCAGATACTTAAATCTCTAGCGGAGTCTGTTATGTCTGGCGGTAGTCTCAACCTACTGGATGTGAAGCAAGCTAACATCCGGTTGCTGCATTTATCCTGGTTTGCATTTTTTCTAACGTTCATGGTGTGGTTCAACCACGCACCAATGCTAGCTTCCATTAAAGAGGCTTTTGATCTCACCGGTCAGCAGGTGAAGGCCTTGATGATCTTGAACGTGGCACTCACAATTCCGTCGCGCATTGTGATCGGCATGCTGGTTGACCGGTTTGGCCCACGTATCATATATACGATTTTGCTATTGATCGGCGGCGGCCTTTGTCTGGGGTTTGCCTTTGCCAACTCCTACGAAACCATAGCCTTGATGCGATTTCTAATGGGCTTCATTGGCGCCGGTTTTGTTATCGGTATTCGGCTTGTGAGCGAATGGTTTCCTGCGCGGCAGGTGGGCTTGGCTGAGGGCGTTTACGGCGGCTGGGGTAACTTTGGTAGCGCCGCAGCGGCAATGTCTTTGCCTACACTTGCGTTGATCTACGGCGGCGCAGATGGCTGGCGTTACGCTATTGCCACAACGGGTGTTATCGCGATCGTATACGGGCTGTTCTTTTACACTCGAGCGCGCAATACACCAAAAGGGTCAACTTACTTCAAGCCGAAAAAGAATGGCGGTCTTGAGGTTACTAGCAAACGCGACCTGTATTTTTATATTGGCATGTGCCTGCCCATGTACGCGGCGCTGGCTACATTAACCTGGAAGCTATCACCGGAAAATCTTGGTTTACTCTCGCAAACTGCTACCTATGCTACTTACGCTGTATTGGCGGTAGTGGGTGTTGTGCAGATCAGCCAGATACTGCGGGTTAACTCTCATCTGTTTTCTGATGCGCCGGTACCGGAATTTCAGCGCTACAAGTTCAAGCAGGTTGCTATTCTGAACGTGTCGTATTTTGTAACCTTTGGTTCAGAGCTAGCAGTGGTTTCCATGTTGCCCCTGTTCTTTATGGAAGTGTTTGAGTTGAGCGCTGTAAAAGCAGGTCTGTTGGCGTCTGGCTTTGCGTTTATGAACCTGGTGGCGCGGCCAACGGGTGGCTACTTCTCCGATAAGTTTGGGCGTCGTAAATCCCTGTCTATTCTGGTTGCGGGGCTGGCAGTGGGTTATATGCTGTTGAGTCAGATAACCTCTGGCTGGCCGATTGTGCTGGCGGTATTGGCAACCATGATGTGTTC
>NZ_JBFJTH010000143.1:0-10037 GCF_041625495.1 Litorivivens sp. | reverse complement strand
GGCGTATCCTCAGGCATTAGGCGAAACGACGCCCCGTGTCCCTTGATAGGTATCGCATTGAATGCATGGTTGTCTATTTCGACACCCGCTTCCGTATCTGACCCTATCAGCGAAGCATGCAGGTAGGGGCCGTGATAAACATCGCCCAACTGATTTTCAACTGGCAGTTTCCAATTGGCATCCAACACCCAGCGCTGAGGTGAACCTATGAACTCGATGCCACCGGGAAAACGATCTATCCAGGCTCCCAAATAGAACTTCATGTCGCCTAGGTAACCTTCAAGCGGCTCAATCTCCGGATTAAACGAGCCGAACACTAGCCCCCGCCAACTTTCAACTCTAGGCACTTTTTTCAGCCCGAGTTTGGACTTGTCAGGACTACATTTAACCTTTCGCTCTTGCGGAATTACGGCAAGCTCACCGCTCACCGTATAAGACCAATTGTGGTAAGGGCATACGAACCGCTTGGTGTTGCCGTGATCACTGCGACAGACCGGAAGACCCCGGTGGGTACAGCTGTTTACGGATGCGTGAATCGCGCCATCCTCACCCCGGGCGAGAATGATTGGTGTCTCGCACATATAGGCCTGAACAAAATCACCGGCCTTCTTGATTTGAGATTCGTGCCCCAAGAATAGCCACGATTTACCAAAAATAGCCCGCTTTTCAAGCTCGTAAACGGCTGAATCACTCCAAACACGGCGACTGATAAGAGAAGCATCGTCGCTTACCAGCTCTTTTATGTCTATTGTCATGCCCTTCTCCTGTAGCGCCATAAAATTATCACTGATTAATATTTATGGCAACAATACGGTGTAAGGTGAGATAATTCGGGAATAAAATATGCTTTTTTATGAATACATCCTAATTTTATGACCCAGAAGACAGACAGAATTCACAGATTGACCAAAGGCGAACGCACGCGATTGAAACTCTTGGATGCTGCGGAGAAGTTATTTGCCAGCAAGGGCTATAGCAATACCAGCCTGAGGGATATCGCCGCCAATGCCGGCATCCAAGAACCCGGCATTTACAACCACTTTAAGGGAAAGGACGCTTTATATAGCGAAGTTCTAAACAGGGCACTTCAGCCGCTTGCCGATGCCATTGAAGCGACAATCGTGAATGGCGCACCGGAGAAAGATTTGGTGACACTACCAGCAACGCTGACTGACTTGCTCGCTGAGCACCCGGCTATGCCAGCCTTGTTTCACCAAGCTCTAATCGGGAGCCCAGATGACACAGGGCATACCGTTATCACACATTGGTTAGCGAAGCTCTTTGCCCACGGTGAGAATATGTGGGCGCAAATCAGCCCTGAGAATCGTGTCGACAAGCAACGCATCACTCTGAGGATGATACTCATGTTCAACGCAGTAACAGGCTATTTTCTATCGCAGAAACTTTTGAATGGGGCTGGCGCGGGAGATATGCTGTCACCGGAAAACCTTGCGGAACAAAAAAGACTCCTTGCCAAAGTTATGCAATTGTTTATTTTGGAACTTTAAGTAGAGTGAGAGAGCTCGGTCAGGCAGCCTAAAAACCGACCTTCGGCGCTGCTACATCTTTGCTATTAATTGCAGCTTCCAGCCACCTCGTAGTCACCATACTGTTCGTGTTCCGATTAATACTTTTAAGCGCCAGCCCAATCTAATCAAACGACCAACTCTGGGGCGTACAGAACCTTTGCAAATGCAATAACACTATCAGATCTTCGGATTCTACACGCCCTACAGCTATCACTGCCGGCGCATAATCGTGGGAAAGGTCAATCGCCAATCTATTTTCCTATGTATTACTGGCCAGAAGATAAATCTGCCCCCAAACTTCCAAATGGTTTTTACGCTCTACACACCCTTCAGCACAGGCAGGAAAGCGAGCCTCCCAACTTTAGAATAATCTGCGATGACGTGAGAAACCTATTGGCTAAGAAATACCTAGCAGATACCGAGCTTTCAGCTGAGGACATTGCCCATTGGCTTGGCTATACCGAAATGACAAATTTCCGCCGGGCCTTTATCCGTTGGAGTAAAATCACACCTGTCAATTTTCGCGAGACGAAGTAACCCCACTCAACAGTCGCTAGATAAGAAACGGCATCAGTTTGGGTGCGATCTCAGAGGCTACTTTAGTCTTACCAAACTTCCTTGTAAGGCCTCACATCAAGTTCAAATGACCAGGCATTGCGCGGCTGAGCGTGTAGCAACCAATACAGTTCGGCTATAGCGTCGGGATCGAGCGAGCCGTCTTCACCAAGTCGGTCAAGATACTCCGGTAGGGCTGAGCGTAAACGCTCGCCGTTAATGGCGCCGTCCACAACGACATGTGCCACGTGAACTCCCTTTGGACCATAGTCCTTTGCCAGCGCCTGAGCCATTGACCTTAAGCCTGCCTTAGCTGCTGCGAAATGTGCAAAACCAGGCCTACCACGCAATGAGGCGGATGCGCCAGTGAACAACAAGGACCCGCCATGTTTTTTGAGCCGAGGCAGCGCTTCTTTGGCGGTTAAAAACCCTGAATAGGTACAGACCCGCCAGAATTTTTCAAACTGCTCTGCCTTTAGATCCGCAAAAGAAATATGAGCATTATTTCCAACATTGAATATAACAGCACTTAGTTGTCCATATTGCTCACAGCTATTTAACGCGTGGTGGATTTGCTGGCTGTCTGTTGCATCACAAACCGCAATCGACGCCACACCACCTTGTGCTTCGATTTCTTGTTTAACAGCGTTCAGATTGTCAGCGGTTCTGCCGGCCACGCAAACGTGAAGGTTTTCGCGGGCGAATCTTCGGGCTATCGCAGCGCCTAGACCATTGCTCGCGCCCACACCGAGAATAAATGCAACCTTGTTCATAGCGGTATCCTTCCATAAAAACCGTTACCACGATTTACCATCTCGGCGTGTTAATCATGGGCATGAGGGCTTACTCCAAAAAGCCCCCAGCCGTCAGAGGTCTTCGCTCGTTTTAATAATCTCATCGGATCCAGCCGGAAGACTAAAGGCGACGCCATCTTCGCCAATCGTGTAGTTCTTAAAAATCTTGTCAGCACCATTAAGGTACAGGGCTTTCTGCCCGGGAATGACCATAGGTGGAACGATATGGTAGTAGAGGAGGTGACCGACTCCGGCATCGCGCGCTGTTTCGGCAGCCTCAACGGGGCTGGCGTGATAATCCAGAATATCGTGAGTGACCTTTGCCATCACAGTATTACCTGTTTCCTTGGCGACCTTGTTCATCAGGCCGACCAGGTTGGGGGATAGCGCCTCATGTACGAGCAGGTCAACCCCCTTGGCGAAACGGGCGATATTTTCAGATTTTATAGTGTCACCGGTTATCAGTAGTGAGCGGTCCTTGTAGGTAAAACGATAGCCTACAGCCGGCTCGACTGGCGCATGTTCCACGGCTAATACCTCGATTTTCAGATCAGGTGTCTGAACGAGTGTGGTCAGGATGCCGTCATCCGGTTTTTGAAAGGGGCGAGCCTCCAGGCCAGCGCCGCTGACAGGTGCAACGGTGTCGCCATGATGTTCGTGGCGGTAAATGAAGTCGTATTGATAGGCCTGATTGAAGCCGGCGACCACATTCTCTACGCCCTGGGGACCATAAACGGGGAGTGGACTGGTATTAGCGCGACTGGCCCAGCGCAGGGTTGCCATCTCACCCAGACCATCGATATGGTCCGAGTGAAAATGGGTAAGAAAAACTGCCTCAATATCGCCGATGTTGTAGCCCATCCGGCCTATATTGCGGGTGCCATCAGTTCCCGCGTCAACCACAAACATTTGCTGGCCAGCAATAACCAGTACACAGGGGCCGGAAGCATTAGGCGCAGGCATCGGGCCACCGGCACCGCACAGGGCCAGATGCAAGCCGTCGTCCAGCTCCTTGAGGCGCTCAGCCGACATACGCGCCTCAATGCCTTTCTCCATAAGCTTGCTGGTGATTCCCGCAGGCATGCAAGCGGCGACACTCGCCGCAAAAATGAGTGTTATCAGTTTTTTAGCCATATATAGCGGTTCCCTACGATTATTGGTTTCTTAAGGGGAATCAGTTTTCACCGAAAGCATACCGCACATCAATGGTATAAGTCGGCTCGTCGTGCTCTGCCAGCGCCACATAGTTACCGGCGTTACGCGGGCTATCCAGAAAGATGGTTCGCGATTGCTCGCCAGTCAAATTTTTCGCGTTGAATACCACGCTCCAGCCGCCATCCAACTGTTTCAGGCCTAGCCGCAGATTCACTTTGGTGGTCGCTTCCTGAAAGGTTTCTTCATCCAGGTCGATATCGAGGTAGTGCTCACCTTGGTGAAGAATATCCAGTCCGACCAACATGCCCCACTGATCACTAATCGGAAACTTGAGTGAGGGATAGAGGCTGGCGGAGACTTTTGGTGCGAAGGGTACTTCCCGGCCACTCAGATCTTGCCGTGGAATCTCGGTGCCGCACTGGGGCGGGTTATCAGCTGTTGTTTGTGTCGCCGTGCCGGGGGCGCAGGGATAGCTGTCGTAGGCCGTGTCAGACACACCGAGGCTGCCGGCAATAGTCAATGCCTGCCAGTCGGGCAACCACTGAAAATCCAGCTCGAAGCCTTTACCGGTTGCCTCAGCGGCATTAACCGTGGTGAATTGAACACCGTTAAAAGCCTGCACCTGAAGGTCTTCATAATCTACATGATAAGCGGTCAGGTTAAGTTGCAGCGTTTTGTTCAGCAGAAAACTCTTGATGCCGATTTCCTTGGAGACGGCGGTTTCCTTGGTATAGGTGGTATCGATCGGTGAAATCAAGGGGCCACTAACACCGCCGCCTTTTGTGCCTTTGCTGGCAACGGCAAACAGTCGTACGTCATCCCAAATCTCCCAGGAAAACGCCAGCTTGGGTGACAGATCGTACTCTTTGGCGGTGTAGGATTCGAAAAAGTCTTGCTGCCCCCCAATCTGCTTCGCCACAACTTGGCTGTCAGATTGTGAGCCGGTGAAACCTTCCTTGTCTTCCTCGCCGTAACGTGCCCCCAGTGTCAGATCCATTCGGTCTGACAGATACCAGGTGAATTGAGCGAATACTGATTGGGAGGTGTTCTCCAGCGCTGAAATGTTGCGGGTAATCGCTTTGTCTTGATTGGGATTGCCACTCGCGGCGCGATCAGCCGCAATTAACGTGGGAACGAGCACCGGAGCGCTTGCTGCCGGAAGTCCGCCTTGTCCGGCGCGCAGCACCTCGTCCAGGCCGTCGTAGTAGATAACGCTTAGCTGCGTCGCGGCTGCATCTGATTGATAGGCAAATAGTCCCGTGGCGAAGTCAATGCCGTTGCCCCAGCCAAAGGGAGCTGCCAGGTCACCGGTAAACCGCAGCTCCAGCGATTTTTGGTCGAACCCCTCGGGACCATCTGTTCCGAGTTGGGAAAATTGGACTGGGCTGAAATCGGAATCCAGCAGGAAGGGTGAGCGGATTTTCGCGGTGTTGGCTATTAAGGCTACTTCCAGGGTCGGTATCGGTCCGACATTTTCGAAGAAGGCGGTCGCATTGAGCGTGAGCGACTCAGAATGTCTTTCATTGAATTCATCGACGCTGATCGACGATTTTCCATCGTATACATCGTCTTCAAATCTCGGATCGGCTTCTCGATAGACTTCGGCTGCTCGCGGTGTTGCCTTTTGGTACTGAAGACCATAGCCGTTGAGTTCTGAGTCGGTTTGAAAGTAATCCAGGCCCAGTGCAAGCCAGTCGCTGGCTTCCCATGCCAGTCTCAGACGAAAGGATTCGTCTTCCTGTTTGAGGTCTTTGTCTAATGTGGTGTTGTAGTTACCGGTCTCACGCTCGCGTTTGCGAAAAGACAATCGTGCGCCCACGTTGTCTGACAGTACCGGAAATGACAAGCCACCTTCGATGCGTTTTTCATCAAGAGAGCCCGCTGCTACATTTAAGTATCCCCGGAGTTCAGTGTCAGGAGCACGTGTCGTGAAATTCAGTACGCCTGAAACGGTGTTCTTGCCAAACAAAGTGCCTTGCGGGCCACGCAAAACTTCAACCCGCTCCATGTCAAAGGCGCCATCGTTGGTAAAGGTCGCTCGTCCGTAATAGACATCATTAATAACAACACCCACCGAGGGCTCGATATTTCTCGCCAGCGGGGGCGTGCCGAAACCGCGAATACTTAATACTGGGTTCGAGTTGTTTGAGTTGAATTTCACATTGGGGGTGTACTGCACCATATCCTGCGCATCAACCAGTGCGGCTTCGCTGGCCATTTCGCCGCCAACAACCGATACCGAAGCAGGCACGTCGATAAGGCCTTGTTCGCGTTTCTGTGCGGTGACAATAACTTCTTCAATCATTCGTTCAGCGCTGACCCCGCCGGGCATAATGCCGACCGCCGCTAGAGGCGCGAACATGCAGAGTGAGCGTTTCAACGAAGATCGATATGTTCTGTTCATTATTGGCTTCCCGTAGTTCTTTGCCGCGAGTGATCAGCGGCAAATATTATGGCAGTTATAGTGCCAATATGTATCGACGACGAGCAGATGTCAAGAATAACGTAGCCGAATTTTTATCCGTATTTGTGACTACTGGATAGTTAACCAGTGGAGAAAGGGGCTTGGGATATGGGGCCGATACCTGGCCTCAGCGCCGGGCCAGGATATCTTTGATTAGCGTGCTGATTAGCTCTCGACTGGCAGCCTTGCTGAGACCCTGATGCTCGCGCAGTCGATACCACATTTCGAAGGAAGCGATGGCATCGACCGCTTCGCGATAGGCTTTATCGAGTTGAGTGAGCTCTGGTAGCCAGTCGTCAAGATCCTTGCGCAGACCGCGCTGCATTTTGGCGTAGTTTTTCCGCAGAAACTCATATTTCCAGCGCTGGGCTGCAGTGCACAGGGCAATATTGGTATTCTGCTCATACACTTCCGCGTGCCGGTCGACAGCGTGTTCGATGCGCTCGTCCAGCGTCCCTTTTCGATCCCCGCCCAGCGTAAGCGCAATATATTCGTCGCGAATACTCTCATCGACGGCGACGAAGAGTGAGCTCATATCTTCGAAGTGCCGAAAGAAAGTGCGTAATCCAACACCCGCGCGTTCTGCAATTTGCTGCGCAGTTGGAATCAGCACACCTTCGTTAACCAGGTCCACGGCTGCGGAAACAATAGCTGCACGACTGCGCTCTGTCCGCTGGCGGCGGCCATCGGCGGGTTTCTGGGCAGTGGTTTTGGACATATAACGGATTCCTGAGCGTGGCGCAAAAGTGGTCATTCATGCCATGAATGATTTTGCGGCCAATTGTATATAGTGGCATATTCTCTGTCTATTGTTGCCGGTAGACAGAACGACTCATGCCGTTAAAACTTTGCAATCATATATTGACATTAACAATGCCATAATAATAAAGTCAACAGCACATAGTTATTCCGCTAACGGCCGGGCCGCGCTATATGGACACATCTGATCGACTGCAACTTATCGGTGCGCCTGGGTCGCCCTATACCCAGAAAATGCTGGGTCTCCTGCGCTATCGTCAAATTCCCTATAGCGTTACGTGGGGCATGCCTCAAGTAGTACTCGAGCAGATGGGGATTGCCGCTCCAAAGATGGTTTTTATGCCCACCTTTTTGTTTGATGACGGGGGCGATAGTTTAACAGCCCGCTGTGATTCAACTCCTATCATTCGGGAGCTAGAATCCAGATACTCGGGACGTTCCGTACTACCAACTGATCCCGCGCTTGCGTTCATTGACTACCTGCTTGAAGACTTCGCAGATGAGTGGGCAACCAAATATATGTTCCATTATCGCTGGTATCCAGAGGATGACGCCGACAACGCTGGAACACTGCTGCCTTTGAGCTCCGGCTCCCACATCGGCGATAGCGATGCTGCAAAGTTTAAAACGTTCTTTACCGAGCGACAGATATCCCGATTAAGCTATGTGGGCTCGAACAACGTGACAGCCCCGATCATTGAGGCCAGTTACCACCGTCTACTAAAGGCAATGCAAGCCCATTTGACTGAGCAACCGTTCCTGCTTGGCAACCGGCCAGCGGCTAGCGACTTCGCCCTGTATGGGCAGCTCACCCAGCTTGTAGGATTTGATCCCACCCCGCGACGTATTGCTCATGAATTATCTCCCCGCACAGTGGGTTTGGTGTACATGCTCGGTGACCTATCGGGACTTGATGTGACCGGCGACGATTGGAAAACGCTGGAAGAACAACCAGATTCCTTGCGCGGACTTCTCGTAGAGTGCGGCAGAGTGTATGCGCCAGCCTTGCTAGCCAATTCTGCCGCCGTCGCAGCTGGTGAAAAAGAATGGGAAACCGAAATCGATGGCGCACGCTGGATTCAACAATCATTCCCTTATCAGGCGAAATGCTTGCAATGGATACGCGAAGCTTACGATGCGCTGTCTGTTTCAGACCGTGAAAGAGTCAACCAATTTATCCAGGGAACTGGCTGTGAAACATTACTGCTCTGAGTGCTGACTACTACTTAAGGATTTTATAACGTGGCTACAAAGCTTTTCGACCTACAAAATAAAATTGCACTGGTTACAGGTGCCAGTCGTGGTATCGGCGAATCAATTGCTAAACTGCTGGCAGAGCAGGGCGCGCATGTCATTGTGTCGAGCCGCAAAATAGATGACTGCCACTTGGTTGCAGATGCGATTAATGAAACAGGGGGCAGCGCAGAAGCTTTCGCCTGCCATGTCGGCAGCATGGAGGATATCGAGCGCGTCTTTAATCATGTGAAGTCGAAGCACGGTCGACTGGATATTCTGATCAATAACGCTGCTGCGAACCCTTTTTTCGGAAATATTCTCGATACCGACCTGGCCGCGTACAACAAAACCGTAGAGGTAAACATCCGCGGCTATTTCTTTATGTCTATCCACGCTGGCAGACTAATGCGAGAAAATGGTGGCGGGGTGATAGTCAATACAGCATCCGTAAACGCCCTTCAGCCGGGTGACTTCCAGGGAATTTATTCCATTACCAAAGCAGCAGTCGTCAATATGACGAAAGCCTTTGCCAAGGAATGTGCCAGCTTCGGAATCAGAGTAAATGCTTTGCTGCCCGGATTTACCAAGACGAAATTTGCTGGAGCGCTATTTAGCAGCGATGAAATTTACCAAGAAGCGATATCCCGCATCCCCATGAAGCGGCATGCAGATCCGGATGAGATGGCAGGAACTGTTTTGTACCTGGTATCCGATGCCGCCAGCTATACCAACGGCGAGTGCATTGTCGTTGATGGTGGCCTGACCATCTAGTCAAGAAAGGAAACATGTGACCATGAACAAGATTACAATTGTAGTTGCTTCAATTTTCGCCGTTATTGCACTGGTCGCGATCGCGCTGCCATCGCTCCTGAGATTTGCGGGATTGCACCCGGAATACACCGGTGAAGCCGCCGAGTTCCCTGGAGGAAAAGCCCTGATCATTACCACCAGTCACGGTGTGCTGGCAGAGCCAGGCTCAGATGATGGACCTGCCACCGGTGTCGCTGCCTCTGAAATGACCCACCCGTACTACGTTTTTCAGGAAGCGGGGATGGAGGTCGACATCGCCAGTATTCAGGGTGGTGCTATACCGATTGACCCTCAGACACTTTCTTACCCGATAAGCACCGAGCATGATAAGCGCTTTTTGGAGGATAGTATTTTTCGGGCGAAAGCCAACAACTCGATCCCTGTGAGCGATGTGGATGTCAGCCAGTACGATGTTGTTTTTCTCGCCGGGGGATGGGGAGCAGCCTACGACATGGGTAACTCCGAAGAGTTGGCGTCCCTAGTCAGCGCTGCGTACTATGCGCCAAAAGCGCCGGTGATTGCGTCGGTCTGTCATGGCGCTTTGGGTTTGATCAATGCCAAAGATAAGAATGGCAAACTCTTGATCGAGGGACGACGGGCGACCGGCGTCACCGACAAGCAGGTCAAGGAGCTGGGTATCGAAGTGACCCCGATGCATCCGGAAACCGAACTACGCAAAGCCGGTGCGATCTTTGAAAGTGCCACGGCTTTTCGCGATCTGTTTGCCACTTGGGT
>NZ_JBFJTH010000142.1:0-10115 GCF_041625495.1 Litorivivens sp. | reverse complement strand
TTACGCCGCCACCAGGTTAACAACCTGTCTTTCCAGATTATCGTAACGGGTTGGGCGCATGATGTTCAGCAATACCGCGCAGCCCATGGTGGCACCGGTTCGGCCGAACTCTCGGATCAAAATGCTGACATCAGACTTCAGTGCGCGCTTGATCAATTCCCCGGCAGCCTTGGCATCACGCGACTGCACCGCGCGACGTGCAAGATAACGGTACTGGTAGGCGCGGGCCAGGTTTTCCCATTTGATGACAAAGTCCATGTTGATACGTGCATTGTTGCTTACTGAGCGCTCCCACGAGGCAAGCTGGTTTTTCCAGTTGGCAGACAAGCCTTCACCGTTGACGCGGTAGTTGGTCAGCGCAGCATCGAGACCCGCAAATTTCCAGTCAGTGGACAGGGCAATGCGCAGCCAGCATTCAACATCCTCAGACTGACGGAAGGTTTCGTCGAAGTACTGGTGACCGAAGTGACCGCTCTCAGCGCGGATAAACTTGATGGCATCGAGCACTTCGCGGCGAATAACCGGTGCAGAGCCATTACCTACCGGATTGCGGCAAAAAATATCCTGTGCTTGCACGTTGCGGGTCTTGGGTGTTTGAAACAGGCCCAGCGGGTTGCTGTCTTCATCCATAAAGGCAGAGGCGCTGTAGCTTACGCCAACCTCCTTGTTGTGATCGAGGTGGCCAACGTGGCGTTCGAGTTTTTCCGGGTGCCAGCTGTCGTCTGAGTCCAGAAATGCTACGTAGCGACCGCGAGACTGGCGAATGCCCGTGTTGCGTGCGCCGGCCAGCCCCCGGTTTTGCTGACGTACCAGGCGAAGGCGAGGATCGTCGTAGGATTCAATAATCTCCGCACAGTTGTCTGGCGAGCCGTCATCAATGGCGATGATTTCAAAATCTTTGTAGGTTTGAGCCAGTACCGAATCAACACATTCGCGCAGGTATTTGGCTGCGTTGTACATAGGGATAACAACACTGACAGTCGGACGTTTCTTGAACGGGGCTGGCGCTTTGCTGTTGCTGCTGTTCTCGTTGTAAAAGTTCATGGTCGTTATCTCCGTAAATCTGTTTTGTTTGTATGGGGTTTGAGTTAGTAGGCGCCTTTGCCCATCAGTACGGCCGGTACCGTCATTACGGCGATGTAGATATCCATCCAGAGGTTGCGTTTCTGGTTGTAGCGAATGTCGAGTTCCACTTGCTGTTCGAAGTCCAGGTCAGCGCGGCCAGATACCTGCCACAGGCCTGAGATACCCGGTACACCTTCCAGACGCTTGCGGTCGTAGTCGGTGTATTGCTCAACTTCACTGGTCAGTGCCGGACGTGGGCCGATCAGCGACATCTCGCCTTTGAGTACGTTCAGCAGCTGAGGCAGCTCGTCGATGGAATACTTGCGGATGAAGTTGCCAACGCGAGTTACGCGTGGGTCGTTAACGAATTTTTTGCAGACGCCTTCGCGGTCGCTTTCCATGTTCGCCACTTTTTCATGCAGCGCCTTGTCGGTGCTCATGGAGCGGAACTTGATCATTTTGAAGGTTTCGCCGTTCAGGCCGACGCGCACCTGGCGGAAGAAGATGCCGCCGCGGCTTTCCATCACGATGGCCAAAGCGGTGATCAGCAGCAGGGGCGACAAGGCCACCAGCAGAGCGATAGAGAGTGTCAGGTCGAAAGCGCGCTTGTAGCCGTGTTTAACAAAGTGCTGGGCACCGCGAGCAGGAGTTTCAGCGATCCAGATCAATTGCGCGGCAAAGGATGTGGTCAATGTGTTGGTTTGAGTTTGCATGATATTTCCTCCAATTTGTCTCTCTTAATGCAGAGGGCGTGCCAGGATGGAAATAATTTTTTAAGCTATTGAAATATATGGATAAAAAACTTATCGGGTGTGTTTTTTTGGTTGGTTTTGTTCAGCGTGATTTGCATTTTGCAAATCAGCCTAGTGGCGTTTTGCAAAATACAATTCATGTTGGGGTTATGGGTGGTAAGGGGAGAAGATATGACACTGAAAGTCGAAAAAAGCAGGTTCGGGCCGGACGGCGCTGCCGCCGCCCGAGCCTGGGATCGATACTTAGGCAGGGGCTACCTGGCGGTCGCGCACAGTCCAGATTTCCAGCATGGCAATCAAACTGGCGGCGCTATAGGCAGCAATCATCGCCAGAGCAACCGTTACTGCGCCCCAGCCAGCAGTGAAGGCAATCAGGCCGCTGAAGGCGAGCGTAAAGCCCAGCGCCAGTCGGCTTTCGATGGCAATACGGTCACTGGCCCGGTAGTAAACACTGGTAGCTTCAAACAACATGCGCGGCAGAGCCGACAGACAAAGCAGTGTTACCAGCATGGCTGCATCGCGCCATTGTTCGCCAAATACCACCGGTACATACCAGGGTGCGGTAAGCGCCTGTACCAGCAGCACTGGCGCAATAAAGGTCATACCCATTTTCAGACTATCGGCAAAGGTTGCAACCACATCCTGGCCGTCGCGCATGGCATCACACAACCGTGGGAACAGGGCGGTATTAAAGCCATTGGTGATTGACAGACTGATACCCAGGCCAGCATTGCGGGCAAACGCGTAAAGACCGAAGGTGTCAGCGCTCAGTACGCGCCCCAGAATTAGAAGGTCTATCTGGTTGCGGCCGTTTTTCAATACTTCTGAGAACATGACATGGCGTGAGTACTCGCGCATGGTGCGGAAGTCTTCCCTAGAAAAATGCAGGGCTGGAAGCCAGCTCTTACGCAGGTTTAAGCCAACTACCCAAAGGACTGCTGCCGCAATTTTCGCGTAGACCACGCCCCAGACGCCGAAGCCGGCAATGACCAGTGCGGCGGAAATCAGATTGTCAGCACCGACGGTCATAGCCATCAGTAGACTGGTTTCTCGCATACGGCTGGCCCGTTGCAGCAGATTGAACTGCACCATGGCAAAGGGATAGATGAGGTGGGTGACGGCCAGTACAGTCAGCATCTCGGTAAGTACTGGCGAGCTGTAGAACTCACCGATCCAGCCCGCACCGAAAAACTGAATAGCAAACATGGTCAGTCCGATAAGCAGGTTTGCCCAAAACACTGAGCTGCAGATGGAGTTCAGCCGCTCGGACGAGGTCTTTACGATGAGGTTTCCGATCCCGTTGCTGGCGAGAATGCGCACGAGCTCGGCACTGGCGATAGCCAATGCTGCGAGGCCGTAGTCAGCCTGGGTAAGAAAGCGCGCCAGAATGAGTGTTGTGATCAGCCGGGAAACACGTACCACCAGCTCGCCCGCAGCCATCCAGCTAAAGTTCCGCATAAAGGGATTGGTCATTAGCTGCTGTATTTTTGTTTTCACGTTATCTCTCTCGTTTTTCCCACGTTGGTGGGTTTGGCCTGTGACCGTCTCTTTGCGGTCGTGATTGCAGGAATAAAAAGCAAGATAGATGCCAGAAAAAAAGGCTTATAAATCAATAGGCAGCTAATGGAGGGAGGATGCAATTTGCATAATGATTTGCAAATTGCATCTCGCCCTGATTATTGTAAAACAAAATGCTGTTGTCCTTCCTCGCGTTCCCAGAGGGAGTAGGTCGGTTCCAGGGTTTCGGTGTAATGCCAGCTCACAGCGATAAGGCGATCGACACCCTCTGGCAGCAGAATGCGATATTTGGCCGGGCCATTATTGGAGGTACGCAAAATGCAGCTGTCGTAGTTCACATCGTACCCCGTGTACTCGGTTTCAAACTCTGTACATACCGACAGGTAGCTACTGCTTCCAGCAGCACGATCGACAACAACGGACACGACGGCCTCTAGCTCGGGGTCTGACTCACTCTCGAGCCGCATTGTCGACGGCGCAATATCACTGTGCCATTCAGGCGCTGCGGCCGAGGTGTCGTGAACCTGTGAATGGATGGCGGTGGCTAAGGGGCTAGCGGCAACCCCGGTGGCTACGTTGTCACTGGATTCTCCTGTGCTGCCAACGGCTGTGAAGGCCAGTGCCAGAGGTAAAAATGCCAGATGGTGTCTTGGTGTCATGGCGACAACTCCATATTTTCGGTGGTAATGCCTTGCGCTTGCGTTTTTCCGTTTGGACGCAGGTCATCTCAAGGCGTTAAAAGGTTATTGAATC
Organism: Litorivivens sp.; assembly: GCF_041625495.1. Classification (GTDB taxonomy): domain Bacteria; phylum Pseudomonadota; class Gammaproteobacteria; order Pseudomonadales; family Spongiibacteraceae; genus Litorivivens. The sequence goes on along the minus strand of NZ_JBFJTH010000142.1, from coordinate 6,027 downwards.
GCCCAGTATTGGTCCTGTTCGCCGGTACTTTGCCAAACCCGATAAATAGGAGCTGCGGGCTCGTCGAGCAGTAGTACAACAGCCAGAACTTGGTCTGCGTCTGCTGGTACCGCCATGGAGGTCGTCGTCGATGGAGCCATATTGGTTTGTATCAGACAGCTGTCGTAATCCACGTCGAACGCGCCGGGATTGGTTTCCACAAAGCCTGTACAAATAGAAAGGTAGGCCGTGTTGGCGGAGAAGGATTGGGCGCTGGCAGTGACTGTCAGGTTGTAGTCCTGTCCAAGGTCGTAGCCGGCTGGAACCATCAGTTCTGAGGTGGTCGCTGCCTCTGTTGGGACAGTGACAACGCTTGTGGTTTCTTCTGTCAGCGGTGCAACGGGAGCGGTATTCTGTTCTGCGGGTGTGGCGGCTTCCTCGCCACCGCCACCGCCACCGCCACCGCCACCGCAAGCTGTTATCAGTAATGTGAGAGATGTAATCATTAGGTGTTGTTTGTTCATCGTCTTATCCTCTTACTTGCGAAAAGTATTCTTGGTCAGGGCGTTGGCTTTCTTGTACCAGCCTTTGCGGTTAGCGCCACCGCTGGTTACGTTTTCGTGGAATTGTGGGTAGGCCCATTTAATATCCATATACTCAACGGGATGATCCCAGTCGTACGGTATGTTCAGTGCCCAAGGCATGCCATTGGCATTGGCAAAGTATTCGCCTCGTCCGGGGTCAGATGCATCATCACCTCGGCCAAAGAAGTTCTGCTGGAAGGCTTCGGTGGGTGCCTTGTCCTTCAAGTGAATCTCGAAGCGGCGTCCCGGGGCTTCACCGAATACGTAGTTCCGTTTGAAGCCTTCGGTTGCGAATAGGAAGGGATCAAAGGGGAATGCGTCGATGTCGTCGGCTTTGATAGTCCCGATAACCGGGATGTCGAGCTGAAATTCCATCTGAATACCAGAGCCGCAGCCGTTTTCCGTGCGATAAAACTTACAGGCTTCGCCTGATGTTACGTAGTCATGAAGGTCACTGGCGATAATCGCTGTGGCATCGGCCCGCTCCGGTTCGATTGGCGAGTAAGGTTGCAGAATGCCGTTAACGGTCAGCGTAGAAGCCAGAATATTGATGGCATTAGTCGGAAGTCCGGGAATACGGAAGGCAAAGCCGTTGTGGTAGCTGGCACCCATGGCGGCGACATGCCCTTTGATGCGTATGCTCGCGATATTGTCGGCAACAGTGACGGTTTTAATGTTGTATTTGATTACAACGTCGTTCATGTCGTAGTCGCCAGCCAGTGGCCAGTTGTCTTCAAAGGCGAGTGTTGCGTTGCGCTTGGCGCCGGGATAGTAGGTTGTCAGCGTATCTGCCGCTTCCACTGTAACTTTATAGTCTTCTACCTCGCCGTCGGCCACGCCTCCGGTCGCAGTAACGTGATCGGGCGAGCTGAGACGCACACGCAACCAGGTTTCACCGAGCAGTGTTTCTTTGGGTGCCTTGAAGTGCAGCAGGTGCTTGCCGGCGTCGATGGATTTGTCACTGATAACATGCTCACCTTCGTCAAAGACTCCGTTTTGGTTCCAGTCACCCCAGATATTCAGTTCACCCTTGGCCGATGCTGTCACTTCGAAGTAGGTGTAGCGGTAAGGGGCAATGTTATTGATGAAGGCTACGCCGTCATTTTCTTCCGCAGCGACTGCGCCGCCCTCGAGGTAGGCGTCGGGTTCATAGTTGACACCCTCACCGAGAAACAGCGTGCCATCGCCGCGACCATGGCGCGCGCCATTGTTTCCAAAGCTCGTACCGTAGCTGTCTGGTGCACTGCCAAAGTCGGTGTCAGGGGTTTCACTCACATTCACCGGTGCGAATGGGCATCGTGCGCCGTCGTTGTTGTTTGACGACGGGCCATAGGAAAACAGCTCTGCCTTGGGCAGAAGTTGCTGGGTGTCAACGCGGTAGATATAGCCGTCACTATTATCGGCGACGTACAAATGGCCGTTGTTGTCAAAGTAGGTGCCGCCGAAATAGCCGTTCACACCGATGTTACCGATATTGGATACATCGCCGTTGCTCACGTTGATTTTCCAGAGCTCACCGTCTTTATCGACGGTATAAGCCATACCATCGTAGGGGTGAAAGGACAGATCAAATATGTCGAGTTCAAAAGCCTTCCCGGTGATAACCTGTGTCGCCTGCAGGTAGTCTGCAGCCTGTGGATCCAGGCTAATTCTGTACAGTCCTTCGTCGCTGCCTTTTCTATAAACATAGTAGGCATTTTCTGAAACGGCGATGTCGCCGGCGATAAAGTCCAGATCGGGAAGGTTCGCGGGGAACAGTATTTCAGTTCGGTAGTTGGCATCGATTTTTACGATGGCGCGCAGGTCATCGTTATAGGCGTACAGGTACTGGTCGTGCACGTTAAACGCTAGCGCATTGAGTTTCATATCAGTCCACTCAGCGGGGGCCGCCGGTTCATAAAAGCCTGTGGACAGCTGTATCGCGTACAGTTGGGCGTATTTGTCCTGAATAAGAAAGGCGGTGTCAGGGCAAGCTTCGAAGGGTGTCGCAAGTGTGGGTATTGCACCCGACAGGATCATGGCTCCGAGTAAATTGCGTGTTTTCATGGTCTTGGTCTCGATGTCTACGTGATAGATGTTTCCGTAGACAATGCACAGCTTATGCCATGTTTAAATTTCCTTTTTAAACAGTCAGTTAGAATTATTTTGGGGCGATTTGAAAGCTGGAGTGAGGGGCTTTTGCAAAGTGCATTTGCATTTTGCAAGTCATTTTGCCTTAGTTGGAGCCTGTAGTTCGGGAAAGTATTGGAGGGCGCTTGCTGTCAGGATAGGCAGTTGGCAGCTGATGGTTGCTCTGTTGTTTTCCAGCCTCTTCAACCGCCGCAACAGATTGGCCAGTTTGCTGGTAAGCATCGCTGGTAAGCGTTTGTGAGCCGGGGGTTGAAATTCAGCGCGCAAGGGACCGGCACTGTAGTGGCGAATAAAGTCCGGGAGATCGGCGGTGTGGTTGTTATTCCAGGCGGGAGGCAACTCCTGGAATCCAACCCAGTTACTTAAATAGTGAATCATGTGGCCATTTTCGCCCCAGCCCACGTCGTCTTCCACTGGTAGCTCGCGATTGATATTACCCAGTATCTGGCTGAGTTTTTCACGTGCAGGTGCTGTGTTGGTAAACAGCAGAACACCTGAGTTGATGCGGCCGCTATAGCCACGGGCAGCATACACGTGTTTGTCGGCTTTTATCAGGTTGGTGAGCGGCGGGGCGTGCTCCTGGATTCTGGCGTCGGCGTCGACGTAAAACACGTAATCATAGCCAGACTCGAGGGCCGCCAGCGCCAGGCTGAGTTTAAGCCAAGCGGTTTCCAGCCCCAGTGCGTTGATCAGTGGTCGGCTCACGCAAACATAGTGATAACCGCAGCGCTTGGCATAGCTGCGTTGACTATCGATCAATTCTCCATAGCGCCAGTGATAGCCATTGAGAGCGACCGTAAAAACGAGTGTTGTGGGCGCATGCGACGAGTTCATGTGCTCATCATTGACGATTATGAATATGTCAGCAAGCGACAGACCGATTTTTGCAGTCAAATGCAGTAAAATCGATTTTGTCGAAGTAAATGGTCACAGGATGAGTTTGATGTCGTCCCTTCAGGAACAGTTGTTGAAAGCCGGTATTGTCGACGAAAAGAAGGCAAAACAGGCCAAGAAAGAAAAGCGCAAAGCTGCCAAGCAAGCCAAAGGGCAGACCCAGGTTGACGAGAGCAAGGCTGCCGCGTTGCAAGCCCGTGCTGAAAAAGCCGAGCGCGACCGTGAACTAAATCGCCAGCGCCAAGCCGCTGCCGAGCGGAAGGCTGTTCAGGCACAGATTGATCAACTGATCACTACAAACAGCATTGATCGACGCGGGGGCGAGGTTGCCTATCAGTTTGTCGATAATAAAAAGATCAAAAAGCTGCTGGTCACAGATGCCATTCAGGCCCAGCTTACGCGTGGCCAGATAGCGATTGTTGCGTTGCAAGGACGCTATGAGTTAGTGCCTGCTGCCGTGGCAGAGAAAATCCGCCAGCGCGATGAATCACGAGTATTGGTGTTGCATGACCGCAGTGCCGAGAGTGCTGAAATGGTCGACGAAGATGATCCGTACGCCGACTACCAGATTCCGGACGATTTGATGTGGTAAGTGATTGTGCCTTGCTTAGCCCGGGGGCGAGTGCGGTAATTTGAGGCCTACGGCCGCAATCCGGTTGCCCTCTATGCGGCGAATTACTAACTGAAGGTGACCCAGGGCCACGGTGTCACCGACCACCGGACGACCGTGGAATCGCCGGAAAAGAAACTGCCCGACAGAGTCAGACGGGCTGAGGTTTCTGGTATCCAGGCCGTAGAACATGCGTAGCTCGCCCAGCGTGGTATCGGGTGAAATCACAAATTCTCCATAGAAAGAGGTTACAGCCTGACGTGTTACCTCGATATCTTCCTTAGGTGAGAACAACGTGCCCATGCTGGCGGTGTCTTCGCTGGCAAGGATCATCACATGATCGCCTTCCTCCAACCTCAAAATTTTAGAGTGTTTTTTTAGAACGCCATCACGGATTACACCGGCAGCCTGCGCCCCCTCGGTGAGCGGTAACTCAGCCAGCAGGGTGTTATTGGCACGGCAACCGGCGATCACCTCATACACATGAAGCACTTTGTCCAGCTCTGTTGGCAAAGCCACCTGAAAGTGTTTCGGGTCGGTAACCTGAACAGGGAGATTTACGCCAAGCCAACGTGCTACAGGGGCGATCGACCAGCCCTGAACAACCAGTGACACCAGAACAACAAAGAAAACCAGCTCAAACACCAGCTCTGTGCTATGTAATCCTGAAAGTGACGGGTACAGCGCAAGAATAATCGGCACCGCACCGCGCAGGCCACACCAGCTGATAAAGACCTGCTCACGCGTTGGGAAATGAAATGGCAGTAGCGACAGCGCAACGGCAATTGGGCGCGCAATGAAAATCAAAACAAGTGCAATTCCCAGCGCTGGAATGATTATGGGTGGCATATGGCTGGGGGTAATGAGAAGGCCAAGCATCAGGAACATGCCAATCTGGCTGAGCCAGGCGATACCGTCGTGAAAGCGGTGGATATCCTTGCTGAAGGGCAGGGCCGTATTACCCACAATTACGCCGAGCACATAGATCGCCAGGAACCCACTGCCGTTTAGTAAACTGGTGAGGCCGAATATACCAAGCCCACCGGCAAGGACACATAGTGGATACAGGGATGCGGGCAAGTCGATACGTTCGAGAAACAGGCAAAAGCCGCGCCCACCGATAAAGCCCAGCAGCAAGCCGAGCCCCATTTGCTGAAGCAGCACCCACACAATACCAGTTGCTCCCGGCGCCTGATTGTGGGCGAGTACTTGTACCAGCGTTACCGTCAGAAAGATCGCCATCGGATCGTTGGTGCCGGATTCAATTTCCAGTGTCGCGCCGGTACGTTCTTTTAATTGCAATCCGGCTGAGCGCAGTAGCCCAAAGACCGCAGCGGCATCTGTTGAGCCAACAATGGCGCCAATCAAAAGCGAGTCGAGAATAGGGAGAGCCAGAATCAAGTGGGCTGCCAGCCCGGTAATACCCGCAGTGATCACCACGCCCAGCGTGGCCAGTGACAGCGCGGGGTTCAGACTGACTCGGAAAGCTTCACGGCGTGTGCCCAGACCGCCATCGAGAATGATAATGGCCAGTGCCAGGTTGCCCAATAGAAACGCGAGGCCGTAGTCGTTGAAAATAATCCCGCCGGGACCATCCTCGCCCGCCAGCATGCCCAACACCAGAAACACCAACAGAATCGGTGCGCCGAGCTTGCGTGACACTACGCTGGAAACAATACACAGCAAAGTGAGCAATGCGCCGATAAAAATGAACTGGTTGGATAGTTCGAGTGTCATCCGGTGTTTATTTCCAATGGATCGCTGCACTGCAAAAGCGCCCATCACACGTTCTTGACGCGCCACGCGTTGTTTACGTGGCGCGACGGGAAG
>NZ_JBFJTH010000141.1:0-10140 GCF_041625495.1 Litorivivens sp. | reverse complement strand
GTGGTAAGTCGGGTGCCGGATTCGGTGTCGCAGGCACTCGTTGTTGAATTTCGCTCGATGATCGTGGCGGGTGAGTCACTGCAGCTGGCGTCGATCAAAGCGGTTTCCGCTGGCTACCCGCTCAAGGGAGAGCTGGCAATCAGTGATATGCCTTTTGGAGATGTCTATAACACCGACGCTGTTCCAGTATCCGGTGAAGCCTGGTTGGACTCCCGACTCTTTCCTCTAATGGGTCTGCAGGTAGGCGATTCGTTCCAGCTGGGTGAATTGACATTGCGCGCAACGCGGGCACTGGTATCGGAGCCAGACCGTGGCAGCAGCTTTTATGGTATGGGGCCGCGTGTGTTGATTAACGTCGACGATATGGCGCGCAGCGGCGTAGTTCAGCCCGGAAGTCTGGTGGATTATCGTTACCTGTTTGCGGGCGAGCAAAGCGCACTGGCAAGTGTCAAGGCACGGCTTGAGTCGGCGCTCACACAGAGTGATCGTTGGGAGCAGCTCGATGAGAGCCAGCCACGCATCGCCAAGACTCTGGAACGCGCAGAGCGTTTTCTGCTGCTGGCTGGCAGCTTCGGCGTTGCCCTGGCCGGTGTGGCGGTTGCGTTGACGGCGCGGCGCTACAGTCAGCGCCATCTCGATACCGTGGCCGTGATGAAGGCGTTAGGGGCGGTGAGCGCGCAGATCACCCGGCTCTATGTGGGGAATATCGTGCTGCTGGCCTTGTTAGCGACAGCGCTGGGCTGGGGGCTTGGTATGGCGGTGCAAAACACGCTATTTGCCTTGATCAAAGATTTGGTCGGTTTTACGCCACCCGCAGGAACCCTGCGGCCGCTGGTGGCGGGTGCGGTCACAGCGACCCTGTGTGTGTTGGCTTTTGCGCTGCCGCCGATTCTGCGTCTGCGTCATGTGCCGCCGCTGCGGGTACTACGGCGCGATATTGGCAATGAAAACCTCAGTGCCGGCGTCAGCGCACTGCTCGGGATTGGTGGCCTGTTTCTGTTAATGCTGTGGTACACCCAATCGCTGGTGCTGGTTAGTGCCGTGTTGGCGGGTATCGTGGTGGTGTTGGGGCTGGCAGGAGCATTGGTGCTGCGTCTGTTTTCAAATTTGCGGCGTTGGGCGGCAGGGGCCGGCGGCGTGGTGCGTCTGGCCTTGTCAGCTATGTATCGGCGGCGGCAGGCCAATGCTTTCCAGGTGGTCAGCTTGGCGCTAGCGTTGATGGTTTTGCTGTGCATCATTGCGGCGCGATCGAGCTTGCTGAAAGAGTGGGAACTGCAGTTGCCTGCGGACACGCCGAACCATTTTCTCGTGAATATAGCGCCCGATCAGGTTGAGTCTGTGGATGAGTGGTTTACCCAACAGGGTATTCGCAGTGCCGGGCTCTACCCGATGGTGCGCGGGCGTCTGGTTGAAATTAATGGCGAGGCGCTGGAGAAGATTCCGGATATTGATGCCAATCGCAGCAGTGTAAACCGGGAAATCAACCTGAGTTGGAGCGACGCGCTGCCAGAAGACAATGAGCTGGTGGCGGGGCAATGGTGGGAGTCAGCGCCGGCTCAGCTGCCCCGGGTGTCGGTAGAAATTGAATTTGCTGAACGCCTTGGGCTTGAGCTGGGGTCTCGCGTTTTCTTCAAGATTGGCGGTCTGCCCCTGGAGGCAGAGGTAACCAGTTTGCGGAAATTAAGTTGGGACAGCATGCGGCCCAACTTTTTCTTGCTGTTTGAGCCGGGGGTGTTGGAAAACTATCCCTCGTCGTCTATCACCAGCTTTCATCTCGAGAAAGCAGACAAGGTGGTGCTGAATGATCTGTTACGCCGCTTTCCCACGATTACGCTGATCGAAATGGATGCGGTGATTGAGCAAGCCCGCACGGTAGTGGCGCAGGTTAGTGCTGCACTGGAGCTGGTGCTGACACTGATTATTGCTTGCGCGTTGCTGGTGGGGGTGGCGAATATTCAGGCCAGCCTGGACAGCCGGCTGCACGAAAATGCGATTCTGAGAACGCTTGGCGCTTCCAGGCAGTTGATACGAAGTTGCCTGCTGGCAGAATTTGCATTAATTGGCGTCAGTGCGGGTGTGTTGGCGGCAATTGGGGCGGAAATTACCTTGTATATCGTACAAACCCGATTGCTTGATATGAGCGCTAATTGGCACCCATTGTTCTGGGTGGTGGCGCCTATCGGGGCAGGTTTGGTGGTAGCTGTGTCAGGGTGGTGGTTTTGCCGGGCGGTGATAGCGTCACCGCCCTTGCAGGTATTGCGCAGGCTCTAGCGTTACGCCGCCGGAGCGGATACGGGAGGGTGATATTTCAGGCCTTCTACGATAATGCGCAGCGATTTCTCGGCTTGGCTTTCTAGGTCGTGGTAATAACCAAAGCTATCGCCGTGATCCAGGATCAGTGTAGCCACGCCGTGTACGCCCGCCCACGCTGTGTGAGCCATACTGGGGATATCGTCTTTGCCAAACACGCCCATTTTTGCGCCGCGCTCAATAATGCTCTGTACGTGATAAAACGCTTCTCGGCCAGCGGCAAACAGCTCGGTATACTGTTTTCGTGGTAGCAGCACAGGGCCGAACATCAGGCGGAAAATCTCGGTGTTTTCCTGTGCGAAATGCACATAGGCGATGCCGAGTTTCATGAGATCGTCAATTGGGTCGTCAGTGCTGGCGGAGTTCAACACCTCGAGCAGTCGGCTAAAGCCTTCTGTTGCCAACGCAGCCAGCAGGGCATTTTTGTCTTTGAAATGGCGATAGGGCGCTGTTTGGGAAACGCCTATTTCTCGTGCCAGTGCGCGCAGACTGAGTTCGTTGACGCCGCCATCTAGCAGATGTTTTTCGGCCTGCGTGAGTAATTCTTCGCGCAGGTTGCCGTGGTGATAATTTGAACTGCTGTTATTGCTCATAGTGAAATATCGGTTTCGTGTCCGTCGAATTGAGCGATGTTTTCGCTGAGTATATATGCTGGCGCTATTGCTGTCTTCAGTGTGGACGCAAGAATGGATGCCAAGCCCTTCGGCAGGCATAAAATCGAGCGTTGGTGGCTGTAATTAGCGACAAGTGCGCCATTTTTATTGAAAAGACGCCGCAAGGCAAGCAGCGTGTCAACATTGAACAGGAGAATAGTAAATGGAACTGGATTTAGCCGGAAAAACCGTCATGGTGGCGGGCGCCAGCCGAGGGCTGGGCTTTGCCATCGCCCGCTGCCTGCGCGATGAGGGAGCCAATTTGAGTATTGCCAGCAGTGATCCTGCTGCCATTGCAGAGGCTGGCACCATTCTCGGCGATTGTCTGGCCGTAAAGTGTGACGTTAAAAATCCGGTTGATATCAAAGCCTGGGTAGCGGCCACTGGAGAGCGATTCGGGGCTATTGATGCCCTGGTGGTGAATGCCGGTGGTCCGCCGCCTGGCGGTTTTGATGATTTCGATGACGAGGCTTGGCAAGCTGCTTTTGAGCTGACGCTATTGAGCGCTGTGCGACTGGTACGTGCTGCCTTGCCGGGACTGAAAAGCCGTCACGGCAATATTCTGTTTATGACATCATCATCGGTAAAGGAACCTATCGACTTTCTGTTGCTGTCAAATGTAATGCGTTCCGGTGTGGCAAGTCTGGCAAAGAGTTTGTCGCGTTCGTTGGCGCCGCAAGGTGTACGTGTCAACACCATCGTGCCCGGGATTGTTGAGACCGACAGGATTAAAGCGCTGGTTGCAAACCAGGCTAAAGGAAAAGGCATATCTGGTGACGAGCAGCGTGCACAGATGGAAGCGCAGGTTCCGATGGGGCGATTTGGTGAACCTGAAGAATTTGCCCGGGTCGCAGCGTTTCTGCTATCGCCGGCAGCGAGCTACATTAACGGTGAAACGGTCACGGTCGACGGCGGCACCATGAAAACCCTGTTTTAACAAAAATAAAACCGGGGTCGTAACGCGTATTTTATGATCGATCTGGTTAAAAAATACTCGTTACGACCCCGGTTTTTGGTGTTAGCTGGTGGTGATGCGGATTAGCCATGCCAGTAGGCGTGCGCCGAGATCGGTTACCGTGTTTTTCAACTCGGCCCACCAGCCGCGTTCCTGTCGCAGCGCGTGATCTTCATGGGCGCGCTCTATCACGTAGGCATGTACCTTTTTAACCTGTTTCTCGTCCAGTACCTCGTCAAAGCGCGGCATTCCGGCTTTTTCCATCAGGCCTTTAAGCACGACGGCTTCAAAATTTTCGTGCCAGACAGGCTCCAGATAACGCAGGTCGGGTATGGAACCATCGCCCACGACCGCAGCGCCATGGCAGCGCGCGCAGAAACGGTCAAACAGCCGGCGGCCTTCTTCAATATCGGCTTCACTCATGCCTGTTTTGGGAGGCGGCACCGGTCGCTTGGGTTGGCTCACCGGGGGTAGGGTAGCCGTAGCGTTGAGTTTGAAGGCCATGATGCGGTTGTTCGGGTTCGTTGTGGGGTAACTTTTGCCGGTATTCATGGTCAGAGCGCCACCGCGACCAACGGCGACGGCGATGTACTGTTCGCCATCGACTGCATAGCTGACCGGGCCGGGCAGAATGCTGTTCTGCGCGTGGAAGGTCCACAGCACTTCACCATTATCGGCGCGCACCGCCAAAAAACGCCCGTCTGAGGTGCCCTGAAATACCAGATTGCCAGCGGTGGCTACAATGCCGCCGTTGTGAATATTGGGATGTGGAACTTTCCAGGCAACTTTGGCCTGCTCTACATCCCACGCCAGTAAGTGGGATTTGGGCAAGTATTTCAGCAGTGCCTGGGTGAAACGTTGAGAGGCGGCATCTTGTGTAAGTTCGTAGCCGGTATTGAAGTGACGCTTGAGGTGCTTGTAGTCGGGTGCTTTGATTTCCTCAAAGGGCATCCCCATATCCAACTCCGGGATATAGAGGTATTTGGTTAGCGGGCTGTAAGCCATCGGCTGCCAGTTGTGGCCGCCGATAGCGGAAGGGTAAACCATGGCGGGTTTGCCATCGTAATCCTGGCCGTCAACTTCCACCGGGCGGCCGGTTTTCATGTCGTAGTGGCTGGCCCAGGTGACCGTGGTGAATGGCTCAGCCGACAGTAATTGTCCGTCGAGGCGGTCAATCAGGTAGACAAATCCGGCTTTGGGAGCGTGCACGATGACCTTGCGCGGCTCACCCTGCCACTGAATGTCGGCGAGGGTAATCTGTTGTGAGGCGGTGTAATCCCAATTGTCGGCGGGCACCTCCTGGTAGTGCCAGAGGTAGTCGCCGGTGTCCGGGTTGAGGGCGACAACGGAGCTTAGGTACAGGTTGTCGCCACCGCCGGGGCTACGGATGCGCCGGTTGTGGGGGGCGCCGTTACCAACACCGATATACAGTTGGTCCAGCTCGGGGTCATAGACGATGGCATCCCATACAGTGCCGCCACCGCCAAATTGCCACCATTGGCCATTCCAGGTTTTGGCGGCACGGGCCATCGCTTCATTTTCAAAGCCCTCCTCCGGATTGCCAGGAATGGTATACCAGCGCCAACGCATTTCGCCGGTATCTGCATCGTAGGCGCTGACGTAACCACGGGTGCCGAATTCACTGCCGCCGTTACCGATAAATACGAGACCTTTGGCGGCGCGGGGAGCCCCCGTGATGGAGTAGGCTTGGGCGGGGTCGGTGGTTTGTGAAGACCAAAGTGGCTTGCCGGTGTGCTGGTCGAGCGCTATCAGGCGGCCGTCGACAGTGCCAAGGTAGAGCTTGTCTTCCCAGGCGGCCATGCCGCGATTCACGACGCCACAGCAGGCGGTGATGCTTTTTTCCCTTGGTACCTCAGGGTCAAAGTGCCATAACAAAGCGCCAGTCTTGGCATCGATAGCGTAGGCGTTGCTCCAGGCGCCGGTGAAATACATCACGCCATCTATCACCAGCGGTGTGGTTTCTAACCCCAGATGTGTGTCAGTTTCGAAATACCAGGCCAAGCCGAGTTGGTCGGCATTACTGTCGTTAATTTGCTTGAGCGGTGAAAAGCGCTGCTCGTGGTAAGTGCGGCCATGGCTTAACCAGTTATCGGCATCGCTGTCGGCGTCCAGGAGCCGCTGCTGGCTAACGGGTGCCCCATACGTAGCGTTGTTCAACGATAGCAGGGCAATCAGTGCGAGTGCGAAGCTGGCGGGGTATGTCATGGGTTGTCTGCGCTTTGTGGTTGTCATTAGGCGCCTAGTTAAGCATTTGGCTGTCCGATCGGCCAGTGAATTAATAAAATCGTAAGCATTACGGTTGGGCGGTACGCCCGCTGCCTCGGCGATAGTACAGCGCAGCACTCAAATCGGTATAATGGGCGCCCATTTTTTATGCGCTGTAGAAAACCATGCAAGTACAACAGGCCATCGAGCAGAAACTTAAAGCTTCCCTGTCGCCCAGCCTTCTCCAGGTCGAGAACGAGAGCCATATGCACTCGGTACCGCCGAATTCAGAAACCCACTTCAAAGTGGTGGCGGTTGCGCAATGTTTTAACGGCATGCGCAAAGTAGCTCGGCATCAGGCCGTTTATGGTGCGCTGCAGGTAGAACTGGCTGGTCCTGTTCATGCACTGGCGCTGCATACCTACACGCCAGAAGAGTGGTTGGCGCGCTCTGGTCAGGCGCCGGATTCACCTGATTGCTTGGGTGGCAGCAAGCGCGAGGGGCAGTAACGGTGGACAACAAGATAGTCGTTGCGGCCCTCTACCGGTTTGTGACGCTCGACGATTTCGAAGCGATACGCGAGCCGTTGCTGGAGCGCTGCCAGGCCGAGAATATCAAAGGTACCTTGCTGCTCGCGAAAGAGGGCATCAACGGCACCATTGCGGGCTCTCGTGAGGGAATTGATGCGGTGATTGGGTATCTGCGCGCGGACCCGCGGATGGCTGAACTGCAGTGGAAGGAATCTTACGACGAAACACAGCCTTTCTACCGAATGAAAGTTAAGCTGAAAAAAGAAATTGTCACCATGGGAGTGGACGGTATTGATCCGAACGACGTGGTGGGAACTTATGTAAAGCCAAAAGATTGGAATGCGTTGATCGCCGATCCGGACGTGCTGCTGATTGATACCCGAAATGACTATGAGGTGGAAATCGGTTCGTTTAAAGGGGCAGTAGATCCGCGTACGAAAACCTTCCGTGAATTTCCCGAATACGTTGAGCAGAATGTCGATCCGAGTAAGCACAAAAAGGTGGCCATGTTCTGTACCGGTGGCATCCGCTGTGAAAAAGCATCGTCGTACATGAAACAGCAGGGTTTTGAAGAGGTGTACCACCTGGAAGGCGGTATTCTCAAATACCTGGAAGAAGTGTCGCCAGAAGAAAGCCTCTGGCAGGGTGAGTGTTTCGTTTTTGATAATCGGGTAACCGTAAAGCACGATCTATCAGCCGGTAGTTTCGACCAGTGCCACGGCTGCCGCCGTCCGATCAGTGATGAGGACAAGCAGAGCGAGTTTTATGAAAAAGGCGTGGCATGTCCGCATTGCTTCGACGAACTAACGGACGATCAAAAAGCCCGGTTTCGTGAGCGCCAAAAGCAGGTTGAGCTTGCCAAACAGCGCCGTGAAGCGCATATAGGTGCGCCGCCGCCTGAGCGTCAGTTGCGCGGCAAAGCATCGTCACAATCCTAGCCGTAGACGCAACCCGTCGCCACGGCGGGTTTCGGTAAATCGGTATAGCCATTCGCTTAAACTCCACTATCATAAAGTTTTGCACGAGCTTGCGAGGCGGTGGATTGAATTTCTTGCGCGGTGGGACTCACTCGATAGCGGCACGTTACAGCGCGGCGTTTTTATTCGCGGTACTGCTCTGTGCTCCTGCACATTCCTCCGAGACCGTGCAGTTATGGGTGCAATCCATCTTTGGCGCTCAGCAAACCCACAGCCATTTAAAGCCGTTTTTTGACGAATTTTTTACGGCGGTTGGCCGCAACTACCGGCCAAAGTATGGCAACAATTTTCCCGCGTTGAGCAGAACTTGCGCCAGCGAAAAGTATGATGTGGTCATGGGCAGTTACGGCACTGCCATGCGTCAGTTTGAACGCGAGTGTGGTTACCATGTGGTTGCGCTGACGGATCAGAGTATCTATTTGTACACACGCGACCGCAGTTCACTGGAAAACATACGGCGGGTAGGGGTGATCCCTGGCGTGCGTGCGTCCGAGGTTGATCTGAGAAAGGTCTTGCCGGGTGGCTTTGTGGTGATTCCCTACCGAGATCATATTCAGGCCACCGTGGCGCTGCTCGACGGCGACATAGATGGGTTGACCAGCTCGTCGGTTGCGATCAAGAGGTTGGCGCCTGTGTTGCAGGACAGCATTCATATCGCGCATACTTTTGACGAGAAAGGGCATGGTGTGGCAATGCTGTCACCGCGCTTTTACGCTACACCTGAGGGGCAGGCCTTTCGTCATTTTATCCTGGCAAACGGCGAGACCAGTGTGCAAATTTACGTAGAAGAAATGGGAATCAGTCGTTGGCGTTCTCCAGATAAAGAAAAGCCCGCAACAACGGCGGGCTCTGAGTAGCTGGCGTTAGTTCAGACTTTTTTCTCGTGTCCTACCCAGTAGGGGTCACGCAGCCGTCTTTTATAGAGCTTACCATTCGGGTCTCTGGGCAGTTCGTCCAGATAATCGATGGTCCGGGGCAGTTTCATGCGTGCCAGACGCTCTTCCAGAAAGGACATAATTTCAGCGCTGAGTTCATCGGAGGCTTCAACACCGGCGATCGGCTGAACCACGGCTTTGATTTCTTCGCCCCAATCTTCATTGGGTACCCCAAAGACGGCACAGTCGTTCACCTTGTCGTGCAGGATCAGTACATTTTCGATTTCTGCCGGGTAGATGTTGGCACCGCCGGAGATGATCATGTCTATCTTGCGGTCGCTGAGAAACAGGTAGCCATCTTCGTCGAGATGGCCAACATCGCCTAGGGTGAAGAAGTTGCCGATACGGTTCTTCTTGGTTTTTTCCTTGTCACCCTTGTATTCAAAATCGCTGTTATCCATCAACTTCATGTAGATGGTGCCGGTTTCGTTCGGACCGAGCTCGTTGCCTTCGTCATCGTATATTTTTACTTCGCTGCCCATCCAGGCGCAGCCAACGGAGCCAGGGTGCGCGAGCCAGCCCTCCGGTGTGCACAGCGTACCGCCACCTTCAGTGCCGGCGTAGTATTCATAAATACTATTGCCCCACCATTCGAGCATCTGGCGTTTAATGTCGGGTGGGCAGGGGGCTGCTGCGTGAATCATATGTCGGGTAGACGACACATCGTATTTCTTGCGCACGTCCTCGGGCAGTTTCAGCATACGGGTAAATTGCGTAGGTACCATATGGCTGGTTGTTACTTTGTGTTTTTCGATCAGCGCCAGGTTTTCTTCCGGATCCCATTTGTCGACGAGTACCACGGTGTGGCCCATGTGCAGCGAGTTGCCCGAGAACTGCAAGACCGCTGTGTGGTAGAGAGGAGAGCCACAGAAATGGACGTTGTCATCTTCCGGTTGTATGCCAAACAGCATCAGGAACATGGCCATCAGACCGTAGAGATCTTCAGGTGACATGTCGGGCAAGGGGCGTTTTACGCCTTTAGGCTTGCCGGTGGTGCCTGAAGTGTAGTTCATGACCTGACCGGCACTGCGATCTTCCGGGAGGGTAGTCGGTTGTCCGTCGATCAAGTCAGCAAAGCTGCGGAAGCCGTCAATATTGCCCACGGCAAAAGCATTCGCGGTGTTAAAGCCGGCCTCGCGCGCCGCAGTGGTGGCAGCTTTTGCAACACGCTCGTGGGTGATGAAGACTTTGGATTCCGAATCTTCAAGAATGTAGGCGACTTCCGGTCCAGCCAAGTGCCAGTTGATGGGTACCATGTAAAAACCGGCCTGGGTTGCTGCCAGGTAAATGTGATAAAACTCGGCGCAGTTTGGCAGCATCATCGCAACGGCATCTCCGCGCTGCATGCCCAGTGCACGCAGGCCGTGAACCACCTGGTTGGCGGTGTTGAGCAGATCGCCACGGGTGTATTGCTTGCCGTCGGGTGCGACCAGAGCCAGTGGTGAGGGGTCTTTGCGGGCAAATGACCAGAATCCCATTTCAGACATGCGGTTTCCTCCCTTCCTTATGGTTTGTTGGCCGAAACTATAGCACCACCATGCAGTGTCGCCATCG
>NZ_JBFJTH010000140.1:0-10186 GCF_041625495.1 Litorivivens sp. | reverse complement strand
TTTTTCATATTTCTGATAACCTATTTTTATCTAATAGGGGATCACCGCCATGGACATTCACAGCCTCAAAGCGTTCGTTACCATCGCCGAGCACCGCTCTTTTTCCGATGCCGCTGAAGTCCTGCACGTAACTCAGCCGGCTATCAGCAAACGCATTCACAATCTGGAGGCGCAATTAGAACACCGCCTGTTCGACCGGATTGGCCGCAAAGTTACGCTCACAGAAGCAGGGGAAGCACTACTGCCGCAGGCGCGCGCCATATTATTAGCCATGGCCAATGCTGAACGCAGTGTGCACGACCTTAGCGGCAGCGTGGGCGGAAAGCTTTCTATGGGTATTTCGCACCATATAGGCCTACATCGCTTGCCACCGGTGCTGCGGTATTTTACCCGCACCTACCCCGAGGTTAGGCTAGACATCGACTTTATGGATTCCGAGCAGGCTCACGACATGATTCTGCACGGTGAACTGGACCTGGCGATCATAACGCTATCGCCAGAAAAAGAACCCAACCTGGAATCCTTTGCAGTCTGGAACGATCCGCTGACGGTCGCAGTAGCGCTCGATCACCCGCTGGCAAACAAGCGCGCGGTAACACTTCAGCAGCTGCAGGGTTATACCGCCATCCCGCCTGGACTGAGTACCTATACCGGGCAAATTATCAAGCGCCTGTTTGATGAGGCTGGTCTAAAAATGGATGTAGCGATGTCTACAAACTACATGGAAACCATCAAGGTAATGGTTAGTATCGGGTTGGGTTGGAGCATTCTTCCGGCGACACTGGTTGACGACAGCATCAAAGCCCTCGCCCTGCAAGGGCATAACCTGCACCGCACGTTGGGTTGCGTACATCATCGCAATCGCAGCCTGTCTAATGCTGCACAGGCCTTTATTGCTGTCCTGCAAAATGGCCCTCTCGAGTGAGACTTGCCAGTGTCTCTGGGGTGTCGATATCAAGATAGATACCCGGATCGTTTACAGTAATACGCTCAACACTTCCAGCATACTTGCGCAGTATGGATTGCGCGCCCTGCTCCCCGTCCAACGCGGCCAGGTTGACAAAATAATCACAACCAAACACCACAGGGTGCCCCTCTCGACCATCGGCCACCGGACGACGCAGCGTATTACTCGTCGCATTCTCAGCCAGCGCGGTCAGCGTCTCCAGTTTCAACAGCGGTAGATCTACCGGTAGAATCATCAGGGCCGAAAAATTTTCGCCGACACTGGCCACCGCCTCCGCGATACTGCTACCCATGCCGCGCGAGGCGTGTTCAAGCATCAACGGTTGTGCACCGGGTGTTTGAATGGCCTCCCCAGAGCGAAGTGTCACAAAGCACGGTAAACCACTGGCCGAAACCAGCGACAACATCCGGTTCAGTAACAGTTGCCCGCCGGGTAGACGCGCAAATCGCTTATCGCTGCGAAAGCGCCGGCTCGCACCCGACGCGAGAAGAATAATGCCAACGCCGCTGCTGGTCACAACTTACACTGCGCCTTCAACTGCACCAGCTCCGCCATAATAGCGACCGCTATCTCCATCGCCGATTTACTGCCAATCGGCAACCCGACTGGCGCGTGTAAACGTGCAATCTCGGACTCGGTAAGGTCCAGCTGCAATAGCCGCTCGCGGCGCTTGGCGGAGGTGCGTTCGGACCCCAGCGCACCTACATAGCGCGCCTGTGACTGCAGCGCTTCCATCAACGCCATATCATCTATACGCGGATCGTGTGTCAGCGTAATCACCAGGCTGTGGGCATCTGCCGCCCGCTCACGTACAACATCGTCCGGCATGGCGCAGACGGTCTGCACGCCGGCAACCTCCCATTGCGCTATCCGATCCTGGCGGGGATCACAGACGGTGACCGCATAATTCATTGCCGTGGCCAACTCGGCGATGCAGCGCGCCAATTCATTGGCCCCCACCAACAACAAGTGCCGCATAGGCCCAAAATCTTGCTGAATACTCCCTTCCTGGCGCTCCAATGGTTCCGTCAGGTCAATGGGGGCAATTTGCCATTGCCCACTGGCAATCGATACCAGACGCCGCCGACACCTACGCTGCCGCAATGCCGTTAAGATCTCCCGCATTGGCGCTAGGTGATCGCTACTCAGTGGCTCAATCAATACTTCCAGCCGACCACCACAGGGCAAGCCCAGGCGCTCGTTTTCTTCGGGCGTCACGCCATAGGGATGAATCAGCGGGTTGTCATGTGCCAACTCACCGCCCCGCACTTTTTCCAACAGATCGTCTTCAATACAACCACCGGACAGCGAACCAATTAGCTCGCCGCTTTCACTCACGCCCATCAGAGAACCTAATGGGCGCGGAGAGGCGCCTACGGTCGCTACGATAGTGCAGAGCCAGCAGCGATCGCCACGCTCCAGCCATTCCAGCACCCGTGCAAATACGATCTCATCTACTGTTTTCACGCGTGATCATTTCCTTCAGACAAAAAAAACGCCGCTTAAAGCGGCGTTATAGTGTAGCGGAGATTTTAGTACCAGCGGTAAGACGCCTGAACCGCAATGCTGCGCGGACGACCGATAAAGCCGTAGTGGCTCACGGCGCCGAAAACACTATTGGACAGCGGAGTATCGTTGGCGTAGTTAACGACCTCTTCGTCAGTCAGGTTTTTACCAACCAGCGCCAGCTCCCAACCGTCTTCAAAGTCAGCCAGTGCCAGACGACCGTTGACTTGGGCGTATGCATCGCGCTCCTGAGTCGGGTCAAGGTTTTGCGTGGGGTTGTAATCGCCGGTAAACACGATATCCAGACCACCGCGGAACTCCAGACTATCTGCAACCTGAGTGGTGTATACCAAGCCGATGTTACCGGAGTAATCCGCCACATACTGGTTGGTCTCGCCGGTGAAATCGCACAGACCGTCGCCATCTGGATCTGCACCATTACGCACCTGAACATGGTTACACTGACCGTTCTCGAAGTCGGTAAACTCGAAATCCAGGAAGGCCAGAGCACCGGTCATCATCAGTTTTTCAGTCAGAGCCATACGGCCGTCCAACTCAAGACCCATGGTCTCTGCTGCACCGGCGTTACCCACGTTAAAGCCCAGCGTACCGTCGAAGATACTGATCTGAAGGTCGTCAAACTCGGTGTAGAACAAAGCGATATTCAGCTCGGCTGCACCATCAAGCAAGGTGGTTTTGGCACCAAGCTCGATACTTTGTGACTTCTCTTCATCGTACTCGAAAGAACCGATCAGTATTGTACTATCCGCCGGGTTTCCTGGGTCAGGCGCATTTGCTGCCGGAGATGCATTGGAACGCGCATCAAAACCACCTGACTTAAAGCCTTTGCTCCAGGTTGCATAAGTCATCGCCCAGTCGTTCATATCCCACTGCAGGTTGATAGACGGAGCGAAATTGGTTTCCTTGCGATCGCCTTCCAGATTGTGGCGCTCAGCAGAAAAGTTGATCGCAACGACACTGTCGATCTCACCTTCCGGCTTACGCTCGCCAGTGCGATTGTTTACAAAGTCGAGTGAACGCGAACCTTCTTTTTCCTCAGTCGTGTAGCGACCACCAACGTTCAGGCGCAACGTGTCGGAGAGGTTGAATGTCAGCTGCAGGAAGGCTGACCAAAGTTCCGTGTCAGTAACAAAGCTACGGGGAGTACCGAGCTCACGAATCTCGTCGCCTGCATCACCCGGGCCATCCGTCGGTCGACCCAACGTGCCACCCGCGGCAAGGTCGCCCAAGTTGATCAAATCAGGTAGCACATCACTGGTAACCAGGATCGAGTCGTAAAAGTCCAACTCACTTTTATGGTAGTAAACGCCACCGATGTACTCCATAAACTCACCAACTGGCGAGGTTATGCGGAATTCTTGGCTGAACTGGTCGTATTCTTCTGCAAACTCAACCTTGAATACTTCAGCACCGGTAAAGTCGCAATCACACAGCTCTTCATACTCGTATGACATAATGCCGGTAATGAAGGTTAACGTATGCTCGCCCCATGCGT
The DNA here is from genome assembly GCF_041625495.1 of Litorivivens sp. GTDB lineage: Bacteria > Pseudomonadota > Gammaproteobacteria > Pseudomonadales > Spongiibacteraceae > Litorivivens. Next base: position 6,197 of record NZ_JBFJTH010000140.1, on the reverse strand, counting down.
AGTCCAGATTCATGGTGAAGTTTTGGGTTTCGTTGTTACTGAAATCACCATTGGACGAACGTTTGTAGTCTAGGGTGTTGTTCAATACCGAAGAATCGGCATCAACAGTGAAAGGGTCAATAATCGGCAACCCGGTTACCGTGGTATTGTCCAAAATCTGCGCGTAGGTTCGGCCTGCGAAGAACGGCGTGGTCGAGGTTGACGGGTTGTCATTGATAATTTCAATCTGACGACCGGTAACATCAAACTGGCCCACCTCAAATTTGAACATGGCCTGCAGATCGTCTGTCGCCGCCCAATCCAGAATCAGTCGGGCAGTGCCTTCGTCACGCTCAGGCTCGTCGCGATCCAGCGTCAGGTTTTCAATATACCCATCCATATCGCGCTTACGCAGTGCCAGGCGAGCGCCCAGGCGGTCTGTGAGCGGCCCAGACAGGACCAAATCAACGGTAGACTCACCATGGGTTGGCTCATAGAGACCGGAAACCAAGCCTTCGAATTCCATGCCAGGACGTTGCGAGTGCAGACTCAAAGCACCTGCTACGGAGTTCTTACCGAACAGGATATTCTGCGGCCCGCGCAGCACCTCTACCCGCGCCAGGTCAAGGAACGGCGCACGTGATAATTGGGCGCGGCCATAGCTCACACCATCAAAATACATACCGACCGACTGCTCGAAACCCTGGTTGATACCCGAACCGATACCACGCACATAGATATTGGTACCAATGCCGGTTTCTGACATGGTCAGGTTGGGCACGTAGGCCTGGAGATCTTCAATTTTGTCGATGCCGGCTTCCATCAGTTTTTCACCAGACACCGCGTTAACGGAGACGGGAACATCCTGCAGACTTTCGGCACGCAAGGTGGCGGTTACGATTACTTCTTCGAGCACTGCGGCACCCTGCACGCTGCCAGCGGCGATACCCGCTACCAGCGGCAATAGCGCGACGCCATGCCGAAACCGTTGTTTATTTTTCATTGCTTCCTCCCAGACTCACAAACGAGCAGTTTTTAATCAATTATTAACCCGGTGCTGTCGTTTTTGTATTACACACGCTCTTGGGTCAGTTTAGCTAATTTTTTACAGATTTCATGTAGATAAAGCCAATATTGCACATTTATTTACACTATTGTCATGACAAATAGGTGTAACTACGTACTCATCACAGGCAACCTTCACCACCGGTAATTGAATTGCAGAGCAACACTGCGTGGCGGCTCCAGAAAGCCATAATGGCCCTTGGTTTCAAAAATGGTATAGGCCGTTGGCGTATCACTGGCATACATCACGATCACCTCATCGGTCAGGTTCTTCGCTACGAGCGCCAACTCCCAGGTTCTATCAATGGCTGCGATCGCAGCGCGGCCGTTGAATTTAACATAGCCATCCTGAACCACCGTAGGGTCCAGATTCTGCGACGGGTTATAGTCGTCGGTAAAGATCGCATCCAAACCCAGACCGATACCAACTTCTGCACTGATCGGGCGCATGTACGACAACACTAGATTTCCAGCGAAGTCGGCCACGTACTGATTAGTCTTGCCGGTATAGTCACAGTTTATGCCGTCGGGTGAATTCGGCGTTTGCCCCGCCAGACACTGACCATTTTGAAAATCATCAAACTCAAAATCGAGAAATGCCAGCGCACCCGCCAGCATCAGATACTCCGTTAGCTGGATGCGGCCATCAATCTCCACCCCCTGCGTGGTTGCGCTCGCAGCGTTACCCACGTTAAACCCAAGTGTGCCGTCAAAGATACTCACCTGCAAATCGTCGAACTTGGTACGAAACAAGGCGGCATTCAGTTCAGCAGCACCTTCAAGCAATGTCGACTTAAAGCCCAGCTCGACGCTGGTAGCCTCTTCTTCTTCGTATTCAAAGGTACCGATAAGCACAGGGCGCTCTGGGCGCGCGGGATTAGGCAAGGCGCCCGGTGGCAGCGGCACAGGCTCTGCCGATGGCGACGCATTGGAGCGAGCGTCATATCCGCCGGATTTGTAGCCTCGACTTATCGTGGCGTACACCATGGTGTCATCATTCATGTCCCACTGCAGGTTCACCAACGGAGAGAACTGGGACTCGCTACGACTCCCCTTCAGATCGTGGCGCTCGGCCGAAAAGCTCACGGCAGAAACGGTATCCGTTTCACTGAAGGGCCGCTCGTTGAAATCGAGGTCACCAAAGGCAAAATAACGCGAGCCTTCTTTGGACTCTCTGGAGTAACGTCCACCGACGGTCAGCCGCAACTGTTCGGTCATATTCCAGGTAGATTGCAAGAAGAGCGAGTACAGCTCGGAATCGCTGGTAAATGTCCGCGGCGAGGTAAGATTAGCTATCGCATTACCGGCGTCGCCAATACCCGCAACTTCTTCCGGTGAGCCGCCCAGCGGATTAGGGTCATTATCGCCCCGCGCCCCGCCTTCTGTAGCATCCGCAGCATTGAGCAGCTGAACGATCAAGTCAGAGTCGACGATGATACTGTCGAAAAAATCGAGCTCACTCTTCTGAAAGTAAAAACCACCGATAAATTCGAATGGTTCTCCGGCAGGTGAAATCCAGCGAAATTCCTGACTGAACTGGCTATAGTCTTCCACCAGCGACACCTTAAAGCCCTCAGCGCCGGTGAAATCGCAATCACAGAGGTCGTCGTAGTCGTAGCCCATAAATCCGGTGATTGAACTGAACATGTGCTCGCCGCGCAACCAATCGGCGTTAATGGTTAGGTTCTCTGTGTTGTTCTTACTAAAATCGCCATTAGATGAGCGCTTGAAATCCTGATAATTATTCAAGACTGAGTCATCGGAATTGATATTAATCACCAAGCCCGACGGGTCACTGGTATTGTTCAATATCTGACCATGGGTACGCCCGGCAAATAACGGGTTGTCGCTGCTTGAAGGGGAATCGTCGATAATTTCGGCCTGCCGACCAGTAACATCAAAGCGCCCTATCTCTGCCTTCGCGCTGACCGTTATTTCATCGGTGGCATCCCAGACAAATTTTAACCGGTAGGTGGCTTCCTTGTACGCAGGCTCGTCGCGATCCAGCGTAAGGTTTTCGATATAGCCGCCATAGTTGCGCAAGCGCGCAGAAAAACGATACCCAAGCGTATCACTCACCGGGCCGGACAAAATCAGGTCAACCACTTCCTCTTCGAACTGAGGCTCATACAAGGCTGAAAAAGAGCCTTCGAACTGATCTGCCGGTTTGGCAGTGTGAATACTGATTGCACCGGCAATGCTGTTTTTACCGTAGAGGATATTCTGCGGGCCACGTAGCACCTCCACCCTGGCTAGGTCGAGGAACGGCGCACGCGCCAGCTGAGCTCGCCCATAGTATATGCCGTCGACGTACATACCCACCGATTGTTCGAAACCCTGATTGATACCCGAGCCAATACCGCGAATATAAATTGAGGTGCCGATGCCATTCTCAGTCATCGTGAGGTTGGGAATATAGGCTTGCAGATCCTCAATTTTGTTGAGGCCAGCGGACATAAGCTTTTCACCGGAGATAGCGCTCACCGATACCGGCACATCCTGTAGCGATTGCTCGCGCAGCTGGGCCGTAACTATGACCTCCTCGAGAATATGACGCTTCTGCTCTGCAACCACACCACCGGCGGTAGCAATCAGTAATGCAAACGCACCAATATTCACTCCCTTCATGCGACTGCCCTCAATATTTTTATTAATCTAAAGGCCTACCACCGATAACTCAATTGCAGTGCAAACGTACGCGGCGGATTGACAAATCCGTGATGCGTCGCCGCTTCAGTGATGGTGTAAGCGGTTGGCGCATCTACACCATAAACGATAATTACTTCATCTGTTAGGTTTTTTCCCAACAGCGCCACTTCCCAGTCACCAGCAATATCTGACAGCGACAACCGGGCGTTATACACAACATAACCGTCCTGCTTGATGCGGTCGTCCAGGTTGGGCGACGGATGGTATTCATCGGTAAAGATTGCATCCACATTGGCACGCAACATCAAACTGTCCAGAACCGAACGCTCATAGGCCAGCAGCAGGTTGCCGGAGTAGTCGGCGACATACTGATTGGTTTTGCCACTGTAATCGCAGTTGATGCCGTTCGGGCTGTCCGGCGTCTGGCCCTGGATGCAGGTGCCAAAGGGGTGATCTACGAATTCAAAGTCGAGAAAAGCCAGTCCCGCCGACAACATAAGATGCTCGGTCAAACCCACGCGACCGTCAAGCTCCAGACCTTGGGAAATCGCGCTGGCCGCATTGCCAACATTGAAGCCCAGCGTTCCGTCGAACACACTGACCTGCAGATTATCAAACTCGGTTCGGAACAGAGCCGCGTTCAACTCGGCCACGCCACCAAACAGGCTTGATTTGAGACCCAATTCGTAACTGGTGGCCTCTTCCTCCTCGTATTCGAAAGTACCGATCAGTACAACCTGGTTGGCCACAAGGGCGTTCGGGTTACGCGGCGTCGGCTCAGCACTGGGCGAAGCATTGGAGCGAGCATCAAAGCCACCGGATTTAAAGCCTCGACTGGCGGTGAAATACGCCATCGCGTCAGAAGAAAAGTCCCACTGCAGATTCACTAGCGGCGCAAACTGGGTTTCAACGCGCTTGCCTTCCAGATCATGGCGCTCCGCAGCAAAACTCACCGCCGCCGCTGTATCAGACTCGCCTATTGGCCTGATACTGAAATCCGGGTATGCAAATTCAAGCTTACGACTGCCCTCCTTCTTCTCCCATGTGTAGCGGCCGCCGAAGGTCAATCGCACGTGGTCAATCACATTCCAGGTCGCCTGCATAAAGGCTGACGCCATGGTCGAGTCGCTATTGAAATCGCGAGGCGAGCGGAAATTGCGAATCGCATTACCTGCGTCGCCGATACCCGAAACTTCTTCCGGACCACCAATCCCGCCTGGATCGATGTCGCCGCGAGCCCCGCCTTCAGTGGCATCGGCCGCGTTGACCAAATCTGGAATAATGTCAGAATCCACACGGATGGAGTCGTAGAAATACAGCTCACTGTAGTGCAAGTATGCGCCGGCTATAAACTCCCAAGACTCCCCTACCGGCGAAATCCAACGCATTTCCTGGCTGAACTGTTTGTAATCTTCGACAAGATCAAGCTGAAACAACTCGCCACCGGTAAAATCGCAGTCGCAGTCCTCTTCGTAGTCGTAAGCCATGTAGCCGGTTATAAAGGAATACTGGTGACCATCTTGGTACCAATCGACGTTCAGCGTCACATTCTGCGTATTGTTATCGCTCCAGTCGCCATTAGAGTGGCGCTTGTAATCCGCCTCTACATTGCGAACACCAGGATGGGAATCGATATTTACCACGCCTGGCACTTGCGTCTGATCAAGGATCTCGCCGTACGTACGACCAGTAAAAAACGGCACATCTGAGACGGAAGGCGAATCATAGATGATTTCCGAATGGCGCCCCACGATATCGAAACTGCCGTGTTCCAGCTTTAACGAGGCAACCAGATCGTCGCTGGCATCCCACAGCAATTTAAATCGATAAGTTCGCTCTTCGCGGTTTGGCTCGTCTCGATCCTGCACCAAATTTCGAATATGGCCGTCGTAATCGCGAATGCGGGTAGCAAAACGGTATGCCAGGGTATCGTTGATCGGGCCTGACAGCACCCCATCGAGAATCCGCTCACCAACCTTGCCCTCCCATGTGGCCTGAACATAGCCTTCGAATTCCTGGGTGGGCTTGGCCGTGCTTATATTAATTGCCCCGGCAACGCTGTTTTTGCCAAGCAGTATATTTTGCGGGCCACGCAAAACCTCTACTCGAGATAGATCAAGAAATGGCGCGCGGGCTAATTGGGCTCGACCATAGGAGATTCCGTCGACATACATACCCACCGACTGCTCGAAACCCTGATTTTCGCCTGAACCAATGCCGCGAATATAGATATCGGTGCCAATGCCCGATTCGGACATGGTGAAATTAGGGACATAGGCTTGCAAATCCTCGATGCGCGACAGCCCGGCTTCCATCATTTTGTCGCCGCTGATTGCACTGACAGAAACCGGCACATCCTGAAGACTCTGCTCGCGCAGTTGGGCGGTTACAACGACCTCCTCCAAAACTGCCGCACCAAAACTGGCTGCACTAACACCTGCGGCCAAACAAAATACGAGGGGAGTACGATTAACGGAAAAGCCATGCGGTAACGCGTCGAGCAT
>NZ_JBFJTH010000139.1:0-10196 GCF_041625495.1 Litorivivens sp. | reverse complement strand
TTCAGCTCGCGCATGGGTGTGGTTACCAGCACGGGCATCCAGTTTATCGATGTGCGCGATATTGGCAGCGCCTGCGTTGCCATACTCGAAAAGCTCGATCGGCCAGAGCGTATTCTACTTGGCGGTCACTACTACCCATGGAAAGAGCTGATCAGCACACTTTATGAGCTGACTGGACGCCGCCTGCCCTACGCGCCCATTCCCGGCCCACTACTGCGGCTAATGGGAATATTAGGAGATGCATTTATCACGCTGACTGGCGTGAACATTCCGATTACGGCAGAAGGCACCCAATACGCTACACGCTGGGTGCGAAGTGACGACAGCAAATTTGAAACGGTGCTAGGGCTTAGATTTAGACATCACCGTGAGACCTTGGCCGACAGTCTGCACTCGCTGTATGCGGCCGGGCACATTAAGCGCAAGCATTTGGGGAAGCTCGCCTAGCTAGGCGCAAGAACTACCCAGGATTGGCAACTGGAATAAGAATCTCATTGCGCCGTAGAAACCAGGGCACGAAGGGCGGATTATAACGCGCCCAGATTGGCTCATCTTCGGCGACATAGCCCTGATCAGCGATCCATGCCTGTAACTGGGCAAGATTTCGGCGATAGCCCTTCTCGCTCCAGAAGCCTGAATAGCGAACGGCTGCCATATAGCGGGCCGGCACCTGTCGTATCACCACCGCTGGATCTGTTGGTGTAGGAGTAGTCTCCAGCGTAAACGACGCCGGCATCATAAAACTCACCGCCCACTTGCCGTCTTTCTGCGCCTGACCTACCGGCGAGGTCATAGCGATCTTTTCGCTCTCGGCGGTCTGTCCCACTGGCGAGGTCATAGCGACCTTCTGCTGGGCCTCGTTGTTGCCGGAAATGTAGCGAAACAGGCGACCAAAGGCCTCATTGCCAGCGGCTTCAAAATCGCCGTCTACCAACGTTTCCGCGAGAATATGCGGCGCGTACTGACGAAGCTCAAAGGGCTTTTCATCAACCACCACGGTGTATTCGGCCTCTTCCACCGCCATCACGTGTGCTCCCGTCAAAAGAAATACAAAAGCAAGAAAACGCGCCGCGCATCGGCCAGCCATCTGGCTCGCAGGGATTGATCTCGTCATCGCTTTCAGCACTCCGGAAAAAGTAAGCGTAAGGCCCGCTGCGAACCAGCCAACAGACTCAGGCCATCAGGTTCAGGGGCTTTACAGGGCGTCGCATTTAGCGCCCGCGCCACACTCGCAGCGGCGGGTGTAAAATAGAGACACAACTCGCAATGCAGGCCGCCTGACTCATACCGCGTAAACACAGCCATATCATCGGGTTCACCAGCCTCATCAAATGCGGTGTCAACCCCAGCCTTTATCTGCTCCGGCTTATCAATCGCCAGCAATGGGTCACCGAGAACAATCCGCAACCACATAGCTATGACGTCGCGCGCCGAGGCATGAACATGTGCAAGAACCACAGACAGCCATCGCGTTCAAATGGAGATTTCGTCGGCATAAAAAAGCGAAATGGATGGTGGCTCGGTGGCCAAGGCACTTATCTCGTCAACAAAGGCAATTGAGGCAGGCACAGCGAAATGCTGTTTCAGCGCGGCCTCGTCGGCCCATTTCTCAACAAACACCAGCCGCCCGGCAATCTCCGGGTCCTGATACACACCGTGCTCAATACAGCCGGACTCGGCGCGCGAGCGCGCTACGTGCTGCTGACTGAGCTGCAACGCCTCAGACAGGCGCGCCTGCGGCACCGTCACACTGCCATGCACGATAATCATAACCCCTCCTGCAAGCAGCAATGTCCGGCTTCTCTATGCCTCTGTCGTGGTCTTGGCCTTGGTTACCTTTTTCTTGGCCACGCTCTTTTTACGCGCCGCCGCTTTACGGCGCGGTTTGGATTTTCCCTCGTTCGCAGCATCGTTAAACCCGGCAGCCACTTCCAGATCACACAGCGCCTCTTCCATATAGTCGATTAGCCGCTGAACCTGCGGTAACGAACGACGACAGGCAATAATGCCGAAATCCACATTCTCACCATAGGTCACCAGGGTAATGTTCATCGCCATACCATCGGTCACTATCGACAACGGGTAGGAGCCGTCCATGCGCGCGCCGTTCCAGTACATGGTCTCGCGAATACCGGGCACATTGGATATCGCGACATTATAAGGTGGCAACCGCGGCGTTAACCCGAGCGGCATAAATAGCGCGGAGGGTGACTGCATCAGCATGCTGACCAGCTCCACCTCCTTCGGTGACATACCCTGGTAAAACGCTTTGCCCGCCTGTACCGACGCCATAATGGCGCGAATGCGCTCTGCCGGGTCTGCAATATGGGTCGAGAGATCAGCACTGATGGCCGCCACCGCATTGCCCGAATCCACATCGCCTTTCTGACGCAGAGAAACCGGCACCATGGCCTTCAGGCCCTGATCGGGAAGTTCCGCGTGATTGATCAGATACGTACGCAGAGCGCCCGCACACATACCCAGCACCGCATCATTAAAGGTGCCGCCATAGGCCTTGCCTAGGCGATGGATACGCGCAAAGGGCCACGACTGCGCGACAAAGCGGCGCGCGCCATCCACCCGGCTGTTCAGCACACTGCCAGGCACACGCAAATGCGGCAGGGTGAGATCGCCGCCCCGCCCAGCCCAAGCCTTGGTAAAGCCCTTCAGCGCTCGATACAGATTGGCGCTGCTATCAAAGGTGGATTTGAGCATATCCGCTACATTGCGCAGCTCCTCCTCCGTGGGCAGACCCTGCTGGCCAGCCAGCAGCGCCTCTTTGTAACGATGCCAAGATTCCAGCGAGAGGGGCGAATTTTCCAGCACATAATTTGGGTCTGACGACAGCATACTGCGAGAAATATGCACCGAGCGGGCACCGTCCACCGCCGCGTGATGAGTTTTGGTATAGACCGCAAACTGGCGGTTCTGTAAGCCTTCGATCAGATGCATTTCCCACAAGGGCCGACTGCGTTCCAACAGCGTACCGTGCAAACGCGATACCAGAGTAAAGAGTTCGCGATAGCGTCCGGGCTTGGGCAAAGCTGAATGGCGCACGTGGTATTCCATATCCAGTGCCGGGTCCGGCTCCCACTGGGCATTACCCATCAGTCCCGCACGCCCCAACTTCAGCCTGTCCCCAAAGGGCGGCAACAACGCATCGGTATTGCGAATGGTATGCGCCAAGTTGTGGAGGAATTCTTGTTCATCCACACCCTCTGGCAAGGTAAAAAGGCTTACCCCGCCTACATGCATGGGCATTTCACGGTTTTCTGCCAGCAGAAAGCCCTTGTCCACCATACTCAATTTTTTCATCGTCACCTCTGCCTGTTGTTATATTCTGGTGTGCGCTAGTGCGCGAAAAAATCGCTGCGCAATTCTTTTGGCAAAGATAATGGAATACAGCAATTCGGCGGGGAGTTCAATGGCTGGCGTGGGTCAACAAAAATAATGGCAATTTCTTCCAACGGTGGGGCGCTGCCAAAGCTTAACACTCGATAATTTCACACATGACATGCCGCTCTGACCCTTTCCGCCGGCACCCGCAGCTGTTTTAGAAGATAAACCTTAAAGGACTCGTCATAAGGCTGATCAGCAATGGCTCTTTGCATGCATAAGAGCCAGGCGTCGCGCTGCGCATAACCCACCGACAAATGCCTGTGAACCGCTGGAATAACAATAGAACCAAAGTGTTCCGCGTACAGCCTTGGGCCACCCAACCAGCCCGACAGAAAATAGGCCAACTTCTTACGTGAAAGTGCAAGATCAGCCGAATGCATTTGCAAGATAACCCGAGCCTCAGGCAGCGTTTCCATATATGTGTAGAACGCATCCACAAGCCTGATCAGGCCAGAAAGTTCACCTGCGGCTTTGTATGACGAGTCGCCAGTGCCGTAAGCCGGGGAAGGTTTATTCATAAAGATTTCAACGGATTCTGGCGCATTGATTAGACCCAACGGTTTGAACGACTCTGACCCCAATGATTATGATCATATTGATCAGGGTTGTAAGTGCCTAACAATAAATTCGATCTGATCATCAATCACCTTCTCCCACAGCGGACTAACGTAAACATCGAAATGACCACAGGGATACGACTTAACCTCGGCGCGCGGTGCACGGCCAGCTGCGTCATGTGCAAAGCGCGCAGGCGTTATCAGATCTTGCTCTCCAATGGCGTAGAGAATGGGGCAAGCTATCTTGGCGGCCTCCGCCCCCGGACGATAAAAACCCAGCGTTAGTGCCACCCGTGCGGCTACCTCATTGCGCCAGGTAGAGCCACTCGGGTTCATGTTCGCGAAGCCTGCAACCGCATCTGGCGTCACCATCGCCGCAAGATCGCCAGCATTGCCCACGGCACCGATATAATAGGGCTTGCATCCAAGAATCATTCTTAACACATCCCACAGGCCAGCCATCGTCAAGCGCAGTGAGTGGCCTATGCCAAGCGCTGGCAGATTTCTCAACCCATCGCAGAAAGGTACTTGTGCAATTGCCGCCGCTATTGACTGGTCACGTGCCGCCAATGTCTGAACATGGCCGCCACTGAACGAGCTCCCAAAGATGGCTATACGTGCCGGGTCGACACCGGGTAGTGCGCGCGCCGCTGCAATCGCTGCCTGCCAATCCTGCAGTTGGCGGCGAATGCTCAAAAGCTGACGCGGTTCACCGGCGCTGGCTCCAAAGTGGCGATAGTCGAACAGCAATACGACACAACCCGCTTGGGCGAACCGCTCCGCGTAAGCATCCAGCCTTTGCTCCCTCACAGCTGAGAAACCGTGAGCCATTACCACGCAGGGACTAGGCGAGCTGGACGCTGGCCGATATAACCAAGCGGCGCATGTTATTCCGTCAGATTTAAATTCAAGATCTGTACGCATGGTGCGTCTCCCTGACTCTCGTGTTGCTCGTCTAACGTGGAGTTAGAATAGCGTGCTGCGGCGCGTGGGTCTCAAACGTTTTACACGCTTAGTTCTCAACGGACCGCGGGATTGCAATCAATGCCTGTGTCTGAGCCCTCGCTACAGCCTGAAACCAGCGACAAATATTTTGACTGAAAAAATCTACCGCGAGCCAAAAGAAACTCAGTAATAAAAATCCGCAAAACCGATCGCTTCACCACACTGATCACATTTCATGGCACTGACGAGAGGCTGTTGGCAGCTGCGATGGCTTAATATCAACGCCGGTGCGTCACAAAACCAGCGATCACCCCAGCGCATGAGGGTGACAATGACAGGAAAGAGCGAGAGGCCCTCTTCGGTCAGGCGGTATTCGGCACGACCCTGCCCACTGCGGGTGAAGATGCCAAGTTCGGTAAGGCGGGAAAGGCGGCTGCTGAGAATATTCGTGGCAATACCCAACGCCTGCTGAAAACCGCCGAAGGTGCGCACGCGGTAGAAAGCGGCGGCAATGGTAAGAGCTGTCCAGCGATCGCCGAGTATTTCCAGAGTCCTGTCCATGATGGGGTGTTTGGCATCCAGTGCCGAAGGCGCAATCCGCGAGCGACGCGAAGGCATGTCGCTGGCAAGGCTTTCATCCGGTGTGCCGGGGCCGTAGTGCCAGTCGCAGGCACGGGCCGTAAACGGGGTGTCGCACTGTGCGCAGCTGGGTATGGGGCTGAATTCCTTGCCGCACTGGTGGTGCTTTAGGTGGTGGGTGAGGCAGCCTTCGGTAAAGTGCCAGCGTTTGTCCCAGTAGATAATGGCCAGCGCCACGTCGTAAAGGTCTTTGCCCATTTCGGTGAGGTGGAATTCGTTGGTGCCGTTTACGCTGCGACGCTCGAGCACGCCCTGCTCTTCGAGCCGCTTCAGACGATTACTGACTAGGCTTTTCGACAAGCCCGTGCATTTCACCAGCTCGGTAAAGCGAAAACGACCGAGGAATACCCAATAAACCAACAGCAGTGAGCTGCGGTCACCCACCACACCCAGTGCCCGGCTTATCGCGCGCGCATGCAACAATGGGTTATCGATTGGCTGGTCTGTAGAGACCGGTTGGCCAGGCGTTGATCTGGGCATTTGAGTCATGTAGGCAGCTGTGTCATGAGCGCATCGTAACACCGCGCCAGCGCAAACGCTGAACCATCATCATTCATCGGTCATCCTTTTGTCGGCGACTTTGGGTAATACGAAACCGCTGGGCGACAAAACCCAATTCGGTAAGCGAGGCATTTCCTGCCGGGTTCAGGCCCGTGACGTGAAAATCGCTGTAGGCCGCTGCAAAATTCAGTGGCATGGGGCCGGTGAGGTTTATTGTGAGTTGGGCACCGGCACGAGCGTATGCCTGCTCGGCCTGCGCGATGAACGCCTCGTTCGTGGAATAGAGAAACGCCGTAAGCCCACCCGCAGCACGCACATCCTGCGTGGCCTGTTGCAAGGCTTCGCTCGCGTCCTCGCACTCAATCACAAACGATACCGGCCCGAAGCGCTCTCCCAGATACAGCTCACGCTGGTTTGGAGTTACCTTGAGCATTAGCGGTGTGCGTGTGCGCGCATTGGGGTAATCGGGATGCTCGTAGACACTGCTGGCCAAAATAACCTCGGCCTGCTGTGCCAGTTGATCCAGCATTTTTTCGGTATCTGGCGACTGAATCGTGGCCATAATCATGGCGGCCTTACGCGGATTGGTAGCGATAGCGCATATGGCATCTGCAAGCCTCTGGCGCACCTCATCCGCACCGACCCAGTGATCACCTTCGCGCACGCCTTGTTTGGGCAGATAGATATTCTGGGGGCTGGTGCACATCTGCGCGGAAAACATGCACATGGTGGTAGCCAGTGAGCGGATAACCGCATCAAGATCCTTGCAGGAATCCAGCACCACAGTATTCACGCCGGCGGTTTCGGTAAAACACAAGGCGGGGTGAGCATTCTGTTCTACCCAGCTGCCAAATTGAGCGCTGCCGGTAAAATCGACAATGGCAGTTTTCGGGTGTTTAACCAATACTTTGCCCAGCGGTTCGTTGCGAGTATCCAGTTGCAGGGTGACCAGATCCGGATTCTGGCCGTAGGCTGCCAACACTTCGCGAAAGCATTTAACGCTGAGCGCCATCGGCAATACCGACCCGGGATGGGGCTTGACGATAACTGGATTGCCGGTAGCAAGACTAGCCATCATCGACGGCCAGGCATTCCAAGTGGGAAAACTGGCACAGGTAAAACACACGGCCACACCGCGCGGTACCAGCCGGTAGGTTTTATCCAGGCTAATAGTGGCTTTGCCAAACTGACGCTCCCAGCGCGCGTTGGTGGGCGTAAAGCTCATCGCCTCATAGGCGTAAACCAGCGCTTCAATTGCACGGTCCAACGCGTTTACACCGCTTCCAGTAAAACTCATATTGGGGCTTTGGCCGGCGGTATGCATCACTGCCTTGGCCATCAGAAACACCTGCTGCTCGAGTGCGTCGATCACCTCCAGTAATATACCGATGCGCGCCTCCGGACTCAGGGCGGCCCAGTCTGGCATGGCGATTTCGGCTGCGTTAAACAGTGTGTCGGGGTTACAGCGCGGATAGGTGATACCCAAGGGTTTGCAGGTGTAGGGTGAAATTTCATCGCCTACCTGATCCACTATGCCGGGCAGCGCTATATCAAACGGTTGGTTGAGCAAAGCCTGAAAAGTCTGCTCTGCCTGCTCGCTCAACGCTTCGTTATTAGTGACCAGCGCAGCAGCCTCGGGAAAGGGAGACCAGTGAAAACGCTCCTTACAGGCTTTGCGTGCGGCGCTAAAACGCGCTTCATGTTTCTGAAAAAGATTGCTGCTCATGCTTATACTTTCAGCCACACTCATACTCTTCTCCAGCGAATACGGTGATGTTTAATTCCCTTGGGGGTTTGCTCATCCGCGGACAAAGTCAGGTGCTTACCATTAAGTGAATCGCCCTCGAATGTCATTCGCCGCCGTTGCTCACTACCGACAAAATTTGGGTTCAGTGACAGCTCAACCCTGTGCACCACGTCCTCACCGTCGATGTGAAAGGCACCGCCATATGAAAAGTAGCTATCGAAAGCCGCGAGTTTTTCTTCAACTGGTGCCTTGGCAGGTACCGGGTTGGATAAGACCGGCCGGTCTGCGCGGGCAATGGTGGCGCTCATTTGACCATCCGGGGTGTACAGAATGCGCCCCACGGGCTTTTCACCAAAGGGATAGCTGGTTTTATCACCCAGGCTGATGGTCCAGGATTCCAGCGCCCAACCGCCAACAATGGGGTGATCAATTATTGTTATCACATCAGCACTCACTTCAATCGCTCCACTAGCATTGCCGAGCCAACGCCGCCGGCGCCGGTTGCTACCACCAGGCCCAGGCTACAATCATCCTGTTCCAACACATCACAAAGTGTTGACAGCAATACCGCTCCGGTAGCGCCCATCGGATGCCCCTTGGCTAAATGCCCGCCGCTTACGTTGATCTTGTCGGGGTTAATGCCGTAGCGACGTTCAAACAACACCGGCACCACCGCAAAGGCCTCCATAAACTCAATACGGTCTACATCGTTTAGGGATACCCCCAGCTGCGCTAACAAGGTGTCCATCGCCGCCATGCCACCGGTCAGCGAGTCTGCGGGGCTGGCCGCTGCATCCAGCCAGCCAAGAATGCGCGCTCGCGCCTGTGATTTGCCTTCCGCGCCGGCAATCAAACCCACCGCGGCGCCATCGACCATCGGCGGTGCGTTGGCAAAGCTGTGTCGATAATCGATCTCGCGCTCGTTCAATATCGACTGGTAGGGCTTAGCCATGACCTCAAAGCCGGGCGGCATGGCAGCCAAACTGTCTACCGTTGTTTGCGCGCGTATACATTCATCCTGTTCTGCCAGTACCGCGCCGCTGGCGTCGTGTACCTTGATGCGCGATGTTTGATAACGCTCACCCGCTGCGGCACGCTGATGCGAGCGCAGGGTAACGGCATTGAGCTCATCGCGAGACACGTTTTCTCTGGTGGCCAGAATATCGGCAGACAGCGCCACGGGGATATAGCGTTCATCCACCGCCAACTCGGCATCTTGATAGTAGTGGGCTTTGTCCGCCATAAAAGCCACCTGCGACATACACTCCACCCCACCGGCCAGCACCTGCTGATACTGACCCAAGGCACAGGCATTGGCGGCCAGACCAATACTGCTCAGACCCGAGGCGCAGAAATGGTTCAGGGTCATGGCGGTACAGCTTTCCGGCAAACGAGAGTGTAATTTACTTTGCAGGGCAACGTTGCCTCCCTGCGCGCCAATTTGTCCAACACAGCCGAGCATCATTGCACCTACACGGTCGAGGGGCTGTTTCAGCTGTGCTGTGACTGAGGCAACCAGTTTGGCCGGAGGCAACGTAGACAAGCTACCGCCTTCTCGCGCTTTAGTGCGCGGTGTGCGCAGGCAATCGATCAGATAGGCTTCCATCAATCTATTGACTCCCTACCAGTCGCGGGCATCGGCCCAAGTGGCGTGAAAACCGGCGGGTACCCGCACCGGCAGATGCACCCGTGCCAGCGGGCCTTTGTCGATGGCCCGGGCATCCCAGATGCGAAATTCGGATTCACCCGTACCTTCGTGGCTACACAGACCAACCACATACCCGTCGTCTTCTTCGGTTGCACCAATACGCGGTGCAAAGGCCACTTCCGAGCCGCACATACCCGGCTCGTAAAAGTAGGCCGTTTTGCTGCCTTGTTTGAAATCGTAACGATAGAAGCCTTCGAACTTCAGGGTATCGGTTTTGGCTATGGCCTGCACATAGGCATAGCGATTCTGCTGACCACTAACATCTAAGTTGATGCTGGGAAACTCACCGATGGCATCATCGAGATCGTGGGTCGTGCATTTGCCGGTTTTAAGATTCATGCGCCATTCGCTAGGCACAGCGTTTAAAGCCAACACCTCTACCATGGCGCGGTAAGGCCCGTAGGCTGCACCATTTACATGGACATTGGGCACCATCTTGCAACCCAGCATGACAATCTCGTCGCCCTCTTCCCACGCGTTGATCACGTGATAGATATAGCAGGGGTCGGTTTCAAACCACTTCACCTCTCCCTTGCAGTTGCGCGGCACTACCCCAAACCGTGTGGGCTGATTCGCTATTTCTATGGACCACTGGTGCTGCTTCAGCGCCTGCTCGGTGAACACCACCGGCAGATCATGCAGCACAAAATAATTCTGGGTGAAGGCCATATCGTGGGGCAGACGCGGCCCTGGCAACTCT
>NZ_JBFJTH010000138.1:0-10404 GCF_041625495.1 Litorivivens sp. | reverse complement strand
GGGCAGACGCGGCCCTGGCAACTCTACAGTCTGAAAGCCGGTCAGCTCATTGTCGGAATTCACCACACCGCAGCTCATCCACGGCTCATAAAGCGCGTAATCAAAAAACAGAAACTCGCCGGTGCGTGGGTCAGTTTTGGAGTGGGCCGAGACATGACGTGGCAAGGTGCCGCCAAAATTTTCTTCGCGCAGGGTATCAAGTGTTCGTGGGTCTAGCCGCACCGGATTGCCACTGATGTACCACAGTGCCATCAGCTCACCGTTATGCAGAATGACGTCGGTATTGGCTGTGTCTTTGTATACCTTGGGTTCGCGTTTCATGGTGGCGGGCTCCATCACCCCGCCCACCAGACACTGACCATTTGAATCGTCGATAAAATCCTCGGATTTCACATAACGGTTGCGGTATTCCGCTTTGCCATTTTCCAGATACACGCCGTGCATCATCCCATCGCCATCAAACCAGTGATGCATGCCAACCGGTGTCTGCAAAGGGTTGGGACCGTTGCGCAAGTAACTGCCACAGAGGTCTGTTGGGATCTCACCTGTTACCTTCAGCTCAACGCAGGTGCTTTCCTCCCCGACGGGCGCATAAAGACCGTGCAGATATGGATTTTTATTATTTGGGTTCGACGACGATTCGTGCAGAGGTTTGACCGCGCTCATGACATTCTCCGGTGCTTTCACTAAGCTCAGTTGACAGGTTCTGTAATGCAAGCGTAAGATTTCATTGTAGAACTTACATAACACCTGTCAAGCAGGGAGACCAAACATCATGGCCGAGGACACCTCACTCTGGCACCTGTTTCAGCGCGCTGTTGCCGCCGCGCCAGAGCAGGAAGCACTACTTGATCCGCCAAACCGGCACGACCTGTGCGGCAGCAACCCGCGTCGCCTGAGCTTTGCCGAAGTCGAGCAAACTGCACTGGGCATTGCCGGGCAACTGCACAGCGCTGGTCTGCGCGCCGGTGACGTTGTGGTTGTGCAACTGCCCAATATTGTAGAGCTGCCGTTGATGTATCTGGTGGCGGCCCGGCTTGGGCTTATCCTGTCGCCTGCGCCCATGCAGTACCAATCTCACGAATTGCGGATGATTATCGACAATACCCACCCCCGCGCGGTGATCAGTTGTGGCAGGTTCAAGGAGCACAATCCACTGGTCCAGTTTGACGGTCTGATTCCCAAGAGCACTCTGCGATTCTCCGTCGACGCAAAGGATGCAGCGTGGCCAGCACTTGAAACTGCTGCACGCGATTTGGAAGAGGTGGCCATTCCGGACGGTGACGCTCTGTTTACCCTGTGCTGGACCTCCGGCACCACCGGCCTACCCAAGGGCGTGCCACGCCGTCACCGTCACTGGCTGGCCATGATTCCGGCCTTTGAAGACGCCACCGCCCTGCCCAAGGGGGCGGCAATGGTAGCGCCCTTTCCCATGGTGAATATGGCAGCCATCAGTGTCTTCCTTGTGTACTGGCTGTCCGTTCACGGCAAGCTGGCATTACACCACCCACTTGACCTACCCGTTTTTCTGCAACAGATAGAAGAAGAGAAAGCGCTGTATACCGTGGCACCACCCGCGCTGTTGTCGTTGCTGCTGGCCAAACCGGAATTGATGAACAGCCGCGATCTCTCCAGCCTGCGCGTTATTGGCTCTGGTAGTGCACCGCTGGCACCATCGATGATTTCTGGCTTCAAAGAAAAGCTCGGCGTTGATGTAGTGAACATGTTTGGTTCTAACGAAGGCTGTTGCCTGGTATCTGACGCCCGAGATGTTCCAGAGCCTGAAGCACGAGCCAGCCTGTTCCCACGCTTTGGCGCGCCAGACTTGCAATGGCACAACCGCATAGCCAAGGTGTTTCATACAAGGCTGCTGGATGTTGAAACAGGTGAAGTGATTGAACAACCCGGTAAAGTCGGCGAACTGGTCATTCGCGGCGATACGGTGTTTGAAGGTTACTGGCGCAGTGCAGAGACCAACCGTGAAGTATTCGACAAAGACGGCTTCTTTCGCACCGGCGACCTGTTTGAGATTGCCGGTGAAAAAAATGCCTATTACCGCTTTGTGGGCCGGCGCAAAGATCTGATTGTGCGCGGCGGCATGAAGATATCTCCCGAAGAGATCGATCAACTGCTGGCGGGCCATCCAGCCATTCAGGAAGCAGCCGTCGCGCCCTATCCCGACGAACATTTGGGTCAACGTATTGCCGCCTTTGTGGTGAGTGAAACGGCTGTCTCGGTCGACGACCTCGCCTCCTATCTGCAGGAGTGTGGACTGGCCAAATTCAAATGGCCGGAAAAAGTGTTGGCCATTGAGGCCTTGCCCCGCAATCCACTAAACAAAGTACTGCGCCACGAACTGGCAAAAAAACTGGAGACCGCCGTCTGATGAGCGAATCACGCTTTGAGACCCTGTGTTCGCGCCTCACATTACCTGTTGTACAGGCGCCGATGTTTCTGATATCCGGGCCTGAGATGGTTATCGCTGCCGCTAACGCCGGCATTCTAGGTTCCTTTCCCACCCAGAACGCTCGTACCAGTGAGCAGCTGAAAGACTGGCTCGACACAATAAAAGCAGGCTGTCAGAACAAACCCTGGGCGGCCAACCTGATTGTGCACCCTACGTTTCAACGGCGCGATGCAGATCTTGAATTGCTGCTGGAATACCAGCCCGACCTTATCGTTACCGCGCTCGGCAGTCCGACCCATATTATCGAGCAGGCCCATGCGGCCGGTTCACTCGTGTTTGCAGATGTGATCAGTCCCTCCTTTGCACGCAAGGCCGTGGATGCCGGTGCAGATGGTCTGGTGCTGGTTTGCTCTGGCGCGGGTGGTCATACCGGGCCGCTCAGTCCGTTTGCGTTTGTAGATTCGGTGCGCGAATTCTGGGATGGCCCGTTGATTCTGGGCGGCGGTATTGCTACCGGGCGCGGCATTCGTGCAGTTCAGGCGCTGGGGGCCGACCTTGCCTATCTGGGCACCCGCTTTCTGGCGAGCCGCGAAAGCATGGCCGCCGACGGCTACAAACAAATGGTGATCGACAGCGGCGTAGACGACATTGTCTGCTCCGACGCTATTACCGGCGTGGCCGCCAACTGGTTGCGTGAATCACTTCTGCAGGCGGGGCTTGATCCAACCAATATGCCCGAGAAAGCAAAGATGGATGTCAGCGCCAGTGTAGATGCCAAACGCTGGAAAGATATCTGGGCGGCGGGCCAGTCGGTGGGGCCGGTCAAGCGCCTGCAGTCGATAGCGGAAATTGTGGAAGAATTGAAACAGCAGTTATCGGCGTAGTTAGAACTACGCGGAGGAAAAAAATAATGAACCGACGCACGCTAAAATGCTCCTTCATCACGGCAACATTCGCCGTACTGGGCAATACACTCGCACAAGCCAGCTCCCCTGTTCTGGAAGAAGTGATCGTAACTGCTCAGTTGCGCTCTCAAAGCTTACAGGACGTACCGGTATCGGTGAGTGCCATGGGCGGCGACAAACTGCTTGAAGCAGGTATTGATAAAATAGAAAACCTGCAGGCCTACATCCCCAACTTCACCATGTCGGAAACCGGCATCGGGACCAATATCTATATTCGTGGTTTGGGCAGCGGCATCAATCAGGGCTTTGAGCAATCCGTGGGCATGTATTTTGACGGTATTTACTATGGTCGCGCCCAACTGTCACGTGCGCCGTTTCTTGATCTGGAGCGTGTGGAAGTACTGCGCGGACCACAGAATATTCTGTACGGCAAAAACAGCATTGCCGGTGCCATTAGCCTTCACTCGCGTCGCCCCGCAGAAGACAGTGAAGGCGTAATATCGTTGCTTTACGAACCTGAACACGCAGAGGAGGTGGCTGATCTGATTCTATCCGGGCCCATCAGCGACACCGTGGGTATGCGTTTCGCCGGTCGCTACCGACAGATGGATGGCTATATCGAAAACCTGACGTTAGACCGCGATGAGCCAGCTCGCGATGAGGTCACGGCGCGGTTGTTGATCGACTGGGCCTTTTCCGACCGCTTGCAGATTCTGACCAAACTGGAAGCGGGCAAATTTGATGTGACCGGGCGCCAAGTGGAAGTGGTCACCGATGTACCCTCCAATTCAACTAATCCGCTGTTTGCGGGACGAACCTACGCGCAGATTCTTAACAATACACAAGTGCCTGGCGCACTGAATATCAACGCCGATGATTCCGTGCTCAATAACTATCAGGACTATAAGCGCTCTTCAAATGGCGACTACAGCCACAACGATACCCGCAATCTGACCATCAAGGCCGATTACGATCTCGACGGCCATATCCTGACCTTTATTACCGGCGTAATGGCCTACGAGTTTGAAGAAGTGGCCGATGTGGATTTTACCGGCGCCGAAGTTTTTGATGCACTGTTGCAGGAAGAATACCAACAGTTCAGCCAGGAATTCCGCTGGGTTTCTCCTGTCGGTGACGACTTTGAATATATCGCCGGAGCCTACTTTCAGAAAAGCGAGCTGGATTATTTCGATGCGGTGCGTATCGACAGCTCCATACTACCGGAGCTGCTGAATGTGGCTGATGCCGCTGCCGCTGGTGACCTTGGCGACCGGCCCATTGATGGCGATGTGTTCGGCGGCGTTGCGGGCGTGGGCGATGCAGGTGAACACCTGCGCGGCTTGCGCACACCACGTGTTTTCACCACCGACACCGAATTGTGGTCGGTATTCTTTCAGGGCACCTGGCACTGGAGTCATGCGCTGCGCACCACGCTGGGCGCGCGTTTATCGTATGAAACCAAAGAGGGCAGTCGCTCTATCAAGCTGACCAACGACGGCAGCCAGACCCTCGACCCCCAAGAGGTACGCACAGTGCTGGCGAAAGTACTGTCTGTTGAAGAACAGGATCTGACCGGCAGCCGTACCTCAACTAACGTGTCGCCACTTATCACGCTGCAATATGAACCCAGCGACAGCACCATGCTGTTCGCCACCCTGAGTCAGGGTTTTAAATCCGGAGGTTTTGATGCTCGCTCCAACCAGTCGCCGGCGGCAGACGATCCCGCACCCCACAACCCCAACTACGGCGACGATCCCAGCGAGCAATTTCTCGGCTCTTTCGAGTTTGAGGAGGAAGAAGCCATAAACATGGAGATTGGCAGCAAGAGCACCCTCTGGCACGGTCGTGCCGATCTCAATGCCACCGCATTTATCACCCAGTACGATGACCTTCAGGTGAGCATATTTGACGGCACCCTGGGCTTTAATGTGGGCAATGCCGGCGCCGCACGCACCATGGGTGTGGAATTGGACGGTCGCCTTGCACTGACCGACACCCTGACCCTAAGCGGCGCACTGGCCTGGCTCGACTTTGAATTCACCGAATTTGAAAATGGTCAATGCTACCAACAACAGACCGATCCGGAAGACGACGGGCTGTGCGATTTCACCGGCAACACAAATCAGTATGTTGCCGATTACTCCGGCAACCTGTCGCTGAGCTATGACAATCCGCTCAGCAACGGCCTGACCCTGCGCGGCGCATTTGATGTAGTGTTTTCAGGTGAATACAATCCCACTCAGGATCTTGACCCCCGCATGCTGCAGGACGCGTACTACAAGCTGAATCTGCGCGCGGCCATTGCCGATGAAGCGGCCGGCTGGGAGCTTGCCTTGATCGGCAAAAACCTGACGGACGAGGTCATTATTACCTATGCCAACAGTATGTCGTTGGCTAACAGTGTATTTGGCGCCATTGGCCATTATGCTTTTATAGAACGGCCACGCAGCATTGCAGCCCAATTTACCTACCGCTGGTAAACACCTGCCCCAACGAGGGATGCTACATGAGCAAAGACGTCTTTATTCTAGGCTGGTCGCAAACCGACTTTGCCCGCCATTGGGGCCGTGAGGGCAAAGGCCTGCATGAGATCATGACCGCCGCCTTGGAAGAAGTGTTGACCAAGGCAAACGTACCGGCATCTGCAATTCAATCCGCGCATGTGGGCAATTTTATTGCCGAGCTGACCAATGGCCAGGGCCAATTGGGTGGCGTGCTGGCCGCCGTTGATCCGGCACTTCACGGCTTGCCCATTTCCCGCCATGAAGCCGCTTGCGCCTCCGGCAGTATGGCAGTACTGGCAGCCATGGCCGAAATAGAAGCAGGCCGCTACGACTGCGTGCTAGCGTTGGGTGTAGAGCAAGAGCGTCACCTCAGCGGTGAAGTTGCCGCTAAACATATGGCCTGTGCCGCACTCGCCGGTGAAGAATCAGAAGCCGCCACCTTCTGCTGGCCCTATATGTTCGAGGGACTCGCCGCTGAATACGAGCGTCGCTATGGCCTTAACGAAGCGGCCATGCGCGAGATTGGCAAAATCAATTTTGGCAATGCCAAAGACAATCCCCGCGCCCAAACCCGCGACTGGCAGTTTGCCGATGGCAGCTTTGATGCAGATGATAGCCGCAACCCGCTGGTTGAAGGCAGGCTGCGCCGCAACGATTGCGCCGGGTTTACCGACGGCGCAGCGGCTGTTTTACTGGTCAGTGCCGACAAGGCCAGAGCACTGGGAGCTGATCCGGAAAAACTGCCGCGTATTCTTGGCTGGGGTCACACCACTGCAACAATTCGCCAGAGCGACAAAATCGCGCTGAGCGCTGACGAAGCGCTGATTTTCCCCCATGTGGCTAAAGCCATTTACGATGCGCAGCACCGCGCTGGCTTACCCAACACCGGCTTGATCGACGTGATAGAAACCCACGACTGTTTCACCATCACCGAGTACATGGCCATTGATCACTTCGGCATTACCGGCCCGGGCGAGAGCTGGCAGGCTATTGAAGACGGTCGCATTACCCGCGAAGGTATAATCCCTATTAACCCCGCTGGCGGGTTGATGGGACAAGGGCATCCCGTAGGCGCCACAGGCATTCGCATGCTGGCGGATGCCTGCCGACAGGTAACGGGTACTGCCGGCGCCGCACAAATAGACGGTGCGCGAATTGCCCAAACATTGAATCTTGGTGGCAGTGCAACAACGATTGCGAGTTTTGTGGTGGGCGTGTAGAACCGCTCTAACCCCGGACCTCTCCCAGAAGAAGAGGGAAATAGCGCATCCACATCGCGCTTTAAGCCATCCCTTCACAATGCCCTCATCCAACCAGTGAGAAGCAATTCTCTGGGCCCTCAACCACTGGCGGCGCAACAGTTTCGCAGGTTGGCGGAGGTGCTTTTAGATGCGAAAACCTGCGCAAAAATCACAGAATCTTTTAGCCGCTTTCACTGCTATAATCGCCCCGTTTTTCATCTCGCTTGTGAGCCCACATGACCAGCCCCCTGAAACGATTAAGCATAACCAGCCTAGTGCTTGCGCTGTGCTGGGGTTTGGTTGGCTATGCGGCGGCAGACTTTTCAAAGCACAACACCCAATCACAGCTACTGGCTATAGATGGTCTGGTCGACAGTCTGTGTCACCGCTTTACAGACGCTCGGCCCTCGTGCTCCGGCGATAGCGATTCCCTCCCGGCGCTACCTGCCTCTGAATTCGATTCCTCACCACGACTGCACGCTGGGCAGGCTGTTCCAAGTTCAACAACTGAATCTGCCCGCGCGCTTCATCATTGGCGTCCCGCTGCCCGCGCGCCGCCCTCCTCACTATTGATGTAACAGATACCATCAATTAACCGGCCATCTCGGGCCGACAGAGGAATACCGATGAAAACATCTCCCATGCGGGCTGTAGTTTACAGCCTGGTTGTACTGCTGGGCGTGCTTTGCGCGCTGCCCAACGTGTTACCTGCACGCGTAGGCGAGCAGCTGCCCAGCTGGTATCGCGACACTACCTTTAAACTGGGTCTGGACCTGCGCGGCGGTTCCCACCTGCTACTGGAAATAGACAACCGCCAACTGCTCAGCGAGCACAATCAGCAATTGGCCGAATCGCTGCGTCGCATCCTGCGTGAAAACAAACTGCGCATCGAAAGCATGAACTCGACCGAGCACGGTATTGTGGTTAGTAGCCGCAGCAATGCCGACACGCCCGCAGTACAACAGGTTATTAAAGCCAACCTGCGCGAGCCTGGCAGTGAACCGCTGTATCGCGTAAGCAGTGACGGCACTCGGATTACCATTAGTTTGAGCAGCGAGTACAAAACGCAACTACTCGACGACGCTATCGAACGCAGTCTCGATATTCTGCGCAAGAGGCTGGATGAAAGCGGGCTTATAGAACCCACGATTACGCGCCAAGGTCGCGATGCCATACTGGTGCAATTGCCAGGTGTGGATAATCCGCAGTCTGTGCGCAAGCTGCTGGGCACCACCGCCAAGATGTCTTTTCACTGGGTTGCCGACGGGCGCACCGAACCCTACAACCAAACCATACAACTGGCCGACGAACGCGGAGAGCGCTATCAGCTGGAGCGGGAACAGGTTCTCAGCGGCGAGCATATCAGTGATGCGCGACTAGGTTTCAATCAGGAATCGGGGCTGCCGGTCATCAACTTCCGTCTCGATCGTCAGGGCGCCAGCCTGTTTAGCGAATTGACCGGTGACAATATTGGCCGCGCACTGGCTATCGTACTGGATAAGCGGGTGCTCACAGCGCCGGTGATCCGAACAACGATTGGTGCCAACGGCGAAATCAGCGGGAATTTCACAGTACCCGAAGCCAGTAACCTGGCGTTAATGCTGCGCGCGGGTGCGCTGCCCGCCAAACTGCATGTGGTTGAAGAGCGCACCGTAGGCCCGGATCTGGGCAGCGACTCCATTGTAATGGGACTGGCAACCGGTCTGCTCGGCGCCGCGCTGGTGGTCGCCTTTATGCTCTGGAGTTACCGCGCCTGGGGCCTGATTGCCTGCGCTGCGTTGGGCATTAACGTGGTGCTAATCTTCGGTGTACTCAGCGTGTTAGGTGCCACCCTCACCCTGCCCGGCATTGCCGGTCTGATTCTCACCATCGGGATGGCGGTCGACGCCAACATTCTGATCAACGAACGCATTCGCGAAGAAACGCGTCGTGGCAAATCCGCTCAGCTTGCCTTACAGGAGGGCTTTGAGCGCGCCTACGCGACCATTCTGGACTCTAACCTCACCACACTGATCGCTGTCAGCCTACTGTTCATGTTTGGTAGCGGACCGGTGCGGGGATTTGCAGTGACCATCGGTATTGGCCTGCTGACCTCACTGTTTACCTCGGTGGCTGTCACCCGCCAGATAATGCAGCTGGTCATTAATCGGCGGCGGCGCAAACCGTTGCCGCTGCCCAAGGAACACCTGCTCGACAGCCTTACTCGACAGCCACTGAATGTGATGAAGGGTCGCAAAGCCGGACTGATCGGCTCCGCTGTGCTATCGCTGGCCGCCATTGTCCTGGTGTTGAATCCAGGCAATCACTTCGGCCTTAACTACGGTGTGGATTTCAGCGGTGGTACTGTCATTGAACTGGAACTGCCCAATTCATCCCAAGGTGAACTACGCCAGTTGCTCGCCCGTGGCGGCATCGAATCGGCTGCGGTTCAGGGCATCGGCGGCAGCGATGACAGTGACCGTTATCTGGTAAGACTGCCCGTGAAAAGCACCAGCGACAGTGATACAGAATTGAACTATGTTAACACGGTTGAGTTGATCCGCTCCTTGATTAGCGACGCCCACGCCGAGGCCAGTATCGACCGGGTCGATCAGGTAGGCCCCAAGATCAGTGCCAATTTTGGCGAAGACACAATTCTTGCCATTGTGCTGGCCAGTGGCGGCTTGTTGATTTACTTGTGGTTGCGGTTCGAATCGCACTTTGCGCTTGCAGCAACGATCACTATCGCTTTAGATCTGACCAAAACCTTGGGCTTTTTCGCTTTGCTCGGTATTGAGTTTAACCTGACCGCGGTGGCGGCTTTGCTGGCGCTAATTGGTTACTCCATTAACGATAAAGTGGTTGTGTTTGATCGCATTCGGGAAAATTTTCGCGCTACCCCCGACCAGCCTCTGCTGAACTTGCTTAACACAAGTATCACCGCCACGCTGACGCGCACGGTATTTACGTCGTTCACCACCTTTATCGCACTGCTGCCAATGGCAGTAGCCGGCGGCCATGCGGTGGCGAGTTTTGCCCAGCCTATGCTGTTTGGTATCGTAGTTGGCACCAGTTCCTCAGCTCTGATCGCATCACCGCTTCTGTATGTTCTGGGCAAGCGCCGCCTGCAACGCGGCCAATCCCAGCTGAGGCCTAGTCGTGAGGAAATACAGCGCGAGCTGGATCTGATACCCTAATCACTCGTTTGGCAAAATAAGCCGCACATGCTTCCCGTCGCGCCACGTAAACAACGCGTGGCGCGTCAAGAACGTGTGATGGGCGCTTTTGCAGTGCAGCGATCCATTGGAAATAAACACCGGATGACACTCGAACTATCCAACCAGTTCATTTTTATCGGCGCATTGCTC
>NZ_JBFJTH010000137.1:0-10411 GCF_041625495.1 Litorivivens sp. | reverse complement strand
TTACATGTGACATCAGATTTTCCTTTTACGGGTTCTTGCTTGCGCATCTCCCATGACCCAACCCGGCAGCCTTCACTTCACACGAAGTGGCTGGCGAGCACCCGGGATCATGTGCCGAGACACGGGCGGCGTTAAGGTTAATTCCCCGACAAATGCACCCTTTAAAAGCGGTGTCCCCGTCGGGGGCGCGTTTTATACCACAACTACCGACCAAACTAAAGCAAAAAGCCGCTGCAGATACCCTGTGAAACATCGCCTGTTCGCCGCCCTTGGTTTACAATGGCCCCCCTTTGAGCCTGCGGTTTATGCAGGGCAGACAAGGGAATCCAGCGCCAGTCTATGAATGTCAGCATCAAAACCCCTGAAGAAGTCCAGAAAATGCGGATCGCCGGGCGTCTCGCAGCCGATGTCCTCGAAATGATAGAGGAATACATCAAACCCGGCGTGACCACCGACGAACTGAACACAATCTGCCACAATTATATTGTGGACGTTCAGGATGCCATTCCTGCGCCGCTGAATTACAACGGCTTTCCAAAATCCATATGCACCTCGCCCAACGAGGTGATCTGCCATGGCATTCCAAACAATAAACCACTGAAAAATGGTGACATT
Source organism: Litorivivens sp. (assembly GCF_041625495.1). GTDB lineage: Bacteria > Pseudomonadota > Gammaproteobacteria > Pseudomonadales > Spongiibacteraceae > Litorivivens. The sequence goes on along the minus strand of NZ_JBFJTH010000137.1, from coordinate 9,796 downwards.
CTCAATATCGACGTCACTGTCATAAAGGATGGCTGGCACGGTGATACCAACCGCATGTACTACGTGGGTGAGGTCCCCGAACACGCCCAGCGCCTGTGCCGAGTGGCTCAGGAATGCCTCTACCAGGCCATTCGCCTGGTCAAGCCGGGCGCACGCCTGAGCGATATTGGTACGATCATCGCCAAACACGCTCACGCCAATCACTATTCAGTGGTAGAGGAATACTGCGGTCACGGTATTGGCCGCGGCTTCCACGAAGACCCGCAGGTACTGCACTACGGCAATGGCTACACTGCCCGCAATGATCTGGTACTCAAAGAAGGCATGACCTTTACTATCGAGCCCATGATCAACGCAGGCAAGAAGCACACCAAACTCAATATGAAAGATGGCTGGACCGTAACCACCAAAGACCGCCGCCCTTCCGCCCAGTGGGAACACACCATGGCGGTCACCGCCGACGGAGTCGAGGTGCTTACCGCACGCAGCGACGAAACCGAATTTCGGAGAAACTGGTCTTGAGCACACTTGCCACCGAAGCACAGGCCCTTGGCGAACCCAAAGATCGCATTGCACTATTTCGCAACTACCTACAGAACCACCGCGAACAATTGGATAAGCGTTTTGAGGCCAAAGACAATATCCGCGACATCGTAAAAGGTCGGGCTAACGCCGTTGACGAAGTATTGCGGGCCGCCTGGTCGCTTTACCCCTGGAATGAAGATATCGCGCTGATCGCCGTAGGCGGTTACGGCCGAGGTGAACTGCACCCCTATTCAGATGTAGACCTGCTGATCCTGCTGGAAAACAGCAACAGCGAAGATTACCGGGATTCACTGGAATCCTTTATTGCCCTGTTGTGGGATCTGAATCTGGATATCGGCCACAGTGTCCGCAGTATCCGCCAGTGCGTACGAACTGCCAGCGAAGATATCACCGTTGCCACTAACATCATGGAATCGCGCACACTGGCCGGTAACAGCGCTTTGTTAGCGCAATTGCTGACACAGACTGCCCCTGACAAAATCTGGTCAAGCCGTGATTTCTTCCGCGCCAAGTGGGACGAGCAGATAGCCCGCCACCGCAAATTTGCCAACTCCGAATACAACCTCGAACCCAATGTTAAAAGCTGCCTCGGTGGCCTGCGCGATATCCAGATGATTGGCTGGATTGCCAAGCGCCACTATGGCGTCGACTCCCTCGCCGAATTGCTACCACTGGGCTTCCTGCGAGAAGAAGACCTGTCACTGCTGCGCCGCGGCCAGGATTTCCTGTGGCAGATTCGCTATGCCTTGCACGTACTCAGTGGCCGCGAGGAAGACCGCCTGCTCTTTGACCACCAACGCACAATGGCACGGATGTTCGGCTACGAAGACGACGACGCCCGGCTCGCGGTCGAACAGTTCATGCAGCGTTACTACCGCTGGGCACTGGCGCTGGGTGAATTGAACGACCTGATGATCCAGCACTTCGACGAAGCCATCCTTCGGGCCTGCGAAGCCGAAACCATTCTCGAGCTGAACCCGCGTTTTCGAGTGCGCAATGGTCACATCGAAGTAACCAACAAGAATGTCTTCAAAAAAACACCATCGGCGCTGATGGAAATTTTTGTCTTGATGGCGCAAAACGATGCGATCGATGGCGTTCGCGCGGCCACCATCCGGCTGATTCGCGACCATCGCGACCTGGTCGACGACAAATTTCGCGCCGACCCACGGGTACGCCGCTTTTTCATGGAAATACTGCGTTCGCGCACCAAGGTAGCACTCACCCTGCGCCGCATGATGCGTTTTGGCATCCTCGGTAAATACCTGCCCGAATTCGGCCAGATTATCGGCCAGATGCAACACGACCTGTTCCACATCTACTCGGTAGATGCCCACACCATGGAACTGGTTAAGAACCTGCGTCGCTTTACCTACCCTGATAATGAAGAAAAATTTCCGGTCGCCTCGCGCATTGTGCGGCGCATGGATAAACCGGAGCTGCTGTACCTGGCGGGGCTCTATCACGATATTGCCAAGGGTCGGGGTGGTGATCACTCGTCACTTGGCGCCGTGGACGCACGTAACTTCTGCGAAAACCACGGACTGTCCAATCGCGACACCAACCTGGTGTGCTGGCTGGTAGAAAAGCATCTGTTCATGTCCGCCACCGCCCAACGCAAGGACATATCGGATCCGGAAGTGATCCGCGACTTTTCTTTGGAAGTTGGCGACCAGGTACGCCTGGATTATCTCTATGCACTGACGGTGGCCGATATCAATGCCACCAACCCCACATTGTGGAACTCATGGCGTGCGTCACTACTGCGCCAACTCTACGCCGAAACCAAACGCGCCTTGCGGCGCGGTCTGGAAAACGTGATCGATAAGCAGGATTGGATTGTCGACACTCAGCGCGAAGCCCTCAAACGGCTCGAAGACCACGGCTTTGAGGAAGAAGAAGTACAAGCCATCTGGAAAGATCGCGGCGAAGACTACTTTCTGCGCGAGCGCTCAGACGATGTGGTTTGGCACACGCGCGCCATTGCCCGCCACCACGATATGAGCAAGCCACTGATCCTGGTCAAGAAAAGCAGCAACGTTGACCTTGAAGGCGCTACCCAGATTTTCGTTCACACGCTAGAGCACGACAATCTGTTTGCCGTGGTAGCCAGTACCATGGAACAGCTTGACCTCAACATTGTCGACGCCCGAATCTACAGTTCCACTTCCGGCTACTCTCTCGATACTTTCTATGTACTTGACGCTGACGGTAAACCCATCAGCGACGACGAAGAGCGCTGCCAAGCTATCGTCGATGGGCTGCGTCAACAGATTGAGCAACCCGATCGCTTCCCTGAATTTATGAGCAAGCGCACTCCCCGGCAGATGCGCCTCTTCTCGACCCCTACCCGCACCACGATGGCCACTGACATCAACAAAGGGTGTTCGGTGCTGGAAGTTATCACGCCCGACCGCCCCGGCCTGCTGGCACGCATTGGGCGAATTTTCTACGACTACGATATCAAACTGCAGAACGCCAAAATTGCCACCCTCGGTGAGCGAGTTGAAGACGTTTTTTTCATCACCAACAAAAAACAGAAACCGATCAAAGATCCGGAGCTCTGTGAAAAGATCCAGCGCGCCATCTGCAAAGAGCTGGATGAACAAGCCTCAGCGGAACCACGTTTTTCATGAATCCCGAACTGCAAAGACTGCAACCCTACCCCTTTGAGAAACTGCGCGAGCTTTTCAGCGGTGTAGAAACACCTGACAAGCCACATATCGCGCTGTCAATCGGCGAACCCAAGCACGCATCACCAGCATTTGTGGTAGATCGCCTGGCTCAGGAACTGTCTCGCCTAGCGAATTACCCCAACACCAAAGGTCTGCCCGAGCTACGCCAGAGCATTGCCCACTGGGCAACACGCCGTTTCGCGCTTGAGGGGCTTGATGCCGAAAAACAGGTGCTACCAGTCAATGGCACGCGCGAAGCCCTCTTTGCTTTCGCCCAGGCAGTTATTGACCGTCGCGGCCAGCCACTGGTGATCAGCCCCAACCCCTTCTACCAGATTTATGAAGGTGCCGCGTATCTGGCAGGCGCAGAGCCCCTGTTTCTGCCTTGTGGCGAGAACACCCAGTTTCTACCTGATTTCACTCAGGTTACCGAGGAACAGTGGCGGCGCTGCCAACTGCTGTACCTGTGCACCCCCGGCAACCCGACCGGGGCCACGCTCAGTATCGAACAATTACAAGCATTGATCGGGCTAGCCGATGAACACGATTTTGTGATTGCGAGCGATGAGTGTTACTCCGAAATCTACCCGGATGAAAGCAACCCGCCTGCCGGACTGCTGCAAGCCGCTGCCGCAATGGGTCGTCATGACTATCAGCGCTGTGTCGTTTTCCACTCACTGTCGAAACGGTCGAACCTGCCCGGACTTCGATCGGGTTTTGTCGCGGGCGATGCCGACATCCTCGCCGCCTTTTTGCAATACCGCACCTACCACGGCTGTGCGATGCCAGTGCAACACCAGATTGCCAGTATTCAAGCCTGGAATGACGAAACCCATGTGGTGGAAAACCGCCGGCTTTATCGCAACAAATTCAAGGCTGTCAGCGACATCTTGGCACCAGTGCTGAGATTCGAACAACCTGACGGCGCATTTTATCTTTGGCCTGAAACACCGCTTGATGATCAGGCGTTCGCCCGTGGCCTTTACCAGCAACAGCATGTCACTGTGCTGCCCGGCAGTTTTCTCAGCCGCGAGGTCAACGGCAATAATCCCGGTAAGAACCGGGTGCGCATGGCGCTGGTCGCGGAGCCCGAAGAATGCACAGAAGCCGCCCACCGCATCCGCCGCTTTATTGAATCGCTTTAAGTTGACCCTCCCACACTATGCTGAAAAAAGAACGCGCTGCCTATATTCTTCAGCGGCTGCAGGAACTCTACCCTGAGCCGCCGATTCCCCTCGATCACACTGATCCCTATACGCTGCTGGTGGCAGTGTTACTGTCGGCCCAGTGCACCGATGAGCGGGTCAATCAGGTAACCCCTGCACTGTTTGCACTGGCAGACAACCCTTTCGATATGGCGCAACAATCTGTCGACGACATTCGCGCCATTATTCGCCCCTGTGGTCTGTCGCCACAGAAGTCCAAAGCCATCCAGCGGCTATCCGAAATTCTGGTAGCAAAATACAATGGCGACGTGCCGGACAATCTCGAGGCACTGGAAGAACTACCGGGCGTTGGCCATAAAACCGCCAGCGTTGTTATGTCCCAAGCGTTTGGCGTGCCCGCATTCCCTGTCGACACCCACATTCACCGGTTGGCACAGCGCTGGGGACTGACATCCGGAAAGAGCGTGGTTCAAACCGAACGTGATCTGAAAAAACTCTTTCCGAGAGAAAGCTGGAACGCATTACATCTGCAGATTATTTATTACGGCCGGGAATACTGCCCTGCTCGGGGCTGCCACGGCCTGGTGTGCGAGATCTGTACAACCTGCTACCCGAAACGCAAAAACCCGGTGATTACGCAGAAGGCCTGATTTCCAGCCGCTTCGGCAGTCCCTCCACTGCTGCCAGCACCGTGAACTCGCCGGCCCAATCTGCTATTCTTCGCCCCCCAAAAAAGCAATCTTCGACCCCATGATCAAACTTTACGGCATCAAAAACTGCGACACCGTACGAAAGGCCCGCAAATGGCTGGAGCAGCAAGGCGTTGAGCACAGCTTCACCGACTATCGGGACGCCCCGGTCAGCAAAAGTGAACTGGAAAGCTGGTACGACGTAGTCGGCGACAAACTGCTGAATAAACGCAGTACATCCTGGAAACAACTCAGTGAAGCCGAGCGCAGCGCCAGTGACAAGCCTGACATCGTCGCGCTGCTGGCCCAGCACCCCACCCTGATCAAGCGCCCGGTGCTGGTCAACGGGAACACCGTTCATGTCGGCTTTGCCGACAAGGATTATCAACAGTTAACCGCAAACTAAACAGGTAGACCTATGACATCCTCTCTTTTCAGTGTTGGCATTGGCGTCGGCACACACAACAGCAAAGGCGAATGGCTGGAAGTTTTCTACCCTAAGCCGCTGCTTACTCCTTCTGCAGAAGTCACCGGCGTACTTGTCGACGCGCTGGCTTTCAGCGGCGGCAACCATGCCATCAGTCTCGATCCTGCGCGCATGATTGCCCTGTCGGAAACCCTAAAAGGAGTAGACGACGAGCTTTCTGCCTTGTGTGCGAAGCTGTCCAACAGCACGCAACCGTTGGTGGCCACTATCCTTAGCACCGACGAAGCGCCGAGTTCTGTGCCAGAGGTTTACCTGAAACTGCACCTGCTGTCGCATCGACTCGCCAAACCTCATACTCTCAAGCTGGACGGCATGTTTGGCGTACTGCCCAATGTTGCCTGGACCAACCAGGGCGCTGTAGCTATCGACGAACTGAATGACAAGCAGCTCGAGGCGCGTCTGAAGGGTGAGTTACTGGAAGTCATGTCGGTCGATAAGTTTCCGAAAATGGCCAATTATGTGGTGCCCGCCGGTGTCCGTGTCGCTCACACTGCCCGCGTTCGCCTCGGCGCCTACCTCGGTGAAGGCACCACCATCATGCACGAAGGTTTCGTCAACTTTAATGCCGGCACCGAAGGCCCGGGCATGGTCGAAGGCCGTATCTCTGCAGGCGTGGTTCTGGGCAGCGGTTCAGACCTCGGCGGTGGCGCCTCCACCATGGGTACGCTGTCAGGCGGCAATAACGTGATCATTTCGGTTGGCAAAGAATGCCTGATAGGCGCCAACGCGGGCGTGGGCATCCCTCTGGGAGACCGCTGCACAATCGAAGCTGGTCTGTATGTCACCGCCGGTTCCGTCGTGACCATGCTGGACGACAAGGGGCAAGCTGTTAAAAGTGTTAAAGCCCGTGATCTGGCCGGTCAATCGGATCTGCTGTTCCGCCGCAATTCCAAAACTGGCGCCATTGAAGCACTGACCAATAAATCTGCGATCGAACTGAACGAGGCGCTGCACGCGCACAATTGATCGCTTGCCCCCTCTTTTGACCAGTCAATAAAGGGGGGGCTGCCGTTTCTGGCATGCTGTTCATAGCCGAGCAATTTGGCGGTTCAGTAAATCTGCCCTCACTCACTGTGCCTCCCGCTGTAACCTTCAATGGCAAAGGCTTGTGAGATAACTCACAGGGAAATTGTCGCCATTACGCCACAGGGCGAAAAACCGGCTGGAAATATGGTCGGTCAGTAAGCGCTAAAGGGATTGGCATCACCAACATCAGACTGGATTTTATCCAGCATCAACAGGGTGTTAGTGATTCGAGGACGCGTGAGGACAGCAACGTTGAAGGGCGTGAGGAACGTTGCTGTAGTGAAACAGTGTCGGGGTTGGGCGACGATGATCAATCAAGTACGTGTAGGCTGCCCACTTTCACCACGCGATTGGGTTGATAGTTCGGTGAAGACAAGCGGTCTATCTGCCCACCTTGCGCGAGAAAGGCATCGACCTGTTGTTCAATTTCGCGGCGCAACTGCTCGTGCGCGGTTTCCTGATGACGAATGGCCATTGCACGATCAAACATACGAGAGCTCCTCTGTGTGTGAGTGGCACAATCGTAGAATTTCGCGATGACAATAATGCGACGAGAAAATGAATATGATGTGAAGGCCCTTGCCGGTAGCAAAACCCACCGACAAGGGCTCCAATTAGATGCCAATTCGATCAAACACGCTTGATCAAACAGCAGGCATTGCGTCGGCCATCTCCCTCAGTTTGTTCTTAGCAACTTTGTCCAATGTGGCACGCGGAAATTCGTCGACAAAGTACACCGCGCGCGGCACTTTGAAATCCGCCAGGTTGGTCTTGCAGTGATCGATTATCTGCGCTGCGAAGGCTTCATTGTCTTCCGGCGCGCCCATCCCCTTGATCACGAAAGCTACTGGCACCATGTCTAGCATATCGTGGGCCTTGGCGACGACCGCAATTTCGCCGATGCCGCCCACCTGCATGCAGGTTTCTTCAACCTGACGAGCCGACACATTTTCACCGCCAACCTTGAGCGCATCCTTGTCGCGATCACAAAAATAGAAATGACCTTCGTCGCCCACTTTGACCATGTCACCGGTTTTGAACCAGCCATTATCGGTAAAGGCCTTGGCGTTGGCTTCGGGATTGTTGTAGTACTCAAGGAAGAGTTGTACACCACGGGTGCCATGTACCCACAGCTCGCCAATTTCGTCTTTTTCACAAAGCTTTCCCGTATCCGGGTTCACCACCGCAAAACGATAGCCCGGCGTAGGCTTGCCAATGGAACCCTGCGGCCAAACCTGATTGAAATCGGACCGGGTGGCGTGAATGACCGTTTCCGTCATACCCCAGCAGGCGAGAATATCCATATTCAGCCATCCTTTAATTTCGTTCCAGATAATACCCAACGCACCCACCTTGATGGTGTGCTCCGGAACCGGTTGCGCCGCAATCGCCTTGAACACAAAGGGAATCAGAGAAACGTGAGTGACTTTGTGCTTGTTCACTACCTCCCAGAATCGGCTGGACGAAAATTTCGGTTGAAGTACTACCGTCCCACCACAACCCAAGGTACTCCAGAACGCCCAGCTCTGGGCATTTACATGGAAAAATGGCAGGTAAGCCAGATAGGTATCGTCGCCCGTCATATTCAGGTTAAGCGGCCCCGTGCGGCCTGCCCACAAGGCATTAGCGTGGGTATGGACCACGGCTTTGGGCAGCGACGTGGTGCCGGAAGTAAACATGATACCGGCAGGCAACATCGGTTCGGCTGGCCGCGCCGGCAGATCTTGGGCTCGTCCAAACAGTGCGTCAAAGGATTCCAGACCGTGGCTGTCAGTACCGGGCTCCGGTGCTTCACCTGCATTGTCGGCAGTCACAGCAATCCACTTCACACCTTTGGCGTTGTCGCGAATCTGTTCAACAAATTTGGGCTGGGTGATCGCTGCCACAGCCCCCGTATGGCTGGCAAAATACTCTATTTCGCCGCCCACGCTGCGCGTATTCGTGGTTACGGCCACTGCACCGAGCTTGGCGCAGGCATACCAGGCTAGCACCATTTCCGGACAGTTCTCAGCGTGTATCAACACCTTATCGCCTTTGGCCACTCCTTTCGCATGTAGCCCAGCGGCAAGCGCCGAGGTATCTTCATCAAACTGTTTGTAGGTCCAGGTTTTATCGTTTCCCGATACCGGCTCCCACACGAAAAAAGGGTGTTCCGGCTTATGGGTTGCCCAATGGCGCAGCAGCTGGGGAATATCCTGATCGGCAAAATCGTAGTGTGCGGCGGCGCTAGCCACGTCGAAATCGATGCTCATGGGGTCCTCGTCAGTTGCCTGAGTTGAAAAGAAAGCCATGGTAGCCAAGCACCAGCCCTGTAACCATGACGATTCTTGTCAAATTCCGCGCGGGCTTGAGCGCTAATGTCACTAGAGTCAGCGGTTAGCCCGCATAGTCTGATAAAATGCCGGCAATTCACAGTAAGGTAGCCCCATGTCCACTTCGTCAGACCTGTCCCCCACGCTTGCATTGACCCTTGAACTGATCCGCCGCGAGTCGGTCACACCGGAAGACGCTGGTTGTCAGGCACTGATGATGGAGCGCCTGCGCGCAATCGGATTCCATTGCGAATCGGTTGACTTTGGCGAGGTCAAAAACTTCTGGGCAGTACGTGGCGACAGCGGGCCGCTGTTTTGCTTTGCAGGGCACACCGATGTGGTACCCACCGGCCCGGCTGCACAGTGGCAGCATCCCCCTTTTGCCCCCATCATTAAAGACGACTACGTTTATGGGCGCGGCGCCGCTGATATGAAAGGCAGCCTGGCTGCCATGGTCACCGCCTGTGAGGACTTTGTAGCAGCCAACCCTGAACACAACGGCCGCATCGCTTTTCTCATTACCAGCGATGAAGAAGGCCCTGCAGTCAACGGCACGGTAAAGGTGGTGGAATGGCTGCAGCAACGCGGCGAAAAAATCGATTACTGTCTGGTGGGAGAGCCGTCCTCCACTGACCGCGTTGGCGATATCATCAAAAATGGCCGCCGCGGTTCGCTGGGCTGCAAAATGACCGTGCGCGGTATTCAGGGTCACGTGGCTTATCCCCATCTGGCGAAGAACCCGGTTCATTTGGCCGCACCCGCACTGGCCGAACTGGCGGCCACAGAATGGGATCAGGGCAACGACCATTTTCCCGCCACCAGCTTCCAGATTTCGAACATCCAGGCTGGGACTGGCGCAACTAACGTGATTCCGGGCACCCTGGAAGTGATTTTC
>NZ_JBFJTH010000136.1:0-10465 GCF_041625495.1 Litorivivens sp. | reverse complement strand
GTCAGTCGCTGCCGCTGTCACCGCCGCCGTTCACCCGGCAGCATTTGTCAGTAGATGATCTGTCGACGCGAACGCCGCTAGTTGCCGAGGTGGTGCGGCGCAAGTACGAAAAGTTTGCCTATGGTGGCTTGTATACGTTGCCCAGCCGGCAGGGAACGCTGGTTTATCCGGGTATAGACGGTGGCGCCGAGTGGGGCGGTGCAGCATGGGACGAAGCGACACAGACACTCTATATAAACGCCAATGAAGTGCCTTACTTTATTCAGATGGTTGAGGGTGATGCCACGGATAAAGGGGTCGCAACGCCCCGCTCCGCTTATTTGATCGCTTGCTCTGGATGCCATGGGGTGGATCACGCTGGTGACGGACTGACGGTTCCCTCGCTGGTGGGTTTGCGCGAGCGAATGAACCCACTCAAGGCCTATCGTATTGCGCGCGATGGGCGTGGTCGCATGCCGGCAAATCAGTTGCTGCCTTGGTATGGTCTGGCAGCAGTGATTGGCTATCTGTACCTGAGTGACGAGATAGACCAAGCGCCGCTGGCTGAAGGAAGTGGAGATTTTGCCTTTCTTAACGCGGGCTGGCAGAAGTTTGTCGACCCTGATGGGCTTCCGGCCAGCGCGCCGCCGTGGGGAACGTTGACGGCTATTGACTTTAAAAACGAGCGCATCAAATGGCGGATTCCGTTGGGTGATTACCCCAAAGCCACAGCACTGGGCTACCAAGGCTTGGGTGCAGAAAATTATGGAGGCCCAGTGATTACTGCCGGAGGGCTGCTTTTTATCGGGGCCACGCCAGATTCCAGATTCCGCGCATTCGACAGCCAAACAGGTGAGTTGCTGTGGGAAACGACCTTGCCAGCGGCCGGGTTTGCGACGCCCACCGTATATGCGGCGGGCGGACGACAATTCATTGTTATCGCCGCAGGCGGCGGCAAATTGGGGCAGATGTCCGGCGCGGAGTATATTGCCTACGCGCTGCCCGTAGAATTGTCTGGGGCTACCAGTCTGCCTCAATAATCAAACCGGCCGTACGCGGTGGCTGGGGAGCGATCAGTGAGTAGTTGCCGGGATCAGGTTGGGAAAAATGATGTGTGAATATGTCATCGTGATTCTCCAGATTTTCTACAAACACGCCTACGCGATAGCGGTCTGTGGGGCTGCTCCAATTTAGCCTGACATCTGTTTTGTGGTGCGCGTCGACCCGGTCTATAGGATTGTCATACGGGCGGCGTTGATAGTCGTCTGACCAGCTGAATTTCAGCAGGCCGGTTAGACGCCCCATTGCCTCCAGCGAGTGCGTATAACGCAGTAGCGCACCAAAGGTCAGTTCGGGCGAATCACTCATTCGCGCGCCTTTGAAGTTGTGGGGTTGATCAGCGTCGCAGCCCGGCTGGGTGTTTTGGTTCACCAACTCATCATCACGGCCGCAAAACTCTTCGAACGTGGCGTCGAGCCAGCCCAGTGAAAAATGCGCCAGAAACGAGTGAGTTGGTGCCCATTGCAGCTCGGCTTCAACGCCGCGAATGGAGGCAGCGCCGGCGTTGTTCAGCTCAATGCCGGTGACCACAATTTTAGAAACCTGCAGGTCTTCGTAGGAGTAGTCAAAGGCGGTAACGTTCAGGGTTAGCGAGCGGTTGTCGAACAGCGCTGTTTTCCAACCGAGTTCGATCATATTCAGAAATTCTGGGTCTACCTGATTTAGCGCACCATCGGTGCGTATCTGGGCGGTCCCCGGTTTGTAACCCGTAGCGTATTTTCCGTACAGCATGCCTTCGTCGCTGTAAAACCACTTGGCGCCAACTTCGCCTGTGGTCGCGGTGGAATCCCCCGGGGCATTGAACGATTGGTCCGAGACCACGAAAGGTGGGTTGGGCTGGCCGGTCTGCTGGTCACGGGCGGCGGCGGTATCGCGTTCTACCTTTAGGCGGTATTCATCGCGGTTGCCCCGAACCCCGGCAAACAGTTCAACTTCGGGGAGGGTGGCGACCATGTCGTGCAGATTGGCGCGCACATTCAAGAACACCGCTTCGTTCTTCGTGTCGTTGTTCATGTCGCGGGTAACGACTTCGGCGTCGAAGGTGCGTTCCGCAAGGCCCAGCGGAAGGTCTAAGGGGGAGAAAAATAGCTGGCCTAGGTTCTGGCGCGTGCGGGCAACAACATAACGATCTTCGTGGTCATCATCCCGGTACCAGAAAAAGCCCAGAATCCACTCAACGCCATTTGTATTCTGCGAGGTGAATCGCAGCTCCACATTGCGCCCTACACCATTGAGATAGTTGTCGGTTTCTACAATTTTGATCTCGGAACCGTCCAAATCGTTATAACGATGCAGTCTTCTGCGTTCTACGCCGCCAATGAGGTCAATGTCCATGTTGCCAATTAGCCACAGGTCCTCCAGTCCCCAGGTGAGGTCTGCCACCAGGCGACTGTTTTTATCAACCACGGGACCAATTTCCTGATACTGCTGAGAGCGGACCTTGAGCAGATCAAGCGGCATGGGCTTTACCCCAAAGCTTTCATAGCGTTCGCTCTGTCGAGTGGAAATGGATGGGCTGGCGACCACACCGGCATTGGTTTTTTTATGATTCTTGATGGCGTGCAGTGCGACGCGGAGGTTGTCGCTCAGATAACCTTCGATGATGCCCCGGTAAAAATAACGGGTGAAGCTTTCCGGCTCTTCATCGCCTGAGGCGAGTTCATTGTCGAGATAGCCGGTTCGCTGCTCCCATAGGCCGGCAAGGCGTGTATTGATGCCGTCAGCAACCGGTGCGTTGATGTAACTGCGCAGGCGTCGATTGTCGAACGAGGCTACTTGAAGGTCACCACCTACTTCCCAGTGGTCTACCGGACGCTGCCATTTCACATCCACAGCGCCTGCGGTGGCGTTTCTACCGTAGACGGTGCCGGAGGGTCCGCGAATTACCTCGATGGTCTGAACGTCGTAGAACGGCTCTGTGGTGTCAACAAAATAGCCGTTTACATGAAACGCAACCGGCGACGTGCCACCAAAGGCCTTGCCGATGCCGCGAATGGTTATATCGTTGCCTTCACGGTTGTTACGCGAAACCAGCCCTGGCGTAATATCGGCGAGCTGGGTAAAGCCGTCGATGTTATTCGACTTAATCAGTTCGTTCGAAAAAGCGGAAACCGCAGCTGATACCTCCTGGATAGATTCCGTGCGTTTGCTGGCCGTAACGTAAACCTCTTCTATCATGGCCGCTGGCGCGGAAGAGGGGGGTGATTGCTCTGTTTGCGCTTGCGTGCTGTCTGCGGCGGCAAGCACAAAGGCCGGGGCGAGGGCTAGTAGGATAGTGTGTCGGTTGCTCTTCATCATCGTCTCAACATTTTATTATCGTATGGTGATGCGCTGTGTGCAGGCATTACCGCTGTTGTTGAAAGTAAGCGCGTGTTCGCTCACGCAGGTTTTCCCGTATGTTCATCCAGAATAAGTTGTAGTCGTAGGCGTGATAGCCACCGCCGGGGAATAGCGCCATTGAATAGCCGCGTGCCTGCGGCGCGGTTATCCATAAAATACCATCTTCGCATCGGGCGCCAGTTTGCGCCTTGTGTGGAGCGTCCAGAAAGTATGGTCCGGTGATAGGCAGTGAGCCCAGATTCTCACTTTTGGGTACTGCGGCGTTGTCTTGTCGCCAGGATAGGGGGTTGACGCATACTGGATGCCCCTTGCTTTTCCAGTGGCTATCATCGCCACCCTCGGCGATTGCATTCCAGCTCAAGTAGCAACCGGTGTCGGTCCCGGTTTGGCATACGGGTAATAAATGGGATAGCCACTTTTCGTCGACCGTATTGCCGATAAGGTAGCCGGCGACCAGTCGTCTGGCATCTTTGGGTCTTTCCTGAAAAAGGTATTGCAGCAGGGGAATGGCATGTGTGGTGCCCTGGCTGTGACTGGTGATGAGAAAGGGGCGTCCATCGTTGTACTGGTCGAGAAAATAGTCGAAAGCCCTTCGCACATCACTGAACGCGAGCGCGAGAGCCTGTTCTCTGTCGTTTAAGCTTAGTGGATTCACCTGAGCACCCTGCGACGCTTGTCGATAGCGGGGTGCAAACACGCGAGCTACGCCGTTGTATACCGCTGCGTGTTGGGGGAGCATGCCGTAGTCGGTGATTACCTTCGAAAGTAGGTCATCGACAGAGGCGTTCCAGTTGCCGCCAAGCAGGTAGCTGGTTGGGTGAATATAAAATGCGTCGATAGCGGCGCTGGCCTGAAGGTCCTGCTCGGTCGTTCCCTTTGGAACGATATCGGCGTTGTCCTCTTTACTTGGCAGGGCGGCCCAGTTTTTGGATTTACTGTAGTCTGGCGCTTCTGGAGCTTGAGTAATATCAAAGGGTGTATCGGGAGTGAGCAGGCCGGAAAAAAGGTCGACACCGAATACGTAAGAAGGTGACAGGCACAAGCACAGTACGACGACGTGAGGTAGCCTGGAAACACGCAATCCAGCCATGGCAAAGGTATCTCCTTTGAAGTGCTTGTCTGCGAGTTGCGATTATCAGTAGAACTGGACGCATCTGAGCGCAGACTAGGATTTTATTATTCGAATATGGCGGGGCATCGCGCCCCTTAAGCTGAATCCTAACATGCTTGACTAGTCTGGCAATGGCCGGATTGGTCAGGGTTGATGGCAAGCCTGTATTATTTTGTCAGCCCGGCGGTGAGCTGGTGTGGAGTGCTGGGCGCTTTGTCTTGGATCGACATCTAACGAATTGAAATATATGATCTTTTCCAATATCTGCAGTGGTGTAATCTGTTTTTAATGACTTGTTCGTCTACTCGTTTATTGTGGGTGAACCGTAAATAGACAACTTAAGAATAATGACACAGCAAGCCGTTACGCACTCGCCAAATGCGCCTCTCCATATAAAATTGGCATTCGCGCGCCGCGAAGACGTGGTCTCTGATGCGGCAACCAAAACAGGGCTGAGAATTCCAACCCGTTTCGCCGCAGACAGGCCCGGTGAGGGCACAGAGTCGCATTGGTGCCAAGCGATTGACCTAAGTGATCAACCGATCTCCGCAGGCCTGTCCGAGGTAGGATTTGCACAGATCGAGTTAGCCGGGTTGCCTGACTTGCAGGCTGAACTGAGCGCTGTGCGCGCTGCTGGTAAGCTATCCGCCGCTACAGCTAAAGCCATTCGTGGGCATATTCAGGGGCAAACCTTTCGGCTGACCGATGGTCGTCGACTCAAGGTGCTTTTTGTAGCGCCTGAGGGATTCATTATGCGTAGCGCCGGGCCGAACGGTCTGGATGTGGCGCCGGACGAAACCATGACAGAGCATAACGGCCACCGTGCGGCCGACAGGGTTCACGGCGACCAGAATGTCTACGGCACCCCTCTGAAGCAGATGTTGAAGGGCTTTGCGCCATGGCTGTTTCGCCACCAGACGGGGCAGCGTGCCAATCGATTTTCCCCCGTACACCTGCTTAATCTCTGGATTCCCCTGCAGCAGTCTACGCAGCCGCTTGCGCTGGCAGACCGTCGAACGGTGGATAGCGCAACGCAACAGGTTCGCTACGCCCTTACAACCGATGGTTTTTTAGAGCGTGATGCTCAAACGCAACTCAACGATATCTGGCTGTTTCTTCACGACCCCAAACAGCACTGGTACTGCGACACAGCGATGGATTCAGGCAAGGCCTATGTATTTGACACCTTGGGTGAGCCGCACGGCGCGGCGACTTTGCCGGGTG
Organism: Litorivivens sp.; assembly: GCF_041625495.1. GTDB lineage: Bacteria > Pseudomonadota > Gammaproteobacteria > Pseudomonadales > Spongiibacteraceae > Litorivivens. The sequence goes on along the minus strand of NZ_JBFJTH010000136.1, from coordinate 4,752 downwards.
AATCGGTCGCAGAAAAATACTACCGCCGGTTACAGGCGCTGGTACACGCCATTGCGCTAGGCCGTCCCAGCGAGATTGGCAGCATTCTCGACGAGCCGCTGCTCGAAGAGCCGGCCAATACGCCGCCGACGCTGCGTTCAAATATTCAGGCAATACGTAGCCTTATCATGGAAGCCGAGCAGAGCGGGCCAGACGAGTTTGCCGAGAAGGATTGGAAGGCCCGATCTGAAGCGGCGCTGGACAGGTTGGTGAGAAAATCGTTGGAGATGCGTGCTGTTGCCGTGGTTTTCTGACGCAATGACAGTGGGAGCAGGTCTATCTGCTCATTGCCAGCTGACACCGTGAATCGCCCTGCCAACGTCAGCCAGGCATTCACATAGATCCTTCAACACACTGATATCTATCGGTTAATCAACTTTCGCTGCGTTGATCTGAATCTAGGTGCGTGACGTGAAGTGGCTGTATTGGTTGAGACTTCTATAGTTTGTATTGGAGGGCTTACCTCAGGCCTCAGACCTGAATGCTCCTCTCAGGGGCGCCCAGTGCGCCAATATTGTCCTATGCTTCTATTGTAGGCGCCGTTGCTATGGTTTGCGCAAACGTAACTAAGGCTAGTGCGCGCCGTCGCGGATACAGCCCGCTTTAGGCTAGCTCCAGGAGACACCATGCAGGTTTTGGCGTTTTCAAAGACCTACCGTTACCACTCTTGTTTTCGGGCACTCTAGGTTTCGAACGTTATCCTTTGGCACCTTTATCCTTCGCTGAAAGGTCGTGTATTTAGTAACAGCAATGGTTTATCCAACAGGGTGAAACGGCTATGACAACCACGAAGGCCTTGCCGAGAAGCACTAGTTTCTATGTGATCTTGAGGCGGGTCGTTTTGATTGTTGGCTTAATCTTACTTTCTGTATGTCTTGCCGTCTGGGCTTTTAGCCCGACGCTCGCGCGCTGGCAAGTCAATCGCGTGCTTTCTCCGTACGATGTGCAGTTAAGTGACGATTCAGTCATACGACTAAATCCCTTCATCCTTAAATTATCAGTTCAGGATGTAAAATTACTCGCCAGTCAAACGGGCAAGGACTTAGCACGGATAGATTCCGGCTTTGTTGATGTCGACGCGTCTTCGTTGTTTTCGAAAGAACTGAAGTTTGAAGGCTTCTCAATGACTGGCTTTTCCGTTCTGGCATCTCGCTCGGCTTCCGATATAACGATGGCTGGTTTTTCGATGTCTGCGCAGCAGGCTGAGGCCGATGAATCAGCAGCTGGTGTTCGGGCCGCTGCAATGCTAGAGGTAAGCCCGACAAGTGCTGCAGACAGTCTCGATGGTTCAATAAAAATCGCTCCTGTCGATAATAGTGCTGCAGCTGCAAGCGAAAAACTGGATTTGCCGAAGGAATCCATTTGGCGTGTTAATGCGAAAAAAATCGAATTCGACGATATTTCAATTGCAATTGACAATATTGGGGTTCGACATCAATTGACAATTGAGTCGTTGATCGTCAGCGCTGTCGCAATAGATCAGCACTCACAGAGCTTTACGGTGTCGCTTAGTGCGGTAGTTGACGGCGCGCCGCTATCTATGGTCGCGTCTCTTGGGGCTAAATCGCGTGCCGGCCAGCTCGAAATAGATTTTAGTATGAATAACTATCCGTTGAGTCGAGTCGGCTATCTATTGGGAGAGTACGTCAGCGATGTGTCGGGATCTGTTGATGTGAATATTCGCCAGCATATCGATTTTGATGAGTCTTCTATTTTGCTTGATGTACCGGAACTGAAGGTGCAGTTCTCCAATCTTTCTGCTGTTGGAAATGGCGTGGCATTGGATAGTGAGGCGCTCATAGCGATCATCAACAGTGGGCGTCTTGAAATTCGAGAGGATTCTGCGCCTGAGGTTGATGCGCAATTTTCTGTTGGCGGTAAATTAACGCGTATCTCGTCAGAAAATCGACGCGATACGTTGCTTCAATATGCTTCCCTCGATATCGCAGATGGCAAGCTTGCTTTCGTAGATTTTCCGGAATTAGCGATTGGGAAGACTGTTGTCGATAAACTATTGGTATCTGAGAAGGGGGACGCGCCCGATTCAGGCGCCGATAAAAAGAAAGCGATGCAAGCGATTGCTGCTATCGATAAAGTTAGCGTTATTAAGCTAGATTTTAAAGATGGGCACATGGCTGTTGATACAATGCGATTTGATGGCCTTGATGGTTCGGTACATCTGGATAGTGATAAGAAGCCCTCAAATTTGGTGGCGCTAGAACAGCCGGCCACTAAAGACACAGGAGCCATCGAAGGTATTAAGACTGTGGAACTGGAACAGCCGGCTGATTCTCCAGTTGAAGAACGCAATGCACCGTTGACCTACAGTATAAATCAGTTGGCCGTTTCGGATGGCAGTCATTTTAACTTTATTGATTCGAGTGTTAAGCCCGTGTTTAGGCAAAAAATAGAGTTTACGAAGTTCGAGGTCAGTCAGCTTGATAGTCGTCACCCAGATCGAAAGATGACGTTTGATATTCAAGTTAAAACAGATAAGTACGCGTCTACAAAGATCGTTGGTTCCATGCAGCCCTTTGCAGAGAAAGTAAACTTTCAAGCCAATGCAAATGTTCGAGAGTACTCGCTGCCAAAGGTATCGCCGTATCTGAAAAAAGCGTTGGGTTTCGAGATGCTAAGTGGGCAATTCGATACCAAGATTAAGCTTGAGATAGTCGACAATATTATTGATGGCGAATCGAAGCTTTCTATTCGCGGCTTGAAACTGTCATCCAAAGATGCCGCGCAGCCCAATTTGCTGAAAGACCAGGGGGCGATGCCGTTGAACTCGGCGTTAGGCATGTTAATGGATGATAAAGGGAACTTTAAACTCAAGGTTCCGTTGACAGGAGATATTGAAAAGCCGGGGTTTGGCCCAGCCAGCTTTATTGCGCTGGTTAGTAAGAAAGCCATCATGTCGTCGGCGCAGTCTTATCTGGTGGAAACCTTCGTACCATATGCAAACGTATTATCGGTAGTGATGATGGCTGGCGAGTACATGCTTAAGGTGAAATTTCAGGATCTGATCTATTCGCCGGGTGCGATTGAGAACCTGCCAGAGCATAAGACCTTTATCGACGAGTTTACTCGCCTACTTAAAGACAAACCTGATACTCAGGTAAAGGTGTGTGCTGTAGCCACTGTAGCGGATCTAGCGCGTGCAGATAGCGGGATTTCCGATGAGGCCTATGTGGAGGAGTTAAAAGTAATCAGCGAGGCGCGTGGAGAGAGCTTCAAGTCATTGGTCATGGAGAGTGGCGGGGTAGAGTCGTCGCGGCTATTGCTCTGTCAGCCCCAAGTGGATCTAAGCAAAGGCGCGAAGCCCAGGATCGAATTTGAGACTTGAACGTAATTTCTGTGTAGCGGGAAAAATGGGCTCTTCATCATTAACGGGGGACACCGGCATTCATTAAACTGAATTTGCGAAGAAACAGTTTGATGGAGAATACCGATGTCCCACGCAGGAAGGATTATAGGCATACCCGGCCTTGAGATTGAACGGGTAGTGCGCACACAGAGTATTGAGGTGTGGGCCAAGCCGAGTTTCAGGCCGCCGTGCAAGCACTGCCAGGTGCCGGGTTTGCGGATCAAGGCGTCCTACTGGCGTACCGTAAAGCATACCCGCCAGGGCAATCAGGTGCTGACACTGCATCTGCGGGTGCCTAAGTACCACTGCCGGGGCTGCCGGCGCTATTTTCGGCATTCCTTTACCGGCATCAGACCCCGTTATCGAGCCTCGGAAGCGTATCGGCTGGAAGTTTTTGAGGCCCACGATGGCGGTGTTACACAGCGCAAGCTTTCGCTGACCCATCGGATCAGCCCCGCGACGGTTGAGCGCTGGTATCAGCATCATGTCAGCCAGAAGCGCTCCGAGGGTGACCGCCGCGCCTGCCCTCGGGTGCTGGGGATTGATGAGCATTTCTTTACGCGCAAGAAGGGCTACGCTACAACCTTTGCAGACCTAAGGAACCACAAGATATTTGATGTCCAGCTGGGGCGCTCAGAACCCAGTTTGCGCCGCTATTTACGGCACTTAGAAGGCAAAGAGCGTGTTCAGGTGGTGGTGATGGATCTATCGCAGACCTACCGCAGCATCGCCCGTCGTTACTTCCCCAATGCCACCATTGTGGCCGACCGTTTTCATGTGGTGCGACTGATTAACCAGCACTTCCTGAAGGTCTGGCAACAGCATGACCCGGAAGGCAGGAAGAACCGCGGGCTGATTAGCCTCATGCGTCGCCATCAATGGCGGCTGAGTGACGAGCAGCACGCCAACTTGATGAACTATTTGTCGGCCTACCCGGTGTTGCAGAAGCTGTATGTGGCCAAGCAGCGCCTGGTTCGCTTTATGCTGCTCAAAACGCTGACAAGAAGCAGAGCCAAAGCCAAGTTGCCGGCCTTCATGGCATTGATTAATCAGTTGGCAGCGAGCCCGTTAAAGGCGCTGGCGGCAACCTTAAAGTCATGGCTACAACCTATCGTAGCGATGTGGCGTTTCACCAAGAGCAACGGGATCACGGAGGGCTTCCACAACAAGATGGAAATGATGTCACGGCGAGCGTATGGTTTTAGAAACTTTGAAAATTACAGATTAAGAGTGCTGGCCCATTGTGGATGGGACGGGATAATCAACAGGGTGAGATGAATGCCCATCCCCCGTTTATGGGGTAGAGCCGAAACCCTCGGCAGCTCCGATCACTGCTGCGGTTGCGGCTG
>NZ_JBFJTH010000135.1:0-10567 GCF_041625495.1 Litorivivens sp. | reverse complement strand
CTGGTCAGATCGCCGCCCTGGCCATTGTCGTACTCAACGTATTCGGGATCGGTGTAGCCATAATCCAAACCGGCCTCCAGCGAATCGGTAAGCAGGGTCACAAACTCCAATTCCAGTCCGCGAATTTCAACAACGCCGGCATTGCGAATAACACTGGCAGCGGTTTCCTGATTAAACGCATTAACCTGCTTGTCAGCATAATCGCTGTGGAATACGGCGCCGTTTAAGCGAATCCGCTGATCGGCAAAAGTGGCTTTCCAACCAATTTCATAGGCTGTCAGGGTTTCTTCATCAAAACCCCGAGCGAAATCGCGAGCGTCCGCATCGCGCGAGTTAAAACCACCTGACTGGTAGCCCTGGCTCACCTTGAAATAGGCCATTACTTGATCGTTCCAGTGATAGCTAGTGGAGGCCATCGGCGATACGTTTGTAAAGCTACGTTCGGTTTCCGGGTAATGCGTACGAGTTGTTGTAAGCGGCAAGCCTAGCAGGGGCTGCCTGAGTATATCCGTACGCACTTTGGACATCGCTCGATCTTCTTCTGTGTAGCGCACCCCAGCTGTCACATCCCAGCTGTCGCTCAGATTATAGATGGCCTGGGCGTACAACGCTCTGGCCTGCACGTCAAAGTCGGCGCTGTCGGTGCGCTCAAAAAAAACAAATACACCGGGCGCGGCCGCTACATAAGGGTTGATAAAGTTATCCTGCTCACCGTCCTCATCGAGGTAGTAAGCACCAACAACATAGCTCAGGCGCGAATTTAACGCTTCACCCAGCAGACGAAATTCCTGAGTAAAGGTTTCAGATGTGGAAAAATCCAGGGTATGAAAACGATGAATCGGCGCACCATCGGCATCACCGCCACCGTCGATTTCCACGGTCCGCAGAGAGGATATGGAAGTCAGTGAGAGACTTTCACCGAGTTCAACCGAGAGGTTTAGTGCGTGGCCTTCCACATCACTGATGCCAAACATGCGGCCATCCCAACTGCCTTCTTCCGGACGCTTTCCTTGTTCTACCCGATACGGCTCCAGGTCCGCACCGGTGGCATGATTTTCATCTATAACAGTGACAAACGACGGCAGCGGTATTTCATCAATTTCCGTGCGGTCGTAGCTGTAACGTGCGCTGAACCTCTCATCTGGCCGCCACTCAAGGTGGACCAAGGCGACATCCCGGTTCCTATCTTGTACTTCACTACTCTCGGCACCGGCAAAGGTATTGTCGTAAAAACCGTCGCGCTCGTAGTTTGCGCCGACCAGACGCAAATTCAAGGCGCCAATCGGGCTGCTATCGCTCAGCAAGGGTAGATTCAGCATGCCCTTAATATCGCGCTGACTATAACTACCTGCGGTCAGCGACAAACGCGCTTCCAATTCATCACTCGGTTTTTTGGTAACGACATTGATTGCGCCACCGATGGTATTACGGCCGTACAGTGTTCCCTGCGGTCCACGCAATACTTCTATCCGCTCGGGATCGGCAACATCGAGCAAGGCACCGGAATTTTTTGCGATCAACACACCGTCCAAATACAGCCCGACCGCAGGCTCGAATGAAATCAGGGTTTCACCATTGCGCACCCCGCGAATATTCACCGCAAAGCCGTTGCGCCCGCCGATCTGCGGGGAGATGGTCAGGTTGGGGGTATAACTGCCGATATCTGAGGCGTTACTCAAGCCAAGGTCTGCGATTTTCTGTTCGGAGAATGCCGTCAGTGAAATCTGGGTGTCCTGCAATGACGACTGACGATGCTCAGCGGTAACAATTACCTCCTCAATTATCATACTCCGCGCCGCACTGCCAGGAGCTGACTGAGCACTGACAGCAGACACAATTAGACCACAAGCCAATAGCAGTGACTTCGGGGCGAGTGGGGGTTTATGCATCGTTATTTCCCTCTGTAATCGCTATAGGCTGGGAGAAGGAAAACCTCGCAACCATTCAACGACTATAAAAAGGACCGACACATTTAGTCAACAGTGATGTGCATATAAAAGCAGCCAAACGACGCAGCACAGCGGTCGCGAAACCCAAATAGACATCAGGGGAAGAAGTTTCATCGCGTATTCGTATGAGTAAGCGATTGTAGTTTTGGAAGCAAGCTTCACCTCTCTTCCTATGAAAGAGAGGTGAAGGAAACGGAGGATCAAGCGTTAACGTCAACCACCAGGCGGCCTTTGATCTTGCCGGCCAGTACATCCTTGGCGACATCGAGGGCGTCAGCAAGCTTGATATCGGTCGCGACAGACTCAAGCAGATCGGCATCCAGATCACGGGCCAGGCGATCCCACGCCGGCTTTCGTACAGCCAACGGCGCCATCACACTGTCAATTCCATAGAGCGTTACGCCCCGCAGAATAAAAGGCATCACTGTGGTTGGAAATTTGGGGCTCTCTGCAAGGCCACAAGCCGCCACGGCGCCACGGTACTTGGTCTGGGCACAGGCATTGGCCAGCGTATTGCCACCGGCGGCGTCTACCACGCCCGCATAGATCTCTTTCTGCATGGGTTTACCAGCTTCTGACAAGGTAGCGCGATCGATAATGCTCTTGGCGCCCAGACCTTTCAGATAGGCTTCTTCACTCGTTTTACCTGTAGACGCAACCACACTGAACCCGGCTTTTGCCAGCAGCGCAATCGCGATACTGCCAACGCCACCACTGGCGCCCGTTACCAAAATATCCCCGTCTTCCGGTTTGATACCGTGATTTACCAGCGCCTCAACACACAGCGCCGCTGTGTAACCAGCAGTGCCAATAATCATCGCCTGACGGGCATCAAATGCCGACGGCAACGCAACCAGCCAGTCACCTTTAAGACGCGCATACTGAGACAGGCCACCCTCGTGGGTCTCACCGACGCCCCAGCCGTTCAACACAACGCGGTCACCTTTTTTCCAGTTGGCGTGGCTGCTTTCTTCCACAGTTCCAGCCAGATCAATACCGGGCATCATCGGCCACTTGCGCACCACCGGAGAAGCTCCGGTAATGGCCAGCGCGTCTTTATAATTAATGGTGGAATAATCGACCTTTACCAGCACATCGCCCTCTGGCAACGCACTTTGATCCAAGTCTTTTACGGCAACGGTTTGGCCGTCATCAGTTTTCTCAATCAGGATTGCTTTCATTAGTGAAGTCCTTAGGTTTCGAAATTCAGCGCCATTCAACGCCAGCCACTAGCCGAAGAGAATGGCACCCGATATGCGTAGGCATCGCAGCATAACCAAGCGCCTGACACTATTCAACAGCACTGTCGAATAGCGTTAGTTCATGTAGCGACCACCGTTGGCGCTCAAGGTGTGACCCGTGATATAGCCCGCCTCTTCTGATACCAGGAAGGCAACCGCGGCCGCCATATCTTCCGGCGTACCCAGACGCTGCACCGGGTTACGCAGACCAATGGCTTCCGCACCGCCTGGCAAACCGCCTTTGGCTTCAAGGTTACGCAGCATGGGTGTATCCACCGATCCTGGCGGCACGTTGTTTACCGTAATACCCTTCGGCCCCAGCTCTACTGCCAACGCTTTAGTCAAACCGATAACACCGCCTTTTGACGCAACGTAATGCGCCATATTTGGCGAACCGGTCTGTGTGCTCGACGATGAGATATAAACAATACGACCCCAGTTTTCCGCAATCATATCGTCCAGCACTTCTTGGGTAACAATAAATGAACCGTTCAGATTGATATTGATCACTCGATTCCATTCATCATCGGTCATTTTGGTAATAGCGCCCGTGGCATGAACGCCCGCAGAATTGACCATGATGGTAACCGGCCCCAACTCAGCACGCGCCTCCGCCACCGCCGCTTTAACCACGGCTCGGTCGGAGACATCCACTTTACTGGTGATAGCGCGCTGGCCAAGAGCCCGAACATCTTCGGCCACTTCTGCCATCAGTTCTTCGTTCAGATCCCAGATGGCAACATCCACACCACTCTTCGCAAGTCGCCGGCAACAGGCTGCGCCAATCCCAGACGCACCACCGGTCACCACCGCCACTCTTTTTGTTTCTGTCATTGTATAAACCTCAATATATGCGTGCAGCGCCGCCAATGACCGCCTGCAAAAACACGGCCCTTGGCAAATCAACATGTTAACAACACTGTTGACTAATATAAACATCCGCGCCTATTATGCAAGTCGCAGTTCAAATATGTACGGATGAAACATATGAACTATAAAGTTTCACAAGAACATAAATCCCCAGATTTTAAGCCAAGATAACACCATAGGCCGGAGGAAGCCGTGCAAAAACCAGACAAGTTTCCATACAAATTAAATCGTGTTACCGCGATTGCAGGAATAGCGGCAGGTACCGCTATTAGCGCGATTTCCTTCCCCGCACTGAGCCAGGAACAGGCCGCTGCACGTGCCACCCTGGAAGAAGTGATTGTCACCGCCCAGCGCCGCGCCGAAAGTCAGCAAGATGTCGCGATCTCAATGACAGTGCTGAGTCAGGAGCAACTTGCCAATGCCAACATGACAAATTCCAGTGATCTGGCTGACTACACCCCCGGGCTGTCGATCAATAACCGTTTTGGGCCGGAAAACGCCTCCTTCTCTCTGCGCGGATTTACCAAAGCACTGCGCACCACCGCGTCTGTCGGCGTGTATTTTGCGGAAGTTGCCGCACCACGCGGCCAAAACGTACAGACCTCGGGCGATGGTGCCGGGCCCGGCACCATGTTTGACCTGGAAAACATTCAGGTACTAAAAGGCCCCCAAGGAACCCTTTTTGGTCGTAACACCACCGGTGGCGCCATTTTATTCGTGCCCCGCAAGCCCGCCGATGAATTTGAAGCTTACGTTGAATTCAGTGCCGGCGACTACAACCTGCGCCAACAGCAAGCGGTTATAAATCTGCCAATCTCAGAGCGCTTTAAACTGCGCCTGGGCCTTGATATCAAAGAGCGTGACGGCCATCTCAACAACATCACCGGTATTGGTTCAGACGAACTGGGTAACGCAGATTACACCGCTCTGCGCGCCAGCGCGCTGTTTGATGTGACAGACAATATCCAAAACTACACCGTCATCAATTACGCTGATTCCGAAACCTACGGCACAACATCGCGATTATTCGACTGCACCGACGAAAGCCCAACCCAAAACCCGGTCGTAGCCTTCACCGGCGTCGGCTGCCAACAGCAACTGCAACGTCAGCGTGACACAGGTCAGGACGGCTGGTTTGACGTCGTCAGCACAGTTTCCAAACCCATCGCGCTGATTGAAGATTTGCGCATCATCAACAAATTCAGCTGGGACATCACAGAAACCATTACGATCAACAACATCCTGGCCTACTCGGAACTGCTGACGGAAAACACCTCGGACATCTTCGGCACCCAATTTACGGAAACCCAGGCAGCCCTCCTAGGCATGGGCATTCCCGGCGCGACCGTGCCCGGCTTAGTCGACCCCCGTAGGGAATTCTCACCCGGTATCTCACTGACCAGCCCCGATCGCCCGGTTACCGACCAGCAGGGACGCGTTGCGGAAATCCAGGTGCAAGGCCTATTTTTCGACGGCCGTCTTGATTGGCAGGCAGGACTCTACTACGAAGACAGCCTGCCCAATGGTGTCAGCGGCAACGACGCTGCCATTTTGATTTCCTGTGATCTATCCACCATTGCCACTGGCGACCCCAATCAATACAACTGCTTTGACGCTACCGGCGGGGTACTGGGCAGCGTTTCACAGATTTACAACGAAACGACATATCGCAACAAGGCCGTCTATGCCCAAGCCACCTATGACGTTTTAGAGTGGTTCAGCATTACAGCCGGCGCGCGGTATACCTGGGATGACACACTCGGACAAATCCGTTTTTTCCGCCATACCTTTGCCGGCACAGCACGTCAGGCCCCCATTGTCGCCAACGAGCGCGCATCCCAGCACAGCGAAGCACCCACCGGGCTGTTTGAATTGCAGTTTCGCCCATGGAACGACGTTATGGTGTACGGAAAATACGTGCGCGGTTACCGCCAGGGTAGCGTGAATATGGCCGCCGACTTCGGCATCCAGACCCACGACAAAGAAACTGTTGATACCTTTGAGCTTGGGGCCAAAACCACGTTTAGCTGGCCAATTCCTGGCCGCTTTAACGTCTCAGTTTTTGACAACGACTTCACCGACATGCAGCTGCAAGGTGGTTACGTATCCCCCACCAAGGGGCCAACTACCGCGATTTTTAACGCCGGCAGTGCCGAAATTCGAGGCGGCGAAATTGAAGCGTATTTTCAGTTAACCGAAGATCTGTCGCTGGCTTTGTCGTACTCGCGCTTGATAACCGAACTGCTGGAGCAAGACGACAACGGCGACAAAGTGGCTGCAGCCGGCGGCCCCATCGCGGGCGCCACCTACAGCTCCAGTGCAGACGTGGGTGAAACCCTGCCTTTCGCGCAGGACAAAGCCTATACCGCCAACGTCAATTATCGCCTGCCTTTACCACACGAAATTGGCATGATCAGTGTGGGCGCGACCTACATCTATACCGGCGCACAGCGTCAGTCTTCTGGTAGCAGTACACCTTTTGATGTGCTCGACCCCTACAGTCTGATCAACGCCAACATCACCTGGAACGATATGTTTGGCGTACCGCTTGACCTGAATTTTTTCGTCACCAATGTTCAGGATAAAGAGTACGAGGTGTACCTGTCCGGTACTGACGGTTCGCTCGGGTTTACCTCTCGTCAGATGGGCCTGCCGCGTATGTACGGCGCTCGCCTGCGCTACAACTTTTAAGGTACGTAACCAAGCCGGCGGCTCTCTGTCGCCGGCGGCCCTCCCAAACTTGCCTGCATCGGCTACACGATTGGCTGCGTGACGCCATCGTCGCGGCTGCAGTCAAGAGGCATATCAGCCGCAATCAACTGGCCACATCCTCGCTACACAGACCCATGCTAGCCTGCCCGCGTCGTATACCTGATAAGCAGCAGAGGCAGGAATGACTGCCAACCTGCCGCTTATTTATACAACACTGATGATGACTTAAATATGAAACATGGTATGCTGTAAATGCTGACGAACATGATAATAAAGAAGGAGGTGCTCAATGCGGTACGGGAAAATCACCTGGACTAAGTGCGCCAGTCTCGCTGCAGCACTAACTGCAAGCGCAGCGTATGCCCAGGACGGCACTAACACTAACAATACCCGCGAGGTAAAAACCTCGGCTTTGGAAGAGGTTATCGTTACGGCAACACGACGCGAAGAAAGCGCGCAAGATGTTGCCATCTCCATTACCGTTTTCTCCGACGAACAGATCGCCAACGCCAACATGACCAATGCGGCGGATCTTGCGACCTATACTCCCTCTTTGAGTACAAACACGCGTTTTGGGAATGAAAACACCTCCTTTTCGTTACGTGGTTTTACACAATCGTTGCGAACCGCTGCATCGGTAGCAACCTACTTTGCCGAGGTCGTCGCACCGCGCGGCCAAACCTCACAAACCTCTGGTGACGGCGCAGGTCCAGGTTACTTCTACGATCTGCAGAATGTGCAGGTACTTAAAGGGCCCCAGGGCACTTTGTTTGGTCGCAACACCACTGGCGGCGCCGTACTGCTGGTACCCAACAAGCCCTCCGATGAATTTGAAGGCTATATTGAACTGTCAGATGGCGACATGGGAATAAGCCGACTCCAGGGGGTGGTCAACTTCCCGGTTGCCGACAATTTCAAGATTCGGTTTGGTGTGGATAAGAACGAACGCGACGGCCATCTTAACAACGTTGCCAACATCGGTGCGGAGGCGCTTGGCAACACGGACTACACTGCACTGCGCCTCAGTGTCGTCTGGGATATCACCGACGATCTGGAAAACTACACTATATTCAACGTCGTAGACTCGGAATCAAAGGGCTATACGTCGCGGCTATTTACCTGCAATGACAACGCAGACCCGAGCGTCAATACCTTTTACGCGCTCACCGGCCCCGCCTGTGCTCAGCAGCTGGAACGTCAGGAAGCGATGGGGCAGCGCGGCTGGTACGATCTGGTTAGCACCATCGCCACACCGATCACAACCATCCAGGAAAAGCGCGTCATCAACACCACTACCTGGAATCTGAGTGACACCGTTACACTGAAAAACATTCTGGCGTATTCACATCTGGAAACTGAAAACGGCTCCGATATCTTCGGCACACAGTTTACCGAAACCGCCGCAGGTCTAACTGCATTAGGCGGTATATTCCCCGCCCCGCTTCCCGGTGCTGATCCACGACGCGAGTTCGCTGTGGGTGTCTCGGTTCCCAGCCCTGACATTCCGGTAACCAGTCAGGTCGGCTGGATAGAAGAAATCCAATTACAGGGCATTTCTTTTGACGGCCGCTTAATCTGGCAAGGCGGCGCCTACTACGAGAGCAGCAAGCCTGACGGTTTTTCCGGGAATACATCTGCCGGCCTTATCTCATGTGATCTCACGACCATAGAAAGCGCCGACCCGAACGACTACAACTGTTTTGATATAACCAATGGCACCTTGGGCAGCGTGCTGGATCAAGAATACAAAACGGAGTTTCTCAACAAAGCCATTTACGCCCAGGCAAGTTACGATTTGCTACAAACCCTCAGCATTACCGCCGGCCTGCGTTACACCTGGGACGAGACCCGAGGTTTTGGCATCAAACGACGCCATACTTTCACCGGAGAAAATCGCAATCCGGACCCCATTGTGTCGATCTCCACGCCGGAGCAGGAGAGTAACGCCCCAACCGGTATGATCGAAGTAAGCTACCAGCCCATTAATGATGTCATGGTGTATGGCAAATATATTCGTGGTTACCGCCAAGGCAGTGTCAACCTGGCAGCAGACCCGGGCCTAGACTCTCACGATTACGAAACCGTGGACACCTACGAAATCGGCCTGAAGAGTCGTTTCGGCGGCTGGTTCCCGGGGCGCTTCAACATCGCTGTGTTTGACAACGAACTCACCGACATGCAGCTTCAATACGGCTATATCTCAGCAACCGCCGGGCCTACCACGACTGTTGCCAACGCCGGGGAAGCAGAAATAAAAGGCTTTGAAATAGAAGCCATGGTGCAACTGTATGAAGGCTTGACCGTCAATTTGTCCTACTCTGAACTCGACACCAAGCTCGTAGAGGCGGCGAACATTGACCCGCAAAAAGTGAATGACGCAGTAACAGCTGCCTCAGGCGACCCCTTCTCCGGTTTTATTGCCTCTCAGACAGCCACTCCCATCGCCGACAAGGGCGATGAGCTGCCATTTGCCGCCGAGCAAGCCTGGGTAGCGACGCTAAACTATCAGCTGCCCATTCCGGCCGAATGGGGCGTACTCAGCGCGAGCATGACCTATGTTCACACTGGCGAGCAGCGCGCGGCTGCCAGCAGCGCATCACCGTTTGCCATTCTGCCGTCCTACGACCTGATTAACTATAACGCGAGCTGGCTATCGATAATGGGCAGCGACTTTGATCTGTCGGTTTTCGCCACCAACGTCCGCGACGAAGAATATCTCACCTATATCTCAGGCACCTACAACACCCTCAGTTTTGAGTCTGTACAGGTCGGCCTGCCGAAAATGGTTGGTGCGCGACTGCGGTATAACTTTGGCAACTAGCCTTTGCGCTGCTTGAATCCACGGCGCTTCTGCTTCACGCAGAAGCGCCGTATTTACAAAGCATCTAATGCAAAGTACATAACGTCCCGCAACGCGCTGCCTTAGATCTGCAGTTCCGGCATTCCGGCAAACAATTCCAACACCTCCGGATTACTCAGCGCATCGCGGTTTTTGACCGGCCGGCCGTGCACCGTGTTTTTCACAGCCAGCTCTGAAATTTTTCCTGAATGGGTTCGCGGCAAGTCACTAACCGCAATCACTTTTGCCGGCACATGACGCGGTGTGGCATTTGCGCGTATCTCCGCCTTGACTCGCTGCACCAGCGCCTCATTCAATTCAACCCCATCACGGAGCCGAACAAACAAGATTACCCGAACATCGTTGTCCCAGTTCTGACCAATGACCAGCGCCTCAAGAATTTCGTCAATGTTTTCTACCTGACGATAGATTTCAGCGGTACCAATACGCACGCCACCTGGATTTAGCGTGGCGTCGGAACGCCCATAAAAAATCATGCCGCCTTCTGGCGTCAACTCAACCCAATCGCCGTGGTACCATACATTGTCGAACTTACTGAAATATTCGTTGAAATAGCGCTCCTTACCGGGATCGTTCAGAAACCCGAGAGGCATGCCTGCATGCGCAGTTCGACAAACAAGCTCTCCTGGCTCACCTAACAGCGCTTCTCCCGCTTCGTTGTAGACCTGCACATCCTGACCTAAATGCCTTTTCTGGCACTGACCCGCATAGACCGGCCCAATTGGATTAGCCCCAACGAAGCAGCCAATAACATCGGTTCCACCGGAAATCGAGGACAGGCACACATCGCTTTTCCATGCGTCGTAGACATAGACAAAGCCATCGGCTGACAGCGGAGATCCGGTCGAAAACAGCGTTCTTAGGTGTGGGAAATCGAAACGCTCAATCGGGCGTACGTTTTTCTTGGCCAGTGAATCCAGATACTTGGCAGAGGT
>NZ_JBFJTH010000134.1:0-10617 GCF_041625495.1 Litorivivens sp. | reverse complement strand
GCGCAGTGGGCGGCGATGGAAGTTTCATCTCATGGCTTGGTGCAGCACCGGGTAGCAGCCATTCAGTTCAGCACGGCAGTATTCACCAACCTGACTCAGGATCACCTTGATTACCACGGCACCATGGAGGCTTATGGTGAGGCTAAATCCCGTCTGTTTGCCCTACCCGGACTAAAAAATGCCGTACTGAATCGCGATGATAGTTTCAGTAAGCGGTTGCGCGAGCGAATTCCCACAAGCGTTAATGTTGTCAGTTTCGGGCTGGGCGGAAGCGCGGATATACGGGCGTTAGACATCCGTTATCACAGTAAAGGCATTGAGGCGCGTATTGTGACACCGTGGGGGGAGTTCACATTGAACTCGGGCTTATGCGGTGTAGTCAACCTGAAAAATATTCTGGCTGTCGTTGCCGTCCTCGGCTGTGAAGGCATCTCTTTAAAGGCTATCGCCGCGGGCGTTTCCAGCTTGCAAGCCGTGCCCGGTCGTCTGGAGAGACTGCCACCGGTAGATAGCGTACAAGTAGTAATTGACTACGCGCATACACCGGATGCACTGGAGCAGGTGCTCTGGAGTTTGCGGCCCCATTGTAGCGGCAAACTTTGGTGTGTGTTTGGTTGCGGCGGTGACCGTGATCGCAGTAAGCGTCCTTTGATGGCTGCCGTTGCTGAGCAGTTAGCCGATCGCATCGTGATCACCAGCGACAATCCGCGCAGTGAATCTCCAGACACCATACTTTCCGATATCCGCGCCGGTTTGAGTCAGCCCCCGATTCTCCAAGATGCGGACAGAAAGCGGGCGATTGAGTTCGCTATTGCTTCAGCCCAGGCAGGTGACCTGGTGTTGATTGCAGGTAAAGGACACGAAGACTATCAGGAGTCCGCCGGACGGCGACTGCCGTTTAGTGATGTGCAGTGCGCGCGATTGGCCCTTACCAGGAGGCAGCGGACATGATGGCTCCATTGCCTTTACAGGAAATCGCTCACGCTATCGGTGCCGATGGGGTTTTTGACGGCACGGTGGAAAACGTTAGTACTGATTCGCGCAACATTGCTGCCGGTGATCTGTTTGTGGCTTTGCGAGGTGAGAATTTCGACGGCCACCAGTTTGTTAACGCAGTGGCGCAGCAGGGTGCGGTCGCAGCCGTTGTTGAGTCGCCGAGTGATATCGACCTGCCTCAGCTCTGTGTCAAAGACAGTCTGGTAGCGCTTGCCCAGATTGCCGCCTTGAACCGCCAGCGTTTTGTGCGTGCTGGTGGCCGGGTTGCCGCATTGACAGGGAGTTGTGGCAAGACCAGTTGTAAAGAAATTCTGGCGACGATTTTGCGACAGAAGGTTTCGGTACTTGCCACCAGAGGTAACCTGAATAACGAAATCGGCGTACCAAAAACGCTCCTTGAAATTGCCCCTGAGCACCAGCTTGCTGTTATTGAAATGGGGGCGGCCAAGCCGGGTGATATTCACTACCTGTGTCAGTACGCGCAACCTGAAGTCGCATTGATTACATTGGCGGCGCCGGCCCACCTTGAAGGCTTTGGCAGCATCGAGGCTGTCGCGAAGACCAAAGGTGAGATTTACACGGCATTACCGCCTCACGGAACCGCGGTTATTAACGCTGATGATCGCTTTGCGCAGCAATGGCAGGATTCCACCTCGGCGGGTCGGGTAGTGACAGTAAGCTTGTGCAGCACGACCGCCGATGTCTATGCATCTGCCATAAGAACCGGTGCAAAAGGTTGCGAATTTGTGTTGCATGCGCATGGTGAGCAGGCCGATGTTCATATGCCTCTACTCGGCGAAGCGATGGTAATGAATGCGCTACTTGCGAGTGCCGCGGCGATGAGCCTGGGGGCAACTATGGCGGACATCGCCGCTGGGCTGGCTGGTTTGTCCCCAGTGCCGGGTCGCCTTTATCCCTCGGCGCAACCCTGGGGTTTGTTGATTGATGATAGTTACAACGCGAATCCCGCGTCGGTAAAAGCAGCCATCGATGTGCTTTCTCAGTGTCAGGGTCGGAAAATACTCGTGCTCGGTGATATGGCAGAACTGGGTGCAGACAGCGATGCGCTGCACGATGAGGTTGGCCGCTATGCCGTGGAGTCCGGTATTGATCTGTTATTTACCTGCGGTGAGCACGCCAAGCACGCCACTGAAGCCGTGGTGCCGCATGGCTTGCATTTTCCAGATAGAGCGGCCTTGGCTGCTGCGCTGATAAATATAATTGAAAGTGGCGATGCGGTCTTGGTGAAGGGTTCCCGGTCTTCGGGAATGGATGATGTAGTGAAGACGGTTGCCAACTCTCAGGTAGCTGGGGGAATAACAACATGTTAATGCTATTGGCTGATTACCTGTCGCAACACGTCAGTGGTTTTGCGGTATTTCAGTACCTCACATTCCGCGGCATTCTCGGTGTGTTGACCGCGCTGGCGATATCGTTGCTGGTTGGGCCGATCATGATTCGGCGGCTGAATTATCACCAGATTGGTCAGGCCGTACGCAGCGACGGACCGGAAAGCCATTTCAGTAAATCAGGCACGCCCACCATGGGCGGTGCCTTGATTCTTGTGGCCATTGCTATCAGTACCTTGCTCTGGTCAGATCTGTCTAACCCATATGTGTGGACGGTACTGGGGGTAACGCTGATCTTTGGCGCGGTCGGCTGGGTTGACGACTATCGCAAGGTGATTGAACGCAATCCTCGTGGACTGCCAGCCCGCTGGAAATATTTCTGGCAATCGGTCGGCGGACTTGCGGCCGCACTTTACCTGTATACGCTGGCGTCGGAGCCGGCCCATACCCAGTTGTTCATTCCTTTCTTCAAGGATGTATCACTGGAGCTTGGCGCACTGTTTGTTGTGTTGACTTACTTTGTGATCGTCGGCTCCAGTAATGCAGTGAACCTGACAGACGGTTTGGACGGATTGGCCATTCTGCCCTCGGTGATGGTTGGAGGGGCGCTGGCCATTATCGCCTATGTAACGGGCCACTTTAAATTCGCGGATTATCTGCATATTCCTTACATCGCAGGCGCCGGCGAGCTGATTGTATTTTGCGGCGCGCTGGCGGGCGCTGGGCTCGGCTTTCTGTGGTTTAACACCTATCCCGCTCAGGTTTTCATGGGTGATGTGGGGGCTTTGGCACTGGGTGCGGCGTTGGGCACTGTGGCTGTTATTACGCGCCATGAAATCGTGTTTTTCATCATGGGCGGCATTTTTGTCCTTGAAACGGTATCGGTCATTTTGCAGGTGGCTTCATTCAAGCTCACCGGCAGACGGATATTTCGCATGGCGCCGATACATCATCACTATGAATTGAAAGGTTGGCCTGAACCGCGGGTGATTGTCCGTTTCTGGATTATCACCGTGGTATTGGTGCTGTTTGGACTGGCAACGCTGAAACTGCGTTAGGAAAAGTATGAGCCTGATCGCCTCAGACAAGCTTCGCGTTATCGTTGGCCTCGGTGTCACCGGGTTGTCCTGCGCGCGATTTCTGGCCTCCAAAGGGCTGGGCTTTGTCGTGGCTGACAATCGCGATGCGCCGCCCGCTCTGGCAGCGTTTAAGGCTGAGTTTCCCGAGGTGGAGGTTGTCTTGGGTCGCTTTACCATTGGTCAATTTGATGGTGCGGATGAGTTATATGTAAGCCCGGGAGTCTCGTTGCGTGAACCAGCGATCGCCAGTGCCAGCCAAGCGGGTGTTCGCGTAACAGGGGATTTGGATCTGTTCGCGCAGCACGCGAGTGCACCGATTGTCGCAATTACCGGTTCAAACGGCAAAAGCACCGTGACGACACTTGTCGGCGAGATGGCCGAGGCCGCCGGTCGCCGCGTTGCAGTGGGTGGCAACCTTGGTACGCCAATGTTGGATTTGCTCGATGATACGGTTGAACTTTATGTCGTTGAGTTGTCGAGCTTCCAGCTTGAGCGTTGTGCTCATTTGGGGGCCGAAGTGGCTACCGTGCTGAATGTCAGTGAGGACCATCTCGATCATCACGGTTCGCTGGTTGCCTATCACCAGGCAAAGCACCGCATTTTTCGCGGCTGTCGACAAGCGGTGATTAATCGTGACGATATGCTGACGCAGCCCTTGGTACCAGAGGATGTCAAAGTCGCCAGCTTTGGGTTACAGAAACCTGATCGCGGTCAGTTTGGGCTGCTGATTCAAGAGGGCCGCGAATACCTCGCTTGCGATGGCGATGCGCTGCTGCCATGTGATGAATTGCGTATTGCCGGTCGCCACAATCAGGCCAATGCGCTGGCTGCATTGGCTTTGGGTCGCGCCGTGGGTCTGCCAATGGCAGCCATGCTAGAGGCGTTGACGCGTTTTGGTGGCTTGCCCAATCGCTGTCAGTTCATCGCCCAGGTAAATGGCGTGGACTATTTTAACGATTCCAAAGGCACCAATGTGGGCGCAGCCGTTGCCTCAATTGAAGGGCTGGGGTCACGCTACCGCCTTGTACTGATCGCGGGTGGTCAGGCGAAAGGTGCGGATCTTTCGCCGGTTGCGGACGCCCTAGTAAAAGTAGGGCGCGGTGCGGTGTTTATCGGCGAATCCGCTCAGGACTTGTTGGATATGGTCGCAGCGCGCATCCCCACTGTGCTTGCACAGACAATGCAGGATGCGGTGGCCCAGGCCGCAGGTATAGCTCAGTCAGGCGACGCGGTTCTGCTGTCTCCCGCCTGCGCAAGTTTTGACATGTTTGATAATTACGAGCATCGAGGTGCCTGTTTTGTTGATGCGGTGAATCAGCTGGCAGCAGGAGGTGCGCATGCTTGAGGCGATCAATCAGCACCGCGCCGACGCGCAGTATCTGGACCGTTTGTACCTGGGTCTGCTGGCTGCGCTGCTCATTATTGGTTTTGTGGCCATGTCGTCGGCGTCTATTGAATTTGCGGCTAGACAATATGGCGACGCGTTTTATTTTGCCAAGCGTTACGGCTTTTATCTGGGGTTGGCGGCCGTGTTGGGCGTAATGACTTATCAGGTGCCCATGGATGCCTGGCGCAAATACAGCTGGTTGCTCCTGTTAGGCGGGTTTATCGCGTTGGCGCTTGTATTAATTCCTGGTATCGGTCGCGAGGTCAATGGCAGTCGTCGCTGGTTGGCTTTCGGCCCATTAACGCTGCAGGTTTCAGAATTCGTCAAGTTGACCGTGGTGTTGTACCTGGCCGGCTACCTGGTGCGTCGCCACGAAGAGGTGAAGAGTAAATTCGCCGGTTTTGTGAAACCGATGGCGGTAGTTGCCATGGTGACACTGCTGCTGATGATGGAGCCGGATTTTGGTGCCACGGTGGTCACTGTAGGCACGGCTTTGGCTCTGTTATTCCTGGCGGGTGTCAAACTGATGCAGTTTCTTGCGGTGATTGCTGCCAGCGCGGGAGTGCTTGCGATTACCGTCATGGTGTCGCCGTATCGAATGAAACGCCTGACGGCGTTTACCGACCCTTGGGCAGACCAGTTTAACAGCGGTTATCAGTTGACCCAATCATTGATCGCCTTTGGCCGTGGTGAGTGGATGGGCATCGGGCTGGGTAACAGCGTACAGAAACTGTTTTATCTACCTGAAGCGCATACCGACTTCGTGTTCGCGATCTGGGCAGAAGAATTTGGATTTATTGGGGCCATGCTGGTGCTGGCTTTGTACGCCATTTTTATAGCGCGTATTTTGCGTATCGCACGCGATGCTGAACTCAAAGGAATGCCGTTCAATGGCTTTGTCGCATACGGCATAGCAATAATGTTAGCCGCCCAAGTTTTTATCAACATAGGCGTAAATACCGGCCTGTTGCCAACAAAAGGTTTAACTTTGCCCTTCATGAGCTATGGCGGCAGTAGTCTTCTCGTTTGCGTAATCATGGCAAGCATGGTTGCGCGTATCAGTCAGGAAAATGGAGGTACGCATGAGCGTTGATGCCTCCGTAGAAACTGTGTTGGTCATGGCCGGTGGTACCGGCGGGCATGTATTCCCGGCGCTGGCAGTTGCCGGAGCACTGCAGGATCGCGGTGTCGCGGTTCAGTGGTTAGGTACGGCGCGCGGTATCGAAGCACGTGTGGTGCCGGCAGCTGGTATAACGCTACATACTTTGCCTGTACAGGGCATACGTGGCAAAGGTCTTTTATCGCGGATTACGGCGCTAGTAAAAGCAATGCAAAGTCTGCTTAGCGCTGTCGTGCTAATCGGAAGGGTCAAGCCGATCTGTGTTATCGGCCTCGGTGGCTATGTGGCCGGCCCCGGTGGATTGGCAGCTTGGCTGACTCGCACACCCTTACTGATTCACGAACAGAATGCTGTACCGGGTACGACCAATCGACTGCTGGCGCGTTTTGCACGACGAATACTTACCGGTTACCCGGTAGCGTTAGGCGGAGATAAAGCCGTGCATATCGGTAATCCGGTGCGTGCGGATATCAGTTTGCTGCCAGCGCCAGAGACACGTTGCGCTGAGCGCGACAGGTTGCGTTTGTTGGTATTGGGTGGAAGCCAAGGCGCGTTGGCGATTAACCGCGCGGTGACTCAGACTGTCGCGCAATTACCCAAAGGCCTGGCGTTGGATGTATGGCATCAAACGGGCGCGGCGCATATTGAGGCTATGAATGAGGCCTATCGAAACGCGCGGATCGACGCCGATATTTCAATTAAGGCCGAAGCCTTTATCGACAATATGGCTGAAGCATACGCGTGGGCAGATGTGGTGTTGTGCCGGGCGGGTGCATTGACAGTTGCTGAATTGACGGCCGCCGGTGTTGCCTCGTGGTTGGTGCCGCTGCCACAGGCCATTGACGACCACCAGCGCGCTAACGCGCGCTGGCTTGAAGAAAACGGAGCAGGTGAAATTCTGGAGCAATCATCACTATCGGTTGAGTTGTTGACCGAGAAACTCATGGGCGCTGCAAAGAATCGTGGCGCGCTTTTGCAGATGGCTACGGCGGCGCGACAACTGGCCAAGCCGGATGCTGCTGCCGTCGCTGCTGGCTACTGCCTGGAGGTGGCTCATGGCTAAGCGCGGAGATTCCTTTGTTATTCCAGAAATGCGCCGGGTCAAGCGTATTCATTTTGTCGGTATTGGCGGTGCGGGTATGTGCGGTATTGCCGAGGTGCTTTCAAACCTCGGATATACCGTGTCGGGTTCTGATATCAAAGATACGTCGACCGTTGAGCATCTACGCAGTAATGGTATCGCCGTAGCGATTGGGCACGTGGCGGAAAATATTGCCGGCGTCGATGTCGTTGTGGTCTCAAGCGCCATCAATCCGGAGAATCCGGAAGTTGCCGCTGCGCAGGAGTCGCGAACACCTGTCGTGCGCCGAGCGGAAATGCTGGCAGAGCTCATGCGTTATCGGCATGGCATTGCCGTTGCCGGCACCCATGGCAAAACCACTACCACCAGTATGATCACCAATATTTTTGCGCAGGCGGAGCTAGATCCCACTTTCGTGATTGGCGGCAAAGTGAACAGTGCCGGTACTAACGCCAAGCTTGGTGAAAGTCGTTACCTGGTGGCAGAAGCCGACGAAAGCGACGCATCATTCCTGCATCTGCAACCCATGGTTTCCGTGATCACGAATATCGAACCAGATCACATGGGTACCTACGGCGGCGATTTCGAAAAGTTGAAGCGCACGTTCATCGAATTTTTGCACAACCTGCCGTTTTATGGTGTCGCGGTGGTCTGCGTTGACGATCCGGTAATTCGCGAACTGATGCCCAGTATGGCTCGTCAGATACTGACGTACGGTTTCAGCGAGGATGCAGATTTCCAGATCCGGGAGGTTGTGAAAGACGGGCTGAAAACCCACTTTGAGGTAATGCGTCGTGCAGAAGGTGATGTGTTGCCGCTGACGCTGAATCAGCCAGGTTTACACAACGTCTTGAACGCCACCGCTGCAATTGCCGTTGCTACGGATGAAGGCATTGCGAGCGAGCATATCTGTAAGGGTATTGAAACCTATCAGGGAGTGGGTCGACGCTTCCAGATATATGGTGATTATGCAGTGGGCGATGGTGTCGCAACGCTGGTGGATGATTACGGGCATCACCCGACTGAGGTGCAGGCTACTATCCGCGCCGCGCGTCAGGCGTGGCCGGATCGCCGCCTGCTGATGATCTATCAGCCACATCGGTACACGCGGACTAAAGATCTCTACGATGATTTTGTACGCGTGTTGTCCGATGTGGATATGTTGCTGATGCTCAATGTTTACGCCGCAGGTGAGGGCCCGATTCCCGGTGCGGATTCGCGCAGCCTGTGCGGCAGTATTCGGCAGTTGGGTAAAGTCGATCCAATTTTTGTTGAGGACATGAACGACGTGTCTGAAGTGCTGTTATCAGTCGTTCGTGCGGGCGATGTTGTGCTGACTCAGGGGGCGGGCAACGTCGGTGGAATAGCGCAGCAGTTGGCAAATATGGCGTGGCATTCATGAGTGGAAAGACCTTGATCGACGAAGTGCGTTCGCGACTGAATGGCCCACTCGTCGTTCTAGCGGGCGGTCGTTCGGCTGAGCGTGAGATTTCTCTGCGCTCGGGTAACGCCGTGCTCGAATCGCTGCAGCGCAGTGGCTTGGCGGCGGAGCTGATTGACACTGCCGATTCTCAGTGGATGGAATCCGCCCAGCGGGCAGCACTGGTGTTCGTCGCATTGCACGGTCCCGGTGGCGAAGACGGTACGGTGCAAGGCGCGTTGCAATGTATGGGTTTGCGCTATACCGGCAGTGGTGTGCTTGGATCGGCAATAGCTATGGATAAGCTGCGCACTAAATTGTTGTGGGCAGGCCAGTCGCTGCCGACACCGGCGTTTGAAGTGGTCGATGAGGCATCTGATTTGCCCACTGTGTTTGCGCAGCTGGGAGAATGTATTGTCAAGCCGGTATGCGAAGGGTCGAGTATTGGAATGATGCGCGCGTCTTCTGCGGAGCAACTGGCGGAGGCGGTTGCCGGCGCGACTCGCTATGGCGTTAGCCTCGCAGAAAAATGGGTATTCGGAGCTGAATACACCGTGGCGATTGTCGGTGACGAAGCGCTTCCGGCAATTCGGCTTGAAACTAATAATCGCTTTTACGATTTCCAGGCCAAGTATCAGTCGAACGATACGCGATATATCTGTCCTTGTGGTCTCGGCGCGCAGGAAGAGCAGCAATTGCAAGATCTGGCACTGCGAGCGTTCCGCGCGGTGGGGTGCAGTGGATGGGGGCGCGTCGATGTCATGCGTGATGCCGACACAGGCGAATTTCAGTTGCTGGAGGTAAATACAATCCCGGGGATGACTGATCATAGTCTGGTGCCGATGGCTGCGCGCGCGATGGGCTGGAGTTTTGATGAGTTGGTGTTACGAATCATGTTGCAGGCTTTGTGATGGCGAGAAAGCAGAATAAGCCAGTTAAAAAGCGAGGCGCGCAACCAAAGCGTCATCGTCCACGGGTGCAACGCAACTGGTTTCCGCTTTTGCGGCTGACCTTATCGTTGGCCATATGTGTGGCGGTGCTGGGATTCTTTGGGCAACTCATCCTGAGTGTGGGCAGTGTCTCGGTAGAGCGTGTTGCTTTTGCGGGCAACGCGCAGTACGTGGCGCGGGAGGATTTGATTGAACGGGTGGC
This sequence comes from Litorivivens sp., assembly GCF_041625495.1. Taxonomy (GTDB): domain Bacteria; phylum Pseudomonadota; class Gammaproteobacteria; order Pseudomonadales; family Spongiibacteraceae; genus Litorivivens. The sequence continues at coordinate 1,033 of NZ_JBFJTH010000134.1, read as the reverse complement.
TCCGCATCTGGATAAAGGGTATTTCGCACTGGCGCTCGATGAAATTAAGCACAGTGTTGAGCAAGAACCCTGGGTGTTTTCAGCTCGCGTGGAGCGCAGTTGGCCCTGGTCGTTAACTATCACTATTGAAGAGCAGTCACCCATTGCTTACTGGGGGCGCGACAGTTTTATTAATAATCGCGGCGAGATATTTACGCCTGCGACGCTGTCGCGAGATTTGGAGCTACCCATGCTCAGAGGGCCGGAAAGTTCTGCTCTTGCTGTGCTGCAAGCCTACCAGTTAATCGCGCAGATGTTGACGGAAACGCCGCTGCAACTCGGTCAGCTGTCGCTGGATGAAAAGGGTCAATGGGTAGGCGTAACCCGCGAGAATGTGGAGATACGCTTGGGAAATACAAGGCCGGTGCACAGTATGAAACGCTTTTTACTGGTTTACCGACAGGCATTGCATGAGCGCTTTGCCGACGTGCAACAGGTCGATACACGTTACATCAACGGTATCGCCGTCGACTGGAAGGGAGCTCGCTCTTGAACAATAACATTTTGCCTTATGCGCAAATCACTGCGGAAGCTGGGAGGTAATTATGGCGAGTGCGCATACAGACCGAATGATCGTTGGGCTTGATATTGGTACGTCGAAAGTCGTGGCCATTGTCGGTTCCATCAATGATGACGGTGTACTTGAAATCGTCGGCATTGGTTCCCATCCGTCGCGCGGCATGAAGAAAGGCGTGGTAGTGAACATTGAATCCACGGTTCAGTCGATTCAGCGCGCGGTGGAAGAGGCCGAGTTAATGGCCGGCTGCCAGATTCACAGCGTATACGTCGGTATCGCCGGCAGCCATATTCGCAGCCTCAATTCTCACGGCATTGTGGCGATTCGCGACCGTGAAGTGTATCCGCTTGATCTGGAGCGGGTCATAGATGCCGCGCAGGCGGTAGCGATTCCAGCGGATCAGAAAGTGTTGCACATACTGCCGCAGGAATACGTGGTGGACGATCAGGAGGGAATCCGAGAACCGCTTGGTATGTC
>NZ_JBFJTH010000133.1:0-10628 GCF_041625495.1 Litorivivens sp. | reverse complement strand
GGGAGGATTCGAACCTCCGAATGACGGGATCAAAACCCGTTGCCTTGCCGCTTGGCGACGCCCCAGCAAAACTGGTTAATTCAGGTTCAGAGCAGTGTGGCTTGGCGAGCGATTAACGCCGCGAGCAACAAAGCCGCTGTAACTGGCCGGCCGTTTTGCGAAAACTTCTCGCGCCGACGCTTCATCAGCAAATCGTGCGAACACGCACGAACCGGTACCTGTAAGCTGAGCGGGGGCGAATTGCGTTAACCAATCCAAGGCGTTTTTCACCTCTGGATACAGGTTTTTGACCACATTTTCGCAGTCATTTCCGGCACCCTGCTCAAGAAAGGCCGCTATTCTGATGGGTCGACTGTTACGTGTCAATTGCTGGTGTGAAAAAATTTCGCGAGTTCCTACGCTTACGCCTGGATGAATCACCAGGTACCAGTGCTGCGGCATTTCAACGGGGCAAAGTAATTCACCTACACCTTCGGCCCAGGCGGTTCTGCCGCGCACGAAGATCGGTACATCGGCGCCGAGGCTTAGGCCGATCTCGGCCAGCGTATCAATGCTCAGGCGTGTGTCCCATAGTTGGTTCAAGGCCAGCAGGGTTGTCGCAGCGTTGGAGCTGCCGCCGCCGATGCCGCCGCCCATGGGCAGTATTTTGTCACAGTGAATGTCGGCACCCATCCGGCAGCCCGTGGCTTCCTGCAGTGCGCGGGCGGCGCGCACAATGAGGTTGTCGGCGGGAGCCACCCCTGCAAATGGCGGGGTAAGGTTGATCTCTGGACTGGGGTGAGCGCTAAAGTGGAGCGTATCGCCGTAGTCCAGCAGCTGAAACAGGCTTTGCAGTAAGTGGTAGCCGTCATCGCGGCGTCCCGTGATTTTCAGGCACAGATTGAGCTTTGCAGGTGCAGGCACACTGAGCGTTGTCACGGGCGGTTGCACTGGGCGTTTGCCTGCCAATCGCGCAGCATCCACTTTAGGCGAACGTTGTCGCTTTCCAGGGTGATGCGTTCGGCGCGCTCGGAGCTTGGTTGATATTGGATGGTCCAGCCGTATTGGGTGAGCTCGGTGGCCGAGCCCGCTTCCTGCGGGTGTTGCTGGTGTGGAGCGTCAGGATCAGGCAGCCCGCGCAGCCAGTAGCGTAAGGCGGAGACCGGCATAACCCAGCCCAGTGAGGCAAGTAATGCTTCGGGGGAGTCTGCCGTTACTTCCGGGTCGCCGCCACGGTGCAGGCTGACCTGTTGGGCGTCGCCGTAAATAATGGTAGTTCCAACGCCGAGCGGGCCGCTGAGGCGGATGCGGTAGCGATCATTGCAATCCTGCCAGTTAAAGTTAGCGCTTTCCTGCTCTCCGTGGGCCCACAGGCCAACCCGTCCCTGTACGCTCCAGTAGCCTGATTCGTCCAGGGGGGCTTGTTTTGGAGTGCTGCCACAGGCGGCGACAATCAGGGCCGTCAGGCCCAAACAGAGAGTTCTAAAACGCATCAGGGTTGTTCTGCTGTCGGGAGGTTAACATTCAGTCGTTGTAGTGTTTCATTGATAATCAGACTGTCGGGGGTGTCCCGCAATCCGGTTTGCCACACGCTGATGGCTTGCTGTTGCTCGCCCAGGAGCCACAGCACTTCCCCGAGGTGGGCGGCGATTTCGTGATCCTGAGTCTGGGCGTAAGCGCGTTCCAGATAGGTTCGGGCCAGTGTCATGTCGCCAAGCCGGTAGGCCACCCAACCATAGCTATCCTGGATGGCGGGGTCGTCGGGTCGTAGCTGCAAAGCTTTGCTAATCAGTGATTTGGCTTCGGTCAGTCTATCGGTCAAATTGGCGAGAGAATAGCCCAATGCGTTGAGTGCAGTGGCGTTGTCCGGGTCGCTGGAGAGGATGACGCGCAAATCGCGTTCCATCAGGTCAAGATTGCGCTGACGCTCACTGAACAGAGAGCGGGCATATAGCAAGTTGGTATTGGATGGATCGTTGTCCAATGCCGAGGTCAGTAGATTGTAGCCTTCTTTATACTGTCGTTGGTCAAACAGAAGGTCGGATTCAGCCAGGTAGAGCTGGGTGCGCAGCTGTGGGAATCGCTGCCGGGCTTCCGTCAGGGTGCGCCTGGCGCTGGCGAGCCCCTGATGCTCGTTGTCCAGAGCTGCGAGCCGGGTCAGCGCCGGGATGAGCTGTTCGCCAATGCCTACCTGACCATAATACTCACGGGCCTGACTCCACTGTTCACGCTGTTCGGCAATGCGGCCAAGAAAATAAAGGGCGTGGTTCTTCTGTTCAGCGTCGGTGCGCAGGTTTTTCAGCAGTGCTATTGCTTCGTCGTATTCCCCGATTTCGCGGTTTACCAGCGCCAGCGCCAGTTGTATCGCACTGTCTTCCGGAAACTGGTTGTGCAATACCATGTACTGGGCCTTGGCCTGGAAGATATCGCTGCGGGTATACAGCTGGGCAAGATTTTGGCGAAGGCGTTTGTGGTATGGATGTTGGTCAACCGCGAATCGCAGGCGTTCAATAGCTTCATCAATCCGGTTCAGTTGCTGCAACACCCGGGTCTCAATTAGCAGCGCGTGGATATCCAGCGGGGCAACGGCCAGAACCTCGCGAATCAGCAACAGGGCCTCCTCTTCCTGATTTCGGTATTGGAGGGTCAGCGCCACACCGGTTTTCAGGTTGGTATTGTCGGGGTGCTTGGCGAGCATGGCGCGAATCTGGGTTTCAAATGCTTTTTGCTGGTTTTCGGACAGCGCCAGAGCGCTTGCGGCCAGGCTGGCGAAATTACTGTCTTCACTGGAGCCGATCACGGCTTCCATGTGGGGGAGGGCGTCCAGTGGGCGGCGGGCGCGCGCCAGTGTTGTTCCCCGGATGAAATGGGCTTCGGCGGAATCGGGCTCTTTCTGCAGCCACAGCTCGGTGGCGGCTAGGGCGGCTTCGAGATTGTTCACAAACTGGGACAGGCGGGCAGCCGTTGCAATAATGCCGCTGTCCTTGGTGCGGTAGGCCTGCTCCATATAATGATCGAGTGCCAGATCATAGTGTTGCCGGCGAATGGCAAACTCGGCCACCAGCAGATCGTAAAAGCTGTCTTCAGGGAAGGGTTTGAGCGGTCGTTTTTCCGGCTCAGCAGGCACTGCGGCGGGCTGTGCAATTGCCGGTGTTTCAGCCGGTGTTTGTGCGCAGGCACCCAACAGCAGGGGCATGCCGAAAGCGGCAGCAATACCAAGGGTATGTTTGAAATTCATCATGCGATGATTCTAGCATGGGCTGATCGCGTCGCGTAGCGCGTCGCAAAGTGGTTTTACCTGCTCGCTGGCATCCACTTTTAGTGGCCAACTTGCTAGAATTGCCCCCTTTTCCCGGTTCGGTAGTCTCCCCCGCGCATGAATTTGCTGGTTTTGGGCGTTAATCACACCTCTGCCCCTGTTGCTGTACGGGAGCAAGTCGCGTTTGTGCCTGAGCATATGGAAATGGCGTTGCAGGCTTTGTCCCGAATTGAGGGGGTCGATGAAGCGGCCATTCTGTCTACCTGTAACCGCACAGAACTTTATCTGATTAATGCTAGCGATGATGCGTTGCTCACCGACGCTGTTAGTGAGTGGCTGGCAGAATATCGCGGCTTGCCGCGGGCGACGTTTGAGAATTGCCTGTATAGCCACGCCGGGGTGAGTGGAGTGCGCCATATGATGACGGTGGCGGCCGGGCTCGATTCTCTGGTGTTGGGTGAGCCGCAGATTCTGGGGCAAATGAAATCCTGTTACGCGGTGGCCAAGGAGGCCGGGACGCTGGGCGCTAATCTCGAGCGTGCCTTCCAGCAGGTATTTGCAACGGCCAAGCGCGTTCGCACTGACACGGCAATCGGCGAGAACCCGGTGTCTGTGGCCTATGCCGCGGTTAGTTTGACACAACATATTTTCAGTAAGCTCGATCGGTGTCGGGCTTTGCTGATCGGCGCCGGTGAAACCATCGAGCTAGTGGCGACCCACCTGCGGGAGCGCGGTGTTCGCCAGCTGGTGATCGCCAACCGCACCTTGGATAGGGCGCGCGACCTGGCTGATCGATTCGACGCCGAAGCGGTGTTGCTGGCTGATATCCCAGAGCAACTTAAGAATACCGATATTGTGGTGGCGTCGACTGCCAGCCAGTTGCCGATTCTTGGTAAGGGGACGGTCGAGTCGGCCTTGCGTAAACGTAAGCATCGACCGATGTTGATGGTCGATATCGCCGTGCCACGGGATATTGAGGCCGAGGTGGCAGAGTTGGCGGACGTCTATCTCTACACCGTGGATGATCTCAAAGAAATCGTCGACGAAAACCGTAAGGCGCGGGCCAGTGAGGCGCGCAAGGCAGACGGTATCATTGAATCTGCCGTTGCTGAGTGGCAGCGTCAGTGGCGGGCGCTCGATGCGGTTGATACTGTGAAAGACTACCGCTCGCAGGCCGAGCAGTTGCGTATGCACGAAATGGAAAAGGCGCAACGGGCTCTCGCGCGCGGCGTGGCGCCGGAAACTGTGCTTGAGCAGCTGGCGCGCGGTTTAACCAATAAACTAATACACCATCCTAGCTCCCGCTTGCGGGAAGCGGCAGCCAATGGCGAAACAGAAACGCTGCGTATCGCGCGTCAGCTGTTGGGCCTGGATAATGACTGAAGGCATTTAATGAAAGCGTCTATCGCGGCAAAACTGGATAATCTGCTTGAGCGTTACGAGGAGCTGGCAGCTTTGCTTAGTGCGCCCGAAATCATTGCCAACCAAGACAAGTTTCGTGCGCATTCTAAAGAGTACGCGGAAATCGAGCCGGTTGTGCTGTGTCACCGCAATTACAAAAAAGTCGAGTCGGATCTGGCATCGGCGCGAACTATGCTGGCTGAAGAAAGCGATGCCGAGTTGCGCGCGATGGCCGAGGAAGAAATAGAAACCAGTGCCGCGCAGTTGGAAGTGCTGGAACTGGAACTTCAGACTCTGTTGTTGCCCCGTGATCCCAATGATTCCCATAACGTGTTCCTTGAAATTCGTGCGGGCACCGGCGGTGATGAAGCGGCCATCTTTTCTGGCGATCTGTTTCGTATGTACAGTCGCTACGCCGAATCTCAGGGGTGGCGCATAGAAATACTCAGTGAGCGTCACGGAGAGCATGGTGGCTACAAGGAAATTATTACCCGAGTCGAAGGCAAGGATGTCTATGGGCACCTGAAGTTTGAGTCGGGAGCGCATCGGGTGCAGCGGGTACCGGAAACCGAGTCGCAGGGGCGGATTCATACGTCGGCTTGCACGGTTGCGGTGATGCCGGAACCGGAAGACGTGGATGAGGTGGAACTTAACAAAGGCGATCTGCGTATCGATACCTACCGCGCCAGCGGCGCCGGTGGTCAGCACGTTAACAAAACCGATTCGGCGGTGCGCATTACCCATATTCCCAGCGGTATCGTTGTGGAATGCCAGGATGAGCGCTCCCAACATAAAAACCGTGCGCGTGCGATGTCATTACTGCAGGCGCGAATCAATGATGCGGCGCAGAGTGCTCAGGCGCAGGAACAGGCTGAGTCGCGGCGCCTGTTGGTGGGTAGCGGCGATCGCTCTGAGCGTATTCGTACCTATAACTTTCCACAAGGGCGGGTGACTGATCACCGGATTAATCTGACGCTTTATAAGCTCGATGAAATTATTGCCGGTGATATGCGTCACGTGGTTGAGCCACTGCGTCAGGAATATCAGGCTGATCTGTTGGCGGCTCTGGCCGAATAAAGGCATTGTGTTGTGGTGACGATTAGTCAGTTGCGCAGCCGGCGAGTGGAGCTGCCAGACCCGGATACCGCCGCTCTGGACATCGATCTGTTGCTCGTCCATGTGTTGCAAAAGCCGCGTTATTTTCTGCATGCGTATCCCGAATTTGAACTATCTGCCGAGCAGGCCACAGTTATGGAGCAGCTTCTGGCGCGGCGAATTGCGGGTGAGCCCGTAGCCTATTTAACTGGCGAAGCAGAGTTCTGGAGTCTGACACTGGCAACCGACCCGTCAACGCTGGTGCCGCGACCCGATACCGAACTACTGGTTGAATGGTTGCTGGAAGAATATGGCGATACAGCAGAAAAGCGGGTGTTGGACCTGGGAACAGGAACAGGTGCTATTGCTCTGGCGCTGGCCAGTGAATGTCCTCGATGGCAGGTAAGTGCGGTTGATCAGTCGGCACAAGCGGTTGCGCTAGCCCGGCGCAACGCCACGGCGCTTGGGTTGGAGCGTGTTTGTGTCAGCCGCTCTGACTGGTTTGATCAGGTCGTCGGCGAATTCGACATCGTGGTATCCAATCCTCCTTATATAGAAGCAGACGATGCTCACCTGCAGCGGCCGGGTGTTTGTTTTGAGCCGGCGTCAGCGTTGGTCTCGGGTGTCGACGGTCTTGATGCGATTCGTCAGATTACTCGGCGAGCGCCAGACTTTCTCGCGCCGGGTGGGGTGCTGCTGTTTGAGCACGGCTATCGTCAAGCCGAGTCAGTCGCCGCTATACTGCGCGCTGCGGGTTTTTCGCGAATTGAAACGCGCAGCGATCTGGGTGGGAACCCGCGCGCCACCATGGGGGTCAATAGTCACTGATGCAGGACGAAGAACTGCTGCGTTACAGTCGTCATATTCTGCTGCCCGGTCTGGATGTTGCCGGGCAAGAACAGCTGTTGGCTGCGACGGTGCTGATCGTAGGCCTCGGCGGCCTAGGCTGCCCGGCCGCTTTGTATCTGGCGGCAGCTGGTGTCGGTCGCTTGGTGTTGGCTGATCACGATCGGGTAGAGCTCAGCAATCTACAGCGACAGATTGCACATGACACTGCGGCTATCGGCTTGTCCAAGGTAGCGTCGGCGCGGGCGCGCTGTCTTGCCCTCAATCCCGACATTTCGGTTGACTGCCTGGACAAGCGTTTGAGCGGCCAGGCATTGTTCGACGCCGTGTCTTCATCGGATCTGGTGCTTGATTGTAGCGACAATTTCGACACCCGTTTTGCGATAAATGAAGCCTGTGTTGCGTTGCAAAAGCCTTTGGTCAGCGGGGCGGCCATACGCAGTGAAGGCCAGCTTTCAGTTTTTGATCCGCGCCGGGCCGACAGCCCCTGCTATCGTTGCTTGTACAGCCCCGATGTCGGCGACGAAGCGCTCAACTGTTCGGAAGCGGGGGTGTTGGGGCCGATCGTTGGTGTCATTGGCAGTCTGCAGGCCACCGAAGCGATCAAGCTCCTGTCGGGTTACGGTGAACCGTTGACGGGTCGCTTGTTGCTGCTGGACGGTGCTACCATGGAGTGTAGAAATCTGAAACTCGCCAAAGATCCCGCCTGTGCCGTCTGCGCGGGGCGTACTGGCAGTTAACAGAAAGAATTCAAAAATCGTCAAAATAAGAGAAGAGTTTCGGTGCGGAGACCGCAATGAGTTTTTTGTTCAAAGTGTACTACGCCATTCACGACAACCTGTTTGGTTTGTTAAAGCACCTCGACGGCCTTGCGTTGCTGGCACTTCGTCTGTTTCTGGCGCCGGTGATGATCGCCGCGGGTTTGAACAAGTGGCACAGTTTCGACAGTACGGTGGAATGGTTTGGGAACGCCACATGGGGGCTGGGCTTGCCATACCCTGAACTACTGGCGGCGTTGGCGACAGGAACCGAAGTGTTTGGTGGCTTTTTACTACTGTTCGGCCTGGCGGTGCGCTGGGCGGCTGTTCCGTTGATGGCTACCATGCTGGTCGCGGCCATCGAAGTGCATTGGGACAACGGCTGGTTCGCCATTGCGCCAAGTGATCCTTCGACCAGTACGGCGAAGCTGCTGGCAGATGTGGGCATCCCTACCGCTGAAGACAGTCTGGAAAACAGCCGCGAGGTGAGCCTGCGCCTTGAGCGGGCCAAGGACATATTGCGCGAAAATGGCAACTACGAGTGGCTGACAGGCAAAGGTAACTTTGTGGTGCTCAATAATGGCATTGAATTTGCCGCCACATACTTTCTGATGTTGCTGGTGCTGTTTTTCTGGGGCGGCGGGCGCTACGTCAGCCTGGACTACTATTTTGACCGCGCAGCGCGGCAGGTTCTGCGTGATCAAGGGCCTCCACAGCGTGACCTCGACGACCTTAATGTGCCCGATTGAGTGCAATAGCAGCAACATTTGATAGAATGCCGGCCTTACTTAGATTTAATTGAGGCTAACCTTTGCTAAAAAAGCTGTTTTCACGAGACAAAACAGACCCCGTTGCCACACCGCCAAAAACCGAGGCGCCTGAGCAGCGCGCGGAAAATGAAGGCAAGGGCAAGTCATCGGAACGACGCAGCGGGAACAAAAAGCGCCGCGCCAAACCTGCTCCGTCAGCCTGGTCCCTGTCTGATTTTCCGGTGCCCGAAGCGCCGGGCAAGGTCCGCTTTCACGATCTGGGGCTGGACGATACCCTGATGCGCGCCATAGCGGATCTGGGGTTTCAGTATTGCTCCCCTATTCAGGCTGCGGTTTTACCCCACACCTTGCGGGGTCATGATGCGATCGGCAAGGCCCAGACGGGCACAGGCAAAACGGCTGCCTTTCTGATTTCTGTTATCAACGACCTGATCAATAACCCGATCGAAGACGAGCGTTACCTGGGCGAGCCCCGGGCGCTGGTGATTGCACCCACCCGTGAGTTGGTGCAACAGATCGCCGAGGATGCGAAAGGGCTGACCAAGTACACGAACCTTAATGTGGTTACCCTGATCGGTGGCATGGACTATCAGAAGCAGCAGAATCAGCTCAGCCGTGATCTTGTGGATATTGTTATTGCCACGCCAGGCCGCTTGCTGGACTTTACCGGCCGCGGCGACCTCTATCTGGACGGTGTTGAACAGTTGGTGATTGATGAGGCCGACCGGATGCTGGACATGGGCTTTATTCCCCAGGTCAAGCGCATTATCCGGCTCACACCGCGCAAGGAAAGCCGCCAGACCCTGCTTTTTAGTGCAACCTTCACCGAAGACATCATCCGCCTTACAGAGCAGTGGACCTATCAACCGGTCAATATTGAAATAGAGCCGGACAACGTGGCGACTGACAATGTGGATCAGCGGGTCTATCTGGTAGAAGAGCGGGAAAAGTTCCAGATCCTGCAGCGTATTATCCGTATGCCTGAGGCGGAGAGCGTCATTGTATTTGCCAACCGCCGCGACCAGACCCGTCGCCTGCACGAGCGCCTGCGCAAAAGTGGAATTCGCTGTGGCCTGTTGTCGGGTGAAATTGCCCAGAACAAGCGCACCCAGACGTTGCAGCAGTTCAAGGACGGTACGATTCAGGTGCTGGTGGCGACCGACGTTGCCGGGCGTGGTATTCACGTTGACGGGATCAGTCACGTAGTCAACTTTACCCTGCCCGAAGACCCGGAGGACTACGTGCACCGCATCGGTCGTACGGGACGAGCCGGGGCCAAGGGAACCTCAATCAGTTTCGCGTCAGAAGACGATGCCTTCCTGTTGCCGGAAATCGAAAAATTGCTGGGCAGCAAGCTGGCCTGTGAGCAGCCGCCGGAGGCGTTGCGGTAGTCGTCGTATCTGCGGGCGGTCCTCAGACGTTTGTTGTCTGACCGCTCTGGAGCTTCTCAACCCACAAGATGGTGCCGCCGCAGACCGCCGCCGGCATGATCAACAGATTCACAATGGGCACCATGGTGCCCGCCATAACCATTATCCCAAAGGGCAAGGTGCTGCCGCGAGCAGCTTTTATACGCCGCTTGCTCTCTTTAAAGCTCAGTCCACGGTTATCCATGGCGTAGTCGCAGTACTCCAGTGACAACATCCATGCGCCGAGCAGAAACCACAATACCCCTGAGAAGGGGGAGATAAATGGGATAAAGCTGAGCAACAGCACCAGCAGGGCGAAACTGAGGTAGTAGCCGAGCTTTTGCACTTCCCGCCAGATACTGCGGGGGAAGCTGGCCAGAGCGCTGGCAAACGATTCCCGGGCCTCCACTTCCTTGCCCGTCAGTTTTTCCTCAACCTTCTCAGCCAGCAGGCCATTAAATGGCGCAGCGATGATATTGGCCAATGTACTGAAGCTATACATGGCAATCGCCAGCACCAGCACCACCGCCAGGGGCCATAGAATCCAGCTCAGAAATGACAGCCACTCGGGCAGCCAGGCGAGAATGGCGGCAATGCCCCCGCCAATCAGTTCGAAGCCCAGCGTCATCAGGCCCCCGAAAATCAGCACGTTGACGAGCAATGGCAAAATGACAAAGGGTCGTATGCCGGGTTCGCGCAGCATTTTGAAGCCGCGCACCAGATAATTGATATTACTGTCCATAAGACTGCCTGTTGGCTACTGAAGCCGTCGATTGAAAGTTACGTGACATGTACAGGTCACCACTGGGGCACGTGGTTAGATAAGCCGCTTTCCGGCGGAATGCCAGGATGCGGTGGTTGCTGTCAGTCAGATTCATGACTTTTCCTTTTGTGTTGCTGCCGTGCCGCAGCGCTGACAAAGGCACTGCTCTTTCCCTTGAAAGCGGGCGACAGTTTCCTTGTTGAAGGCGACAGAAAAGCACCAGCAGGAGGCCGGAGGGAGGTTTTGAGCAACGGCGCAACGATTGTCGCCGCCGCAGGCGGGGCAGGTCTGGGCCTTATAGTTGGAATCACGTGATGTCATGGCTGCCATTGTAGGGCGGTGGCACGG
>NZ_JBFJTH010000132.1:0-10669 GCF_041625495.1 Litorivivens sp. | reverse complement strand
TTTCGACGCGCTGGGTGCCGGGCTCAATATCGATTCGCTCGAGGGCAAAGCGCGGCTCAGCAAGCTCGCCGCCCCACTCATTCAGCGCTTGCCAGCAGGCGTATACCGTGAGTTGATGCTCGGTGACCTGGCCAAGCGTACCGGCCTCACCGCCACCGCACTGCAAAATGTGCTCGAACACAATCCGCCGGCAGAAGCAGAACCTCCGCCACGCCAAGAGCCGCGGCAAAAGCCACCTGCCCCTTCACTGCCGGAGAGCAAGCGTGACACACTGCTGTATATGATCAGCCTGCTGCTGTTGCATCCGGCCAGCGCCAACGCTCTGTTCGACGAAGCGCTGCCGGCACTGAACAATCCCTACCAGAAAACCCTTGAAAGCGTGCTCGCACTGCTGCGAAAACGCCCTGAAAGCAGTACAGCAATGCTTCTCGGCCACTGGCAAGGGCAACCGGAAGGCGAAGTCCTGACCCGCGCTCTCAGCCTGGAAAAACCCAATTATGATGCCGAAAAAGCCGCACTGGCACTCAAAGAATGCCTCAGCCACCTGCACAAACAACAGCACCAGTCTGAGCTGCGGCTGACAGTCGACAAACTACGCAATGCGAACTACGCTGAGCTTAGCGAAGACGACAAGCAAAAATTACGCGAAATGCTGCAAAGAAAAGCTCACGGAGATTGAACTTACCAGCCATACCCCTCATCAGAGAAAGTGACCGTCGCCACTGGTGGCCGAAGGGGCCCATCAGGTATAATGCGCGGCTATTTGCCCTGGGCCAGACCCTGTGCTTTTCAGCAGCTTATTTTGGGCTGAAAATTGCATGTCGACTCATGGCTCAGAAAGATACCACGAGCACCGAGGACTAATGAGTACATCTCAGCGACAATCCAGACTCAAGCACCTGATTGCCAAAGGCAAAGAACAGGGCTACATCACCTATGCCGAAGTGAATGATCACCTGCCGGAAGATATCTCAGATCCGGATCAGGTTGAAGAAATTATTCAGATGATCAACGACATGGGTATCCAGGTGTTCGAAAACGCACCCGACGCCGACACCCTGTTGATGGCTGGCAGCGACTCCCCGGACGATATCGCCGCCGCCGAAGCCGCCGCTGCGCTCGCTGCCGTGGAATCCGAAGCCGGACGCACAACCGACCCTGTGCGCATGTATATGCGTGAAATGGGTACGGTCGAGCTGCTGACGCGTGAAGGCGAAATCGTTATCGCCAAACGCATCGAAGAAGGCATTCGCGAAGTGATGTCAGCGCTGGCTTACTTCCCCGGCACCGTGGAACGCATTCTCGAAGATTACGACAAGGTCGCGCTTGAAGAGCGTCGCCTGGGCGATATTATCAGCGGCTACCTTGATCCCGCTGACGACGTGCCAACACCGGCCGAAGTTGCCGCTGCAAACGCCGCAAACAACGATGATGACGACGAAGGCGGCGACTCAGGCCCCGACCCCGAAGAAGCCGCTCGTCGCTTTGGCGAAATTCGCAAACACATGGAAGGTGTCAACAAGTCGGTCGCCAAACATGGTCGCTACAGCAAGCAGACAGCGAAAGAGCTGGCCAAACTGGCAGAGGCATTCAAGTACCTCAAGCTTACCCCGGCACTGTTTGAGCCACTGACTGAAGCCGTTCGCAGCACACTGAGCGACATCCGTGTGCTTGAGCGCGAAATCATGCGCCTGTGCGTCATGACCGGCAAAATGGATCGCAAAACATTTATTCGCGACTTCCAGGGCAACGAAACCAATACCGATTGGATCAAGACCCACTTCAAAGCCCACCCTGCATTAGAGCAGGTGAGCGAAGACGTTATCCGCCTGCAAAAGAAGATTTCACTGGTAGAGGCCGGTTACGACCTGACCATCGCCGACATCAAGGAAATCAACCGCCGCATGTCCATTGGTGAGGCCCGTGCCCGCCGCGCCAAAAAGGAAATGGTAGAGGCCAACCTGCGACTGGTTATCTCCATCGCCAAGAAGTACACCAACCGCGGCCTGCAATTCCTCGACCTGATCCAGGAAGGCAACATCGGCCTGATGAAAGCGGTCGACAAATTCGAGTACCGCCGCGGCTACAAATTCTCCACCTACGCGACCTGGTGGATACGTCAGGCCATCACCCGCTCCATTGCGGATCAGGCCCGCACCATCCGTATTCCGGTGCATATGATTGAAACCATCAACAAGCTCAATCGTATCTCTCGCCAAATGCTGCAGGAAATGGGGCGCGAACCCACTCCCGAAGAGCTTGGTGAGCGCATGGAAATGCCCGAAGACAAAGTGCGCAAGGTACTGAAAATCGCCAAAGAGCCCATCTCCATGGAAACTCCCATCGGCGATGACGAAGATTCACATCTGGGCGATTTTATCGAAGACACCACCATCTCCTCACCGGTGGACTCCGCAACAGGCGAAGGCCTGCGCGAATCTACCCGTGACGTGTTGGCAGGTCTGACTGCGCGGGAAGCCAAAGTACTGAGAATGCGCTTTGGTATCGACATGAACACTGACCACACCCTGGAAGAAGTGGGCAAGCAGTTTGATGTTACCCGTGAACGCATTCGCCAGATAGAAGCCAAAGCGCTGCGCAAACTGCGCCATCCCACGCGCTCTGATCACCTGCGAAGCTTTCTGGACGAGTAGCGCGACAGCTGCAACGGCACATACAAATAAGGCCCCACCGGGGCCTTTTTTTGGTTCTTTGAAAACGCAAAGTTACTATGAGCCTATGTTGCCTCACGGCTAACCCGAGGGTCGCTGGCGCACCAGAAAATATCGTTTCCGTATTAGGAAATTTGGGCAATTCCCCTATAATGCACCCTTCGCTATTCACCACTCGTCGCACACAGGTACACGATGACGCCTTCTCACTGGCTCTCAGTTGCAGCACTCAGCTTTGGTCTGCTTACGGCCTCAGGCTGCTCCACACTGCCAGGAACGACAGCGCCATCGCCAGAGCTACAGGCCGCCATCACCTTTATTCAGGCGGGCGAACCCACAGCCGCGCTGCCCATTCTCTCGTCCATCGCCAACTCGGACACCGCACCTGAAACAGAGCTCGTCCGAGCGCGAGTGCTCGGCGCGATTTTGCAACTTGAGCGAGGCGAACCGGACAAAGCCAGATTACTCGCCGAGCAACTGGAATCCGACGATCCAAGCATTGACCTGCATCTGTACCAGCGCGCACTGCGGCTGGCAATTGACAACGCGGCGCAGGCACACAAGGCTCACGCACATCTACAAACCTGTGAGCGCAGCAATGATCGCCTGCGAGATGAAAAACAGTCTCTGGAAGGAACACTGAAAAAGCTTAGAAAGCTCTCTCTGGAGTAGGCTCTATCGCCGAGCCGGAAGCTAACGCGTCAGCTATCGTTTGTAGCAGTATGTCGCGCTCCACAGGCTTCACCAAATACCCTTGAACACCCATGATGTCGCCCATTTCTCGCTCGCCAAGCATGGATTGAATAACCACAGGAATGTCACACTGTTGAGAGTGCAGCTTTTCCAGCAATTGCCAGCCATCCATTTCCGGCATGACCACATCAAGTAAAATAAGATCCGGCGGGCTTGCCTGAATCTGCTGCAGCGCCTGTTCACCTGACGCGGCTTCCTGCACCTGAAAGCCCGCCTGCTGCAAATGACGACAGCACAGTTCACGCGCCACAGGGTCGTCATCAACAATCAGTATGCGACAGGATGCTGGAAGAGTCATAGTGCCGACGGTAGCCCCATTGAGCAGCGACCCTGCGCTAACTCTCGGCATCAAAAATGCAAAACGGGAACCCTGGCCCACGGTACTTTCCACCAGAATATCGCCGCCAAGCAACTCCGCAAATTTCTTTGAAATCGTTAACCCCAGGCCTGTGCCACCGTAAACCTTCGAGGTCGACAAATCCGCCTGAATAAATGCCTCAAAAACCTGCTCCATCTGCTTTGATGACATGCCGATGCCGCTATCGGTAACGGCGATTTCAATAAATGGCAAACCACCGCGTTCGACATCGCGCAAGCTTACGTCGATCACCCCTTCATGGGTAAATTTCGCGGCATTGCTCAGTAGGTTAAGGGCAATCTGGCGGAATCGAGTCACATCCGTTTCGGTTAACTGCTCGCTCAAGGCGTTATCATAGGTCAGGCGATTGCCATTGGCCTCCACCATCGGCTGAACGGTTACCAGCACTTCGTTCATCAGCTGCTCGATGTCCGCCGTCTCGCGATATACAGTCATTTTGCCACTTTCAATCTTGGAGATATCCAGCACGTCGCTGATCAGCGCCAGCAAATGCTGCCCAGCCGACAGGATCTTTTCCAGGTCTGCCTGCATCTCGCCAATCGGCACCGCACGGTCATCTTCAGCCTCTTCCAGCAGCATTTCACTGTAGCCAATAATCGCGTTCATGGGCGTACGCAATTCGTGGCTCATATTGGCCAGGAAACTGCTTTTTGCCTGATTGGCCGCATCGGCTCGCGCGCTTGCCGACTTCACTTCATTCATGGCAGTGCGTAAATTGCGCGCCATATGATTAAAGCTTTCAGCCAGCTGACCCAGCTCGCCTGCCAGTGGTGGCACCTGATAATCAAGATTCCCCCGCCCCCACTGCTGCGTTCCCTCGTGCAGCTTACGGATTGAGCGCAGGGTGAAGCTCACCAGATGTAATGCCAGAATGACGGTCAACCCCAAGGTCGCAATAAACACGCCCAACGTTATGCGGTTGGTCATTGCCACCGTATCGTTCAGCGACAGATTAATCGCCGAGGCTCTATCAACCAGCGCCAACTCCACTGAAACCAATTGCTGCAATGCCGCACGGTACTCTCCCTGCAGCGTCAGTGGGCGCTCAATATCATCACCTTCGGCCAGATTGGCCAGAAATAGCTGCCAATCTGAGAGCAGCGTTTCGACTCCGCCAAGTACCACCGGGCGCTCCAGGGAATCCGCCAGCCGACTGCCGAGAAACGCTAATCGGGCAATCATGGCATTGAGTGCATTTAACTGCTCGGAGGCTTCAGATACCGTTATCGGCAAAGATTCTCCAGTGTCTCCGAGTGTTTCAATAACCCGAATCTTGCGATGCATGGCATCAAGCTGCTGCTCAAACTCACGCAGCCCGGCCTGATCGCGCATAACCGCCTGCAACTCACTAAACAGCTCAGATCGCAGTTCGCTACCCCACAAATGAGCAAAAATATTGATCAGAGAAAGCACCAGAATGGCGCCAAATGAAAGAATCAGGCGACGCGTCAGGCTCACCGATTACGCTCCTGCGTCCAGATGGGCCTGAATCTTTACCAGTAAGCGTTTGAAATCCACCGGCTTGGTATCGTAATCGTCACAACCGGCAGCGAGGGCCCGCTGACGATCACCATCCATGGCGTGGGCAGTTAGGGCAATAATGGGAATCGCGGCAGTCTGCGCATCCGCTTTGAGCTCGCCAGCAGTTTGCCAGCCATCTTTAAGCGGTAGGCTCATATCCAGCAATATCAGATCAGGTGCTTGCGCCTGGGCCGCCGCTATCGCTTTCACACCATCCTCTGCAGTAATGACGGAAAAATCGTGCTTAACAAGCCGCCGACGCAGCATATCGCGATTCATTTCGTCGTCTTCAACCAGCAAGATGGTAGCCAAGGCACACGCTCCCCGAAGAAAATATCAGTGCGTATTATGGTGATTTTTCGCGATATTGATCCAACAGACTCCGCATTTTTCCAATACTGGAGGTCAGGGTCACATGGTAGCGCTGCTGTTCGTCCATTCCCATTACCCGCGCATAGGCAATGGATTCCTCGCCAACACTGGGCAGGCATAGCTGCACTTCTTCCAGCGCACACAAGGTAAGATCCAGCTCAATCAACAGATCCCGGCCGTTAAACGCAACCAGCAATCCAGTGCCCACATTCTGCGACAGGCGTTCGCCCTGCAGCAAACGCACTTCCAGCTCAACCGGTGTGGTGGTAGGCACCAGTTCACGCTCGGCATTGGGTAGGCTAATGGAGTACGGCTCACCAATAGCGGTGAGATCGTAAATTTTCAGCGGGTCACTAGCCCCCTTCACATCTACCTCCAGCATTTTGCGCCACTGGGCAGTGGCCCTCATATGCTGCAGGGTCTCAGCAGAGGCGAGCACTTGACCGCCGACTGTGCAACTCTCAATGCGCGAGGCAATATTCACATTGTGCCCCACTACGCCATACTTGGTTCGCAACTCAGAACCGACGTTACCCACCACCACGGCACCGGAATTGATACCAATACCTATATCAATGTCGGGCAAGCCGTTCTCGCGGTTAAAGGCGTTGACCATGGGCACCGCACGCTGCATTTCAAGCGCACAGGCAACAGCGTGATCGCTGTGCAATTCATCATTCACTGGCGCACCAAATATCGCCAGAATGCCATCGCCGATAAATTCATCCACCGTCCCCTGATAGGACATGATGATATCGGTCATCACCGCAAAATAGTTGTTCAACAGGCGAACACAGTCTTCCGGGCTGATCTGCTGGCTAATGACTGAAAAGCTGCGAATATCCGCCAACAAAATGGAAACTTCTCGACGCTCACCACCCAGAGTCAGACCATCGCCGTCGTAGAGCAGACGCTGCATCACATCGTTAGACAGGTAGCGCCCAAAGACTTTGCGGATAAAATCGTAACTCGCCTCAAGATTGGACAGGTAGGCAGATTCCTTATCCTCCCAAACCTTACGCTCCAGCAAGGCACCAACCCGGGCTCGCAGCAGCGTCGCGTTAACCGGTTTTACAATGTAGTCGGAAGCACCTGCTTCCAAACAGCGCAGGGCACTCTGCTCGTCCTTCACCCCGCTGATAATAATGATCGCCAGATGACGCCAGTTCTTGTCCTGCTTAATCCGACGCAACAGGTCGTAGCCGTTGATGTCTGGAAGAATCAGGTCCAGCAGCACTAAATCAATCGATTTGGTCGCAAGGGCTGCCAAAGCTTCATTGCCAGTTCTAGCCTCGGCCACTTCGATGCCCAGCCGATTGAGCTGCAACCCAACCAGCTCGCGGTTGCTGTCGTTGTCATCCACCAGCAACACTTTGCGGCCAAAGGTGGCCTCGGTACGCGAGGCTGCGGTGGCATTTAAACTGTTTATCAGGTCTTCGACCGGAGAGGAGTCTGCCGACAGCTCGGTATCCAGGGCGGACAACGCGTCGAGGGTGGCGAGAAAATGTTCGGTGTGCTTGAGAATGGCCTTCAGGTCATTCATGGCGGGCGACGGATGGGCTACCTCGTCTTCCAGAATTTCCGCGTAACCACTGACCAACCCCACGGTATTGCGGATATCGTGGCGCAACGACGCAAAGGATTCGCCGCGCTCCAACATCTGCGCCAGATCGCGAACAAATACTTGAAGATCCCGCCCAGCGTCCAGCACGCGCCCAGCATCCTCACGATGCTCCAGCTGTTGGCGTTCGTCAAAATGCCGAACCACCTCAGTCGCATGCTCAATGATCTGCTTGGCCGCACCATGCAAGCTTTGGCACAAGTGATCCTGCTGGGATGTTATTGCTTTTGCCACCGCCAATACCGTCAATTCAGTAACCGGATACAGCCAAAACCCGACTGTGAACTGAAAGTATACCCAGAGTGTAACCCTCTGACACGACTTTAATTTCGCACCCTTCTGGACGATAAGGCCACGGCTATATACAATGCGCAACTTCTCACAGTCTGCGGCTAGCGCGTGGTCCGTTCCGGTAACGTGAAAGGCGCAATCCCAGAGCTCTTTGGGGGCCTTTAGCTCAGTTGGTTAGAGCGTCCGACTCATAATCGGCAGGTCGCTGGTTCAAGTCCAGCAAGGCCCACCACCCCCTCTTCCTGCAACAACCATCAAGCATCTGCGTCAGGCCGCGCTTGTCGCAACGAGTGATGCGGCTAAGCAAGTTCGGACACCCACTCGAGACGACCTACCGCACGACAAAACACCCCGCTGCCTAGAGTGTTTTTAGATATTCAATGATTGCCCGACGCTCGGTATCCGTCAGCACATCGCTGAACTCATGCCCCTGGTTGCCGTTACCCAGAATGCGGGTGTCATAGACCAGCCGCTTGTCGATACCTGCCGGGTCCGGGTCCTGAATGGTAACCAGACCGGCCCAGCTCAAGGTGCTGTTGAGGAAATTCTGCACTATCTGCTGCATGGAAGGCCCTTCGTCGCCACTGGGGCTGCAGTTGAGCTGATCGCTGCCGGGCATCTCACTGCAGGCCAGCGCAGTGTATTTCCAGCCGACTTGCTCAAAATCAAAGGCATTCAAGCTCTGGTCGAAGCCCTTGATCCGCACCCCGTTCACCTCTTCCACTTGAAGCTGGCGCTGCCAGATCGCGTCACGCTTGGAGGAGTCCAGCACAGCTTCCAGGGTAGGCACGGAACCATTATGGAAATACGGTGCGGTTGCCCAGACCCCATAGAGCGGTGGCGCTTGGTAACCGATGATTTCTTTCTGCCAGCCACAGGCGCCCTGATAGCGCATGTCGTCCGGATACAAGTCGTTCAGCGGTTCCTCCAGCGGATTACTGTTGGGCGGCTGGTACGTTGGATCAGCCTCGGGGTAGCCCCAAAACGTCGTGTCCCAGCCGCGCCGCAGCGTGGGGGTCAGCATATCGGAACGCGCCGGGTCGGTACCAATAACGTCAAGTTCGCTTATATGCGATGCAACGCCTTCCAATGCCGGATCGGCCAGAAAATTGTCGTCATGAACATAGCGCGGTGAATAGGCACCGTGACAGCTGGCGCAGGAGCCGTTGCCACCGGCAGGACGTGGCCGGTCGGCATTGCCCTCTTCGGCCCACAGATCCTTGCTGTGAAACAGCACGGCGCCCTGCTCTGCCAACGCGGTATCAATCGGTTTTGGATATTCCGGTGACTCCAGCGACAGGAAGAACGCCTCAAGGTGGTGATCCCATTCTTCGACGCGCTCGCGATAGCCCTTGCCATCCTGTGAGAACAGCAGCGAAAACTCGCCAGGGCCGGCCGCCATAATGATGCGCGTGCTGTCGTTGGAGACCCCTGCATCAAAGAACTTGCGCGGCCGCGACCCCATATTCCACCAGGGCGGTGTGTCCTGAGTGTGGGCCAACGGATGCGACACATCTTGCGCCCCGCTGTCGCCCTTCATGGTCTTCAGCGGATTAGGGTTGATACCGAGCGAATCCAGGTCAAGAATGGTATTGAGGAACTCAAACGCGCCGACCGCATTGTTCTGGCCGCGCTGCTTGATACCCACATTGAACAGAGCATTGGGATCAATGGCGGGTATCGCGCCACCGGCAATGGGCACTTCTTTGAAAGGATTGCCGTCGTGGGCAGCCATTACTACGTCATAATTGTTGTTGCCCAGCCCCAGATTCTGCAGTCCGATAAGCTGATCGTCGCCCGCGTAAGGGTCACCAATCTGACCGCCGTGGCAGGTATAGCAGGCAGTGGACGCCAGCACCCATTTATTGCCCCGCTCCACCATTCTCAGACCGAGCGGCAACTCCCCACTCCACTGCGACCTGTCTTTGCTTTCTTCACCGGGTAGCGGATAGGGGTTATCGAATGGCGCGCGGTTCAGACCGTAGCGCAGGGTGTAAAGCTCGTCGAAGTTTTCCGGGCGCTGATTCAGCCCCCAGTCCTGCCAACTGTTGCGGAAATTATCCAGCGTAATCGCATCGCCGGCCAGTTCGTCCAGCAGGAAGCGCTTGCCTTCATCGCGACGCCTGATGTACTCACCACAGGTGGTTGCCGGCCGTTCATCAACCAGCCATTTCGACTTGTGGCAGTCTTCCCACCAGCCGTTAAAGTGAACCGCGCGATCGCCTTGCACTGCCGGGCTGCTTTTCTGAATCAGAGTTCGCGGATCAGGTGGCAGAAGTTTGCTGCTGTTTGCGTCCTCACCCTCGCAGTAGCTGGCCCAGAGATGGCGTGCGCGCTTGCTGCCCAACAATGGCAGCTGCTCTTCTTGAACGATATCTGAAAATACACAAGTACCAGGGCTGTCCCAGCAGGACAGCAGTGTCTTCATGGCCACATAGGATTGCGACGACGGCGGCCAAGGCTTGCTGCCGGCATGAGCCAGCGCGGGATCCGACGGCATGGCCAGCAAACGGTTATTATCCACTCCTTTGCCCAGCGTCTCCCAGGCCGCATAAAGCTTCTGATAGTCCGTGTCGAGTTCGGTCTTGCTCAGCATGAGAGCTCGGCCGCCCTCCTGATCTGCACTGGCACCGGGGACGTGGCAGATGCGGCAGTTTGCCAGGCCAGGCTGCACACTGCGGGCAAAAAATGCCTCCGCAGACTGGGGCTGCCCACCGCCCTGATGATTGCCCCCGCCGAGGCTGACGCCACCTGGGTTCTGCACCGCACCACGGCTGCTGCCGTCGTTGCAGCCCGCCATGAGCAGCATCAGGGTCAGCCCCATCAGTCTGAACGTGAGATCAGTTATTCCGCGCCCTTGCATAGCGTCTCTCCAGATGGCGAGCATGTTATTAGTGTTATCTCAGGCTACTGCAATCATACAAAAGTATGCTTGCTTTTTGTACACCTGTACGTTTTTCAAGTCAATCAGCATCGCGAAAACGGTAGCGCACCGGCAGGGAGTTCAAGCCGGAGACAAAGTGACTGGGGATGTATGCCGTCTCGCCCGCCAGCTCGATC
>NZ_JBFJTH010000131.1:0-10995 GCF_041625495.1 Litorivivens sp. | reverse complement strand
GTAAAAATCAGGAGCTTACGTCGAAGGAAATTCTCAATCATATCGACAGCGGCATGCTGGTGAAAAAGCTGGCGCTGAGCTGGTCGGGCGGATTGGAATTTATGGTTGATGACCAATTGGTCGTCAAGCGCCTGCGTTTTAGTGATCTGATCATGGAGCGCGCTGAAGACGTGCACACAGACAGCGCGGCAGAGCAGTTCGACGTGGATTTCTCCATCATGAACGCCGAACTGGCCAGCTTCATTCCCGCACTGCTCGAGGCTTTCGGTGGCGAAGATACCAGTCACTTGGAAGCGGCCTGAAAAACCGGGGTCGGGTCGAATATTTTTTACTCGATCCGACCCCGGTTTTTAGAGCTGGGCTTTTAACGCTTCTACGTCGCGAAGCAGGGCTTGTGTGACCTGCGTACGCCGATGCCCGGCAAGCAACTGCTCGGCTACTCCCAGGTGATATTTCGCGGCTTCCCGATTCTTTGCTTGCAGCTGGAGCGTAGCCATACGTTTGTGCCAGAAGGGCGAGCTGCGCTCCGGCTCGCTGAGACGTGACATGCGTTTGATGGCGCCTGTTGCGTTGCCGCGTCCGGCGTCGATATCTATCGCCATGTTTTGCAGTTGCGGAATGGGGCCGGTGACGGCCATACGGTTGTCCAGCAGTTGCAGGGCTTTGTCGGCACCGTGCAATGCCAGCATCAGTTTCGCCGCTTTGCGGTAGTCTCCGCTGGGAGCGTCTGGTTTAAGCGAAAACACGTGCAGATAGTCTGCCAGCGCCGCACGCTGCTGTTTCAGAGCGGCCTGCGCCTCGGCACGCCCGTGCAGGGCGCGAAAGTGATCCGGCTCCCGACTGATGACCCAGTCGAACTGCTCGCGCGCCTTTTCCCATTCACCCATGCGACTGAAAAATTCACCCTTGATCAGGGCGGCGGACAGCGGCTCACCGAATTTGGCAGCCTTGTCGAGATCCGCAAAGGCTTCGTCCCAGTGTGCCAGCTCGGCATAAATGTGCGCGCGCCGTATGTAAAGAACGGGATTTTCAGGGTCGGCGTCAGTCATCGCGTGCAGGAAGCCCAACATCCGACCCTCGGACGGGCCGGCGTTAACCAGCATGCTAGGCGCAATGCTTAATACCAGGCACAGCGCGGTGGTCAGTGTGCGAGTCATGGTAAGGCCCTATCGAGTGATGATGAAGTGGTCGAGCACTTCACCTTTGTCATTGATAAAGCGCGCGGTCAGTGTGGTGGTGTCAACGTCGACGACGACTGAACCCAGATCAGCACCGGTGCTGAAAAAGTGTGCGGGGTGTCCCGCCGGGTCAGTCATACCCGTGGCTTGCCCGGAGCTACCAGCAACGGTGTAAACCACTTTGTCGTCGGCTCCGCTTTTGGTGATCTGCGTATAGGCTTCAGCGCCCTGACCGCTGGCCGGGTCGCCGGCACTGTTGAGTTCAGTGTGAATCGCCGGATCAAAGGTGTCAGACAGCCCGGTATGGCCGCTGAGGTAGTAAGATCGCTCGTAGGAATGGCTGTGGCCACCGTAGACCAGGTCCACCCCGTGCGCTTCAAACACAGGGTTGAACTGTTCCCGCATGTCAAAGATCGGTTGATCCACACCGCCGGCATCGACGTCTGAATCATGGCTGCCTTTGGTATAGGGTGGGTGGTGGAAGATCACAATGGTCCAGTCGGCAGTACTGCTCTGCAGATCTGCTGTTACCCATTCGAGCATGGCGGTGCGGTTTGCTTCGCTGCGGGCCGACACCTGCGAATCCAGGCTGATGACGTGCACATTGCCGTAGTCGAATGAGTAGTACTGCTCGGTGCCACTGGGCACACCACCGGTTTCACCCTGGGTCGGCAAGGTGTGAATGTTGAAGTAGGGTACGGGTGAGTCGGGTGGCAAATCTGCGACGCCAGTTACCGGTGTGTAGAGCTCAACCAGTGGCGATTGTGATAATCCGAAACTACCCATCTCATGATTCCCGATCGTAGGCCACAGGCCAACGCTGGCCAGTGTATCGGTGTACATATCAAATACCGAGATCTGATGCTGTTCGTCAGTGCCGTCGAGGTAGGCATTGTCGCCCAGCATCAGAAACAGGTCGGCTGGCTCGCCGCCATTGGCGGCAATCCATGTGTGATAACCGTCGCGTACCGCCGCCTGTCCACCAGCATTGTCGCCGCGATCAAGCAAGGGCGAGCTGGCCGTACCGGCATCGCCCACAATCCACACGCGGATATTGCCATCGGCTGGCAAGGCGCCCTTCACGGGGGCGGTGCGGAAGGTGTGCTTGGGGTCGGCGACACCAGCGCCGCCCACGGAGTAGTAATAGGTGGTATCCGGCACCAGACCTGTAATCACCGCTTCACTGTGACCGGTTTCGGTAACCACGGCTGCCGTTTCACTGCTGGCCGGCAGGCCGTTTGGATTGGTGCCAATGCAGACGCTGGTGGCTTCCTGCGTGTCGTCGTCGCGATTGCCGCGCCATTTGATGATCACCCGGTCGCTGCCCAGTTGCTGCAGGAACAGTCGCTCAGGGGTAATCGCATCGCCGTCGCACAGTGGCACATTCTGTTCCGGTGGCGCGGCCGAACTGGAGCGCGAGCTGCTGGAATCTTTGCAGCCGGACAAAAGAAACGTACAGGCGGCGAGTGCGGTGATGAAAGGCAATATTTTTGTCATGGGTCGATCCGTCGTAGGCGATAGTCATGGAATGGTCGCAAACCGGGCGCTTGCAGGCAGGTTAGCGCAGCGCTGATTATTATGGTTACGCCTTGTTAACCTATGATGACAAATCTACTGCAACTGTACAAAAAACAACCCCGTCCATTTGGAGGAGGCCGCTAAAAACTGGGGTCGGAGTGAAGAATTCTTCTCATCTACGAATAGTGCCGGACTTTTCGTTGATTAGAAAATACTCGATCCGACCCCGGTTTATGCCTATGTTGACGGTTAGCAGGCCACTACCATTCGACAGCGATGGTTTTTTCGGTACTCTACATGAACGCTGTTCAGTTGGGATTCAGTTCTATAGGAGTAGCCTGAACTGAAATTGGTGTTAATTTGGGTGTTTTTCACGGTGGTTTGTGGCGATACAGCCGGCGCTCGACTATTAGCTGAATGATATAAACAAATACGGACGACAATCATATGATTAAAAACTTACTGATCCTTTTAATGGCAGGCGCACTTGCGGCGGGTTTTACGTTCGCTGATGACCACAAAGATCAACGCCGGGACAAATCGGAGAAAATCAAAGGTAAATCTAAAGACGGTTATCGCGACGATGATGCGAAGGAGCGGTGGGAAGACGAGCAGGAACGTCGCAGAGAGCGGGATGAGGAAGCCCGGGAGCGCTGGGAGGAAGAACAAGAGCGCCGCGAAGATGACGAAGAGGAAGCCCGGGAGCGTCGAGAAGAGGAGCGTGAGCGCCGTAGAGAGCGGGATGAGGAAGCCAGAGAGCGCTGGGAGGAAGAGCAAGAGCGCCGAGAGGATGAAGAAGAGGAGGCTCGGGAGCGCTGGGAGGATGAGCAGGAGCGGAAAAAAGACAAATACAAAGACAAGCATAAAAAAGACAAGCACAAACAGAAAAGTAAAAAACCCGATGGCGTTCACGGACGCGACTGGGGTGCAGGCCAGGGCGAAAAGCGCGGCTGGAGTGAAGGTAAGCCGGGAAGCAAAGGCGACCGACATGAGGCCGGAAAACCACCGTACGATGATGACCATGATCATCATGCACATGACCCAGCAGGTGATGAGCATACGCCCGAACACGGTGACTCAGATCATGGTGCGACCGAGCCACAGAATCCTGAGCAGACACTGCGAGATATGGCGAAAGATGCAGCTGCGCGCAAGGCTGGCGCGGAAAAAGGTAGCGCTACCGAAGCCCTTATTCATATGGGCACTGATATGGTGATTGACCGCTCAACGGGTAAAGGTGATAACGCCGAGCAGTAACACTGCCCCTCACAGCGGACAAGGCGGCTTCGGTCGCCTTTTTTTGTTTTACTATAGGCGGGTCTTTGTCTTGCGCTCGGCGAATGTGGTGAAATACTCGCCTGAAAAAATCCGGGAAGTTCTGTGCGCAAAATCATCCACTGCGATTGCGACTGTTTTTACGCCTCGGTTGAAATGCGTGATGACCCCGCATTGCGCGGAATTCCGTTGGCAGTGGGTGGCGCCAGCGACCGCCGCGGCGTAATCGCCACCTGCAATTACGAGGCGCGCTCCTACGGTGTGCGTTCGGCGATGCCGTCATCCCACGCCAAACGCCTGTGCCCGTCGCTGGTGCTGATACCTCCCAACTTTGATAAATACCGCGCGGCTGCCTATCAGGTGCGGGAAATTTTTCACCGCTATACCGAACTGGTAGAACCGCTGTCGCTGGATGAAGCCTACCTGGATGTCAGCGATTCACCGCATTTTCAGGGTAGTGCCACCCTGATCGCTCGGGCGATTCGCGAGGCTGTAAGCCGGGAAGTGGGCATCACCATTTCCGCCGGGGTGGCGCCTAACAAGTTTCTGGCCAAGGTGGCCAGCGACTGGGACAAGCCCGACGGTCTGACCACCATCACCCCGGATCAGGTGCAGGATTTTGTGGCGGCGCTGCCGGTGCGTCGTATTCACGGTGTGGGGCCGGCCATGTATAAGAAACTTTCTCAGCACGGTATCGAGCGCTGCGGTGACCTGCTGCCGTGGTCCAAGCTTGATCTAGCGCAGGCGTTTGGTTCCATGGGAGAGACGCTCTACCGCTACGCGCGCGGTGAGGATCGGCGGCTGGTCGCCAACAACCGTGAACGCAAATCCTTGAGCGTGGAGCGCACCTATGCCGAGGACCTGATCAATCGACGTGCCTGCCTGAACCAGCTGCCCAACCTGCTGGCCAAGCTCGAGGAGCGGCTGGCGAACCTTACGCGGCGCGGCGCCATTACCGGCCATTTCGTGAAGCTCAAAAGCAAGGATTTTGAAACCACGACGGTTGATCGGCAGTTGGTCGGCGGGCTGGAAAGCCACGAGTTTCAGGGCATGATGGAAGAAGCCTGGGCGCGCTATAAGAAACCGGTGCGGCTGCTGGGGGTGGGGCTGCGTTTTCACACCGATCATATGAGCAGTGATCAGCAGCTTCGGCTGTTCGATTAGACGCGCTGTGGGGATGTTCGTTTTCTTGATAATTATCAAGTGTAACGAGAAGTGCGGAGGGGGTGTCTGATTCAGCCTCACTACGAGTCAAATTGTTAAATTGTGTATCGTAGTGGCGTGTGATAGTTATTGCACATTGTTACGCGCGGCGACACTTCTCGCCTCTCGTGCGTCGGACGTACCCAGCCCCCCTTTATTTTTGTTACCAAAAACTACAAAAATCCAGTTTCTGATCTAGAGTGTATAAGTGAGGCGGTGTGCACATTCATGGTGCGCGCCAGGAGTTACGATTTTAGTTACAAAAATCCGTATATCTCTTTGATTTAAGAGATGAGGCAGTTTCGGGGAAGCGTTTTATAACCATAATTTCTGTTGACCGGAGTACATGATGCGGAAAACTCGATTAGCGGCCTTGGCGGTTGCCTGTTCCCTCCCATTTACCTTAGCCCATGCCCAGCGGGCATCCGAAGCGTTATTGGAAGAAGTGCTGGTAACAGCACAGAAGAAATCCTCAGCTGAGGAGATTCAGGATACACCGATAGCGATTACCGCCTATGGGGCGGACCAACTGGAGGCGCTCAAGGTAAGGGACCTCAAAAGCCTGAGTTATTCGATGCCAAATGTGGCATTGGAAGATGTGGGCACCACCAAAGGGGTTGCCAACTTCTCCATTCGCGGCCTGGGTATCAACAGCTCCATTCCGTCGATCGACCCTACCGTGGGTGTATTTGTTGACGGCATGTATCTGGGTATCAACGGCGGCGTGGTATTCGACATGTTCGACCTTGCTGGCGTAGAGGTACTGCGTGGTCCACAGGGCGTGCTGTTCGGGCGTAACGTGACCGGTGGCGCGGTATTGGTAAGGACCAAACTCCCGGGTGATGAATTCGAGGCTAGCGCGAAGTACGCGGTTGAAACCGGGCTGAATCAGTATTATGCGGCGTCTGTATCTGGGCCGATGGTGGAAGGTGTGCTCAGTGCCAAACTGTCGGTCTATATGAATGAAGATGAGGGTTGGTTTGAAAATGAAGCGGGTGATGACTCCCACGGCGATGCCAGAACACGGCTGATTCGTCCGGTGTTTGTCGTAACACCTGACGATTACACGGAAATTATCCTGCGCTATGAACACGGTGAAGCCGAAGGCGATGGCCCCGCCGCGCAGAACCGGGCTTTTTGGGACCGCGATGACTTCAAGTTCGCGATTAACGAAAAGGGGGAATACGACAACAGCTGGGATCAGGCCATTGTTGAAGTTAATCGCGATGTGAACTTCCTTGAAGGCCGCTTCACCAACATTCTCGGCTGGCGTGAATACAACAACACTGGTGTTAGCGATATTGATGCGACAACATCAACACTGTTTCACGCTGGCTTTGAAACCCAGCAGGAGCAGGTCAGCAACGAGTTTCGCTTCAACGGTCAGCTGGGTAATGCGACGTATCTGACTACTGGTCTGTATTACTTCCAGCAGGAAGTTAAATATCAGGAAAACAGACTGGTGTTTGCGGGTGCACCGTTTAATACGCTTGTGAACCAATACGGCGGGGGTATTCAGGATCACGATACCTGGGGCGTTTTCGCGTCACTGGATTTTGATGTTTCGGAAACGTTGACCCTGACGGCGGGCCTGCGGTATAGCGAGGAAGAAAAGGAAGTCAAAATACGGTCACTGGTTCTTTCAACAACACCCGGCACCAATAATCCACGCAACATACCCGCCGGTCAGTGTGATGTTATTGGCGGCAACTGCGCTTACGATTTTACGGTCGCCTCAGGCGATCCGGCGAAAGAAGATTGGAGCAACATTACTCCCAAACTGGGCTTCAGCTGGCAGGCAGATGAGCTT
This sequence comes from Litorivivens sp., assembly GCF_041625495.1. GTDB lineage: Bacteria > Pseudomonadota > Gammaproteobacteria > Pseudomonadales > Spongiibacteraceae > Litorivivens. The sequence continues at coordinate 4,011 of NZ_JBFJTH010000131.1, read as the reverse complement.
ACAAAGGTCTACGGTTTCTACACCAAGGGCTTCAGAAGCGGCGGCTACAACTTACGTAATACGTCGCCGACTACCCCTCCTGGACCATTTGATGAGGAAAAGCAAAGCTCGGTGGAGTTTGGTGTCAAGCATGATACCGCCGACAATCGTGGGCGACTGAATGTTGCGGTGTTTTACAACGAAGTGAAAGACATGCAGCGAGAAATCAATCTGTCCGACCCGATCTCCGGGGTGGTGCAGGTTATTCAGAATACAGCCGACGCCGAAATATGGGGCGTGGAGGTGGAAGGGCGCTATGCGGTAATGCCAAACCTGATTGTCAATCTGGCACTGGGTTACACAGAGGGAGAATATACCGATGTCAAATTTGATCTGAATGGCGATGGTACTTTGAACGACAAGGATGAGGCGCTGGATCTTCCGCGTCTGGCTCCATTCACTGGAAGTCTTGCCCTGATTCATGATCAAGATGTCGGAGACTTTGGTTTTATTACATCGCAGATCAGTTACAGCCACCGCGATGAGTCGGCCTACACCGATAACAATCGAGGCACACTGAACGATGCTAATATGGTGGATGCATCGGTGGCTCTGACACCCAACTCCGGCGACTGGACCGTGTCAATCTATGGTAAAAACCTGCGCGACGAAGCTACCGAGGGCGGCGATACCCAGCTACCCTTTGCGGCAGGCGCGACATTCTCTCCGCTGAACAAAGGGCGTGTGGTGGGAGCGGAATTCAAATACCGCTTCTAGATCAGGTCGTAACTCCGACAGCCGCTACAGAGCGAATGGTACTGTAGCGGCTGTCATGAGATTTTTTGTTCATTGCGGGCAACCTCCGCAACCTAGATCTGCAAGTCAAATTCGTCTGCATCGAGCATTGCCGGAAACTTCTCACGGAAAGCCTCCAACTCTGACTTCTCCAGCGTTGCGAAAATAATCTCAGGGTGGTGTTCTCGCGCCTGCGCCAGTGGCTGGCCTTTAAAGTCAATAATGGCGCTGTCACCACTATACGCAATGTCGTTGCCGTCTTCACCGACGCGGTTCACCCCGATCGCGAAGCTGAGGTTTTCTATAGCACGCGCAACTAACAGCGAAGACCAAGCGTGGCGACGTGGTTCGGGCCAATTGGCAACATAGACCAGCACATCGTAGTCATTGCGATTGCGACTGAACACTGGAAAGCGCAGGTCGTAACAGACCTGCAGACAGAAGCGCAGCCCGCGAAATGGCACTACGCAGCGCTCGCGACCGGCACGGTAGTGCTCGTGCTCTCCAGCCATGCGAAACAGGTGGCGCTTATCGTAATGGGTTTCACCCTCGGGGCTGACCCAATACAGGCGGTTGAAGTAGTGATCGTCTTGTTTTACTGCCACCGAGCCGGTAATCGCGCAGTTGTGCTGTGCACTAAGCCTGCGCATCCAGTCGAGGGTCGGGCCGCTGTCTGGAGTCACAGGTTCGGCCATCGTTTCCGGTGTCATGGCAAAACCGGTGGTAAACATTTCCGGCAGTACAACCAGGTCGGCGCGCCTGTCGAGATTGGCGGCACAATCGGCGATAAGTGCTTCGAAATATTCGCGGTTGCGCTCGGGCTGTTGCCAGTAAAGGGCGCTTTGTAGGGCATAAACGTTCATAGAGCTTTCAGTTTTTCGGCGGCGTCGCGCAGCGTCTGTTCGCGCTTGGCAAAACAGAAGCGGATGACGCGGCTTTGCGGTGGGGTTTCGTAGAAGACCGACAGGGGAATGGCAGCTACACCGTGTTCTCGGGTCAGTCGCTGGCAGAAGTCGAGATCGCTTTCATCGCTGATTGCGCTGTAGTCAGCCAGCACAAAATAGGTGCCCTGGCTCGGCAGGAGGTTAAAGCGCGAGCCCTGCATGGCGCTCACAAAACAGTCGCGCTTTGCGCGGTAAAATGCACCCAGTTCATGCACCTCAGCGCTACATTCATTTAGCATATCTGCCACTGCATACTGGGCCGGAGTGAAACTGGTGAAAGTGACAAACTGGTGCACCTTTCTGAACTCGTGGCTGAGCGCCGGCGGCGCAACGCAGTAACCCAGCTTCCAGCCGGTTACGTGAAAGGTTTTGCCGAACGAGGAAATAACAAAACTGCGCTCTGCCAGCGCTGGATAGCAATGTGCGCTGTTGCGCGCGTTTTCAAACACAATGTGCTCGTACACTTCATCGCTGATCACAAACAGGTCATGTTGTTCGGCAATACGCTCCAGTTGCCGCCAATCATCGTCTGTAAACACCGTGGCTGTGGGGTTGTGGGGGCTGTTCACCATGATCAGGCGGGTATTGGGTGTAATGCTGTCTTCAATACGCTGCCAGTCGGGGCGGTAATCGGGGGGCAGTAGTGGCAGGCGTGTACAGGTGCCGCCAGCCAACGCGATGGCGGGTTCGTAGCTGTCGTAGGCGGGGTCCAGCAGAATGACGTTGTCGCCGGGCCGAATCACCGTCTGTACCGCCACAAACAGAGCCTCGGTTGCTCCCGAGGTCAGGGTGATTTCCGTCTCGCTGCTGACCTTGCGGTGGTAGCATTCGCGGATCAGTGCGGCAATCGCCTCGCGCAGCTCTGGCACGCCATTCATCGGCGCGTACTGATTGCGCCCGGCGCTGGCATGCGTATTGAGGCGATCCAGCAGAAACTCGCTGGCCGTGAAATCCGGGAAACCCTGCGACAGGTTAATGGCGCCGCAATCGGCGGCCAGCGCCGACATGACGGAAAAAATGGTTGTGCCCACATGGGGCAGTTTGCTGTCGATATTCATATAATGCCGAGCTTTCGTTAATCGTCGCATTCTGCGCGAGCCACTCGCTCGCGTCCAGTGGGAGAGCCTTTGCCACCGTTATCTCTAATCCTTGTAGCACTCACCGCGATTGTTGCCATGTCGGCGGTTCCGGTGCTGGTCAAATCCACGGCGGCCAACGAGGTCACTATCGGGATTGCACGGCTGGTGATTGCCGCGGGGGTGGTCAGTATTCTGGTTGCCGTGTCACCGGCGCGATTACGCGCGATACGTGCGCACCAGTGGCGGCAGCTGGCGGTGATCGGCGCTGTTTTTGCCGTTCACTGGCTCACCTATTTTGCCAGTATCAAAATGGCGACGGCGGTAATAGCGGCAACCGCCATTGCCACGTACGGGGTGCAGTACCTGTTGCTGGCCTGGTGGTTCAATCGCGAACCGGTGCGCGGCGCGGAATGGCTGGCCATGCTTGCCTGCCTGGGGGGCTGTGCCGTCATGGTGCCTTCGCTGAGCCTGTCTGACTCGGTTACGGCAGGTATTGTCGTGGGGCTGGTTAGTGGTTTTCTCTATGCCTGTCTGCCTCTGCTGCACCAGCGCGCGGCGGCACTGTCCAATCTGCAGCGCACCTGGGGACAGTTCAGTTTTGCGTTGCTGTGTTTTCTGCCATTGTGGCCCTTGGCCGACTGGTCGCTCAGCAACACCGATTATTTGCAGCTGTTGACGCTTGGACTGCTCTGTACGGTGGTGGCGCACGGCCTGTGGGTGAAGGCGAGTACCGAATTGCCCCCGGTTTTTACCGGCATTATTTACTATGTCTATATTCCGCTCGCCATGATCAGCAGCAGCGTATTTCTCGACGAGGCGATCACTGCGCGAAAGTTGCTGGGCGCGGGCATGATCATTGGTGCCAGTACGCTGGTTACGCTTTACCGTTGGCAGCGCAGTCGAGCATGAATCGACTTGTCACCCGGCGACGTAACACATAATCTCTCAGACAGATATTTGATTACCTGTTCCGCACAATAAAACAGAGGAGCGAACAATGCTTGCACCGATGATGGAAAGCCCCTTGCTGATTTCCGGCCTGATGGAGTTTGGGGTGGTCAATCACCCGGAGGCGGAAATTGTCAGCCGTAAGGTAGAAGACAACAGCATTCACAGAATAACTCAGTTGGGCGCAGCAAAGCGCACCCGGCAGCTTGCCAACGCGTTGCTCAATTGGGGAGTTAAGCCCGGTGACCGCATTGCCACGCTGGCTT
>NZ_JBFJTH010000130.1:0-11098 GCF_041625495.1 Litorivivens sp. | reverse complement strand
TTCATAGTGACATCTTCGCCATTGATATAGCCTTCTACAGCATCGTAGGTCAGGGCTCGCAGGGCAGTCACTTCGGTTAGCAGCTCGGCCAGACGGAAGTGCACCACCTGATTGTCGAGCACCGATTTGCCAAAAATCTTTCGCTCCCGGGTGTATTCCGTGGTTTTTTCAATCAGGTATTCCATGCTCTTCAGACCACCCGCTGCCGCGTACAGCCGCTCTTCCTGAAACTGCAGCATCTGATAGACAAAGCCCTGCCCTTCTTCACCAATGCGATTGCGCTGCGGTACCCGCACATCATCCAGAAACACCTGCGCAGTATCCGATGACCGCATACCGAGCTTGTTCAGGCGCGCTGAAAAGGAAACACCCGGCGCATTGGTCGGCACAACGATCAGCGACTTATTCAGATGCGGTTTATCGTCGCTGGTATTGGCAAGCAAGCACAGGTAATCCGCCTGGGTAGAGTTAGTGATCCACATTTTGGTGCCGTTGATCACATAATCATCACCATCTTTGCGCGCAGTGGTTTTGATCGCAGCCACATCAGAGCCTGCATGGGGTTCGCTCACCGCAATGGAGAAAACAGCATCGCCTGCTATGGCTGGCACGAGGAATTCCTTGCACAGCGCTTCGCTGCCAAACTTGGCCAGCGCGGGCGTAGCCATATCGGTCTGCACACCGATACCCATCGACACACCGCCACTGGCTATCAGGCCCATTTCTTCAATAAACGCCATCTGGTAGCTGTAATCGAGCCCCATGCCGCCATACTCGGCAGGCTTGTTGATCCCCAGAAGGCCAAGGTCGCCAAGCTTTTTAAACACCTGGTGCGCCGGGAAAATCCCTTCCTCTTCCCAGGCATCCGCAAAGGGGTTGATCTCCTTTTCGATAAACTGGGCTGCCGTGTTACGAATGGCTTGGTGTTCTTCAGTAAAACGCATGGTGCTCTCCTTGTTATATTGGCATTCCTGTCGCACCTGGCTATTGTCCAACGCGACGGGTGAACATTTGATGGCTAACCTTTTCGCCTGCAGGCAAGCTCCCACCAATCAAACAAAGTCCAGCGGGAGCCAGCCTTACTGGCAATTGCTCGACGCACCGCCCGCAGGCTTGCGGACGAGCGCTTACGGAAAATCGGGCTTAAAACAACTCGGGCGCATCGGTAAACGGATACTTTACCGGCTTAAACAACGCCTGCTCTGCGCCAACGGCTTCCGCCTTTACAAAAGCCGGGCGCGCTTTCAAGCGCTGCCAGTAGTCCCGAACAACCGGCTCATAAAACTGATCAAGCCCCAGGCTTTCCCCCAGGTATAACGCATAGCCAATGGCAATATCGGCGATGGTAAAACGGTTATCGCAGAGAAACTCGCGCCCCTCGAGGTGGGCGTTCAGCCTCTTGAGACGTTTAATAAACCAGGTACTGTAATCTTCTACCGCCTGCGGCAGGCGTCGATCTTTAGCTTCGAGCTGGGAATATCGCAGCGCAATGGTCTGCGGGAAAGTCAGGGTTGCATCCGAGTGAAACAGCCAATTGAGATAGTCGCCGTATTCCGGCTGATCTACTTTAACCCCAAAGTCAAAGCGCTCGAATCTCTCCACCAGATAAAGACAAATACCGGAAGACTCGGTCATCTCTACCTCACCGTGAGTAAAAAAAGGCACCGTTCCCAAGGCGTTGGTCTCAAGGTAGTCCCGCTGAAAGACCCTCGGTGGAAACGGCAACAAGACCAGCTCATAGTCCAGCCCCATCTCTTCAAGCGCCCACAGCGGTCGCAAGGAGCGAGCGCTGTAACTGTGCCAGAGTTTCAGTTTACTCATCGTTATTCCTACTATCCGGTTGACCTGCAATTGATATTGACGCGCGGCAAGATCACGCATTATTTCTTCGCTGCCCCCGCCAATAGCGTTGACACGCACTTCTCGGTAGAAACGCTCCACCCGGTTACCGCGTAGGTAACAGGCCCCGCCCAGTATCTGGCTGGCTTCACGCGTACAGTATTCCATGGTTTCACTGGCCTGAACCTTAGCCAATGCCAGGTCGCCCGGGCTCAATCGGTTTTCAATGTGGGCCAGCGTTACGTGCTGCAAATAGGCTTGAGTGGCATTGATTTTCTGCTTCATGGTGGCAATCTTGTGGCGAATGACCTGATGGTCAGCCAGCCGCTTGCCGAAGGTTTTTCGCTGCTGCGCCCACTCCACCGCCTCTTCAAGACAAACCCGCGAAGCCGCTTCCATGGTCACCGCCAGGCCGATGCGCTCCGCATTGAAGTTACTCATGATCACGAGAAAGCCCTGGCCTTCTTCACCAATCAGGTTTTCAACTGGCACCTTCACCTCATCAAAATAGATGGTGCCAGTTTCCGCACACCACCAACCCTGTTTGCGATCCAGACGCGTGCGCGAGACCCCTTCAAGATCAGTGGGAATCAGCAGCATAGACACACCGCGCGCGCCATCACCGCCGGTACGCACGGCGGTGCTTACCCAATCCGCGCCCATCACACCGGAAATAAAGGTCTTACTGCCATTCACAATGTAGTAATCACCCTCACGGCGTGCGGTGGTTGTGATATTGGCAACATCAGATCCACCCGAAGGCTCAGTAATGCCCAACGCAATGCGCTTCTGCCCCGCCATGATTGGCGGAATAACCTGCTTCTTGATCTCTTCTCTGGCGAAGTGCACCACCGGCGGCAGGCCAATACCGTGAATCATCAGATTACTGGCAAGGCCACCGGCAGAACCGGCACGGGTAAGCTCCTCATTGGCAATTCCCACGTGCCAGGCATCGATACCTTCAGAGATGCCACCGTAGGCCTCCGGATAGCCTAGCTGCAGCAGACCAATTTCGGCGGCTTTGGGCCAGAGCTCATCTGCAATTTTTCCGGCCTCCTCCCATTCATCGAGATAGGGGACAACTTCAGTATCAAGAAATTTGCGTAATTGGGTGCGCCAGGCTTCGTGCTCAGGCGTCAGATGCGGGTTGTGCAGGCGGGCACTGTCGAAACACAGCGACATGGTATCTCCTTTGGACACACGCTTATTATCGATGCTCAGTGTAGCGGGGTTTTCCCAGCAAACTTGGGAGATGGCGCCAAAAATGTTGGAATTAAAACCCCTGCTGTCTGCACCAGTCGGCAATAGCAATGAGCACCTGCTCAGGCGCCTCCTGAGGCAGCATATGCCCAACTCCGGGCACCGTGATGGCTTGGATATGGGCAGGCAACCGCCGCTGATTGCGGGCAAATTCCGCCTGGGGATGCAGATAGGACGTCTCTCCACGCAAAATCAGGGTTGGAACCTCCAGCTTGCGTGCCACCGGCCAGAAGACCGCTGTGTGTTGAAAATTCCGGGCTTCCCACTCTCGGCTATACGCCAATGTGTAGCCAGAACCCTGACTACGCAGGGCGGCGGCACCATAGTCGGCCATCGCTTGCTCCGTGAAGCTGCGGTACACCGCTTTCTCCCGATGGTAAGCCACAAAGGCATCCGAATCCGGCCAGATTTCCCGGCGATTGCGGGTACGGGTCACCAGCTCCATGCGTTTGGTCAATGCCGGGACCAGGCGAACCAAGAAGGGCAGCCAGCGCCCGGGCACCGTTGCCGGATCAATCAACACCAGAGCGCGAAATCGCTCCGGGTGACGACGCGCTGCCAGCGCAGTCACCGTAGCGCCGATGGAATGGCCAATGCCAATCGTCGGCAGTGTTATCGCCCTCGGCTCAAGAGATGCTAGCAGATCTTCGGCATGGCCATGCCAGTTAAAACCCTCCGGCGGTATTTTCTTATCCCAAACACCACGGTTTTCCAAGCCGAGCAAAGGCCATTGATCCGACAAGCCTTTCAACAGGAAGTCATAGCTTCGGACCGGAAAACCGTTGGCAGCCAAAAATACGGCTTTTGCCTCTCCCTTGCCCCATTTCAGGGCGCGACGACTCAACGGTGGCAGATCCAACTCACTCATAATCTCAACGCAAAATTTAAAGAGCCTGTATGGTACACACTCTCGGGCTGCTGTGAAGCAATCATGAAATCAATTCAAGCTATTGATTCTCCGTATGAAACAACGTAAACATAGGCATGGAAACTTGTGCCCATTTTTTGTAATGTAGGGCTCGAAATCCTGCGCCCCATTGGGGTGCAGACAATAATGTGTTTTCACGGGGAGACCATAATGAGAAAACACCTGCCTTTAGCTGCGGCAATTGCCGCGATATCTGCGTCTTATACCTCACCGGGTATTGCCCAAAATCAACAAGCTGTACTGGAAGAAGTTGTAGTCACCGCGCGGAAGCGCTCTGAAACGCTGCAGGATGTACCTTTTTCTATCGCTGCTCAAACTGAAGGTCAGCTGCGCCGTTCAGGTGCTACCAACCTCGAAACGATGGCTGATGGCGTAGCCGGCTTGGCGGTACAGAATTTAGGCCCCGGTCAAAGCCAGGTCGCCATCCGCGGTATCTCTGCGGGACAGATAGTCCGAGATCAGCCCGGAGTGAAGGAGCAAGCCGGGGTATATCTCGACGAATCAGTTATCTCACTGTCCCTTTTTACGCCTGATCTGGACTTTTATGACACCAACCGCGTAGAGGTGCTTCGTGGCCCCCAGGGCACGCTGTTCGGTTCTGGCTCTCTCTCGGGCACTATTCGTTACATTAGTAACGAGCCAGATTTAGCTGAAACTTCAGGCTCAATCAGCAGTACAGCCCAACACGTAACAGACGGCGAGTGGGGCGGCAGCCTGAAAGGACATGTCAATATTCCTCTAAGTGATACTCTCGCTATTCGCGCAGTCGCTTATGCCGAGGAGTTCGCTGGTTACATTGATGCTCACCAGCCAAATGGTGGCATGAAGAAAGACGTCAATAGCGGCAACCGCGAAGGGGCGAGAATCGCGCTCAAGTTTGAGCCAAATGACAAGCTCAGCATTACCCCTAGAGTGGCATATCAGAACATCGATATGGATGGTTTCAACCGCGAAGACCACTACAATATTTTGGCAAACCCCTTTACTACCACACGCCCCGCCATTGATATGGACGAGCGCGAGCAGTACACGCAGCTGCAAGAGAAGTTTAAAGACGAGTTTTTCCTTGCTGATGTGACCGTCAACTACAGCACTGACGAACTACTATTCACCTCCATCACATCCTGGACAGACCGCGATGTGCTTGTGCTGCGCGATGCCACCGCACTCACGGCTAGTATCACAGGTGGATCTGCCAATGAGTCCGAAACGATCTACACGCTGGATGCGCCGCTGGCTGATGAGACAGAAGTAGAAGTTGCGACCCAAGAGTTTCGTTTGGCGTCCAATGACGAGAGTCAACTGCAGTGGGTAGCCGGTGTGTTTTACTCGGAAATCGACCGTCACTATGGTCAGTCCCTGGTAGTCGCAGGCTACGAAGCCAATGGTGGTACCGCGTTCGCCCCCACAGCAGGCCCTCGCGCCAGCACCGACGAGCTCTACTATTCCGACATTCCCTACGAGCTAAAGCAGTTTGCAGTATTTGGCGAAATGTCATATGACGTAACCGAACGACTCAACCTGACGGTGGGCGCTCGCTGGTTCGACTTCGAAGAAGACCGGATACTGACCTTCGACGGCTCATTTGCAACTAGAACAATCGATGTGCCTGGTGAGACCGATAGCAGTGGCGTATCACCTCGAATTCTTGCACGGTACGACTTGAACGACGATGTCATGCTTAATGCGCAAGTAGCCAAAGGCTTTCGCTTGGGTGGTATCAACGACCCAATAAATACGGCCCTTTGTACTCCGCAGGATGCCGCAACATTTGGTGGTTTTAATGAGTTCGACGATGAAGAAGTCATAAACTACGAAATTGGCGCCAAAACTACTGCGTTTGGAGGTCGAGGCACCTTTAACATCTCCGCGTTCTATTCTGACATAGAAAACCTGCAGGCAACCCTTGACGCTGGTACATGCTCATCACGAATCGTGTACAACGTCGAAGATGCTCATTCCCAAGGTATTGAGATCGAGATCGCCGCTCGCCCCACCGACAACTGGGAAGTAAGCTTGGCTGCAAGCTATATCGATGCCGAGCTCGACTCGACTGTCACGTCAACTGATAGCGGTGGGAATGTTACTATTCTGGCAGGTATCGAGGATGGCAATGAATTGCCTACCGCTTCAGACTACAGTTTGGCCCTGACCAGCACTTACTTCTTTGAACTCACGGAAGGCTGGGAAGGCTATGTGACTGGTGCCTTCCAGAGTGTCGGAGCGCGCTATACACAGATTAATGATCAGACTGCTGGCGCAGGTACGGTAAGCCTGTTCCAAAACGTTGGCGGCGGTACGCAATCAACTTTTAACTTCGACAGTGATCTGGATAGCTACCAGACCGTCAACCTCCGCTTTGGTGGTCGCACCGCAAACTGGGATATTGCTCTGTTTGTAAATAACGCGACGGATGAGAATGTTCGCCAGTCACTTGACCGCGAGCGTGGAGGACGCGCCCGCGTCGGCTACCGCGTCGGCCAACCCCGCACTGCAGGCATTACCGCCCGCTACGACTTCTAACCTGAAAAGGTGACCATTTGGTAAGGGCAGCCCTCGGGCTGCCCTTTTTTTATCCATAGGCGTTACACTAGAGGACTAAACTATTTTTTGACGACTACCATGAGCGCTGATCAAACCAACACCTTCCAACGCCGCCTCGACCTAGAAGGCGCGCCCAATATCCGCGATTTGGGCGGATACGCGACCGCAGACGGGGGCACTACCCGCTGGGGCCGTATCTTCCGGGCCGGCCGACTATCTGCCCTGACCCCCAGTGACAAAGCCACGCTACAGCAATTTAACCTGCGCGTGATCTGCGATTTCCGGCGCGAAGACGAGTATCTGAAAGACGTCACAGACCTGGGCGATTTCGCCAACGCAGCGATTCACAACCTCGCCATTTCACCAGGCAACCACACCCGCTCTATTGCCGAGACAGAGTTCACCCAGGTGAGCGGTGAACAGATGTTCGAATGGATGGTGTTGATCAACCGTGAACTGGCGCTTAAACAGACTCACACTTACCGCCGGATGTTTGAACTGCTGCTCGACACCAAAGATGGCGGCTTCCTGTTCCACTGCTCGGCAGGCAAAGACAGAACCGGCTTTGCCGCAGCCCTGATACTCGCCGCCCTGGATGTACCGCGCGAAACCATCATGGAAGACTACCTGCTAACAGCCCAGTACTACCCGCCAAAGGGCGAGCTGGAATATCTGGCCGGAAAGTATATGGACAACTCGCCAGAGACTGACTTGAGCGTGTTTCATGCCTTGATGGACACCCGCGAGGAATATCTAAATGCGGCTTTCAACGCGATTGAAGAGCACTACGACTCCACGGATCACTACCTAGAACAGGAACTGGGCATCAACCGCGCACTGCGGCAAAAGCTGAAAGCTCGTTACGTCGAGTAATCATTGCGAGGATTGCTGTACGGCGTCGGTCAGCCCAGCCTGCTTTACCACCCGGCGCCAGGCAATAATCTGCGCTGCCAGTGACAGCCTGACCCGCAATTCCTCCTCCCAGAGGGGCTTGCGGATGAAATCATCGGCCCCCGCATCCATCGCCGCAATAAGATCCACACGCTGTGAGCGTCCGGTTATCATGACAAAGTAAGGCCTGCTCGACAGCGGCATCTGCTGCACCTCCCGGCAAATATCCAAACCACTGACACAGGGCAATTCCCAGTCACACAACACGATATCGAACAAAGGTTTTTTCAGACACTTCAGTGCCTGCTCGCCGTCGCCGACACAAACCACATTCACACCGCGCCGCCCCAAAAGCACCTTGATTCGCTCGCGCTCCGCCAGAGAGTCGTCTACGACCAGCGCGGTGTAAATGGCTGCGGATTCATTAGGTGTAGTATTCATCACTCATTCTCCGCTAGGCGACCAGAGAAGAGCTGGAAAACGAGCCCCCGCTCCAATAGGCGCGGCAGCGGAACGCACGCCGCAATCGCAAATGCAGCTCCTCTGCACTGCGGCTTTCTGCGGCCATGATATCGTCGACCCCGGGCGCCGCGTTGACAGGCGTATCGTGTGCCTCGTTCATCAACAAAACATAGGGACGCCCACTTAAGGAGAACAACGAAAGATCTTTGGCAATTTCCAACCCGCTCGAATCCGGCAGCTGCCGCGTTACAAGCAAGGCTGCCACGTTATTGTTTTGCAAGGTCAAGCGAGCTTCAGCACCGCTGCCCACCGCAATAACACGATAACCTTGCTCCTCAAGGAAACGCTTAGTTGTCAGACGGCGCCCCAGCGCCCGGTCTGCAATCAAAACGACACCCTTTTCCCCCTCATCAGCACGCTCTACATTCGCTTTCATGGTAGTAACCTCTTTTGGGTTTGCTCATGTCTGATGACATAACCTTCGTTGCAAACTGGAGGCCAAAACCGATAAATTTGTTTTTCTATTTATTTTACAAAGAGTTATCGGCACTCGATTGTCCTAATCGCAAAACCTGGCTCAATTGCATCGCAAAATGCAATCCAAGTTGCAAAGCAAAGCGAAAGCGTGCTCGAGCACAAGGGCCTGAGCGCTAAAATGCTTGCCTGAGAATCACTCCATTGGTTCGCAGCGCCGCAACTGAGGCATTGTGATCATCGGCTGCGCTCGACCTACTTCCTCTTGCAGCCGCATTGAACGGGTGTGACTAACCTGAAGCCAGGCGGTGGATACGCTCAACAGCATCGAACTGCCACCCCAACAGCGCCAACCATCCATTTCGCGGCTGCATAAAGTACCCGCACTATTTCCTGATACGCCACTAAACTTCTGCGGCGATACTGTCGTAATCAAGCGGCAATGAATTCAAAATAAGGTGGGGGCGGTTGGGGAAGCGTTTCTATAAGTGTTCTAGAAAGCCCGCCGTGCACCGACGGCGGGCTGTGAGGCAACGACGTTACTGCAGCAGACTGCGCAGCATCCAGGCCGTTTTTTCGTGAACCTGCATACGCTGGGTCAGCAGGTCTGCGGTGGGCTCATCATCGGCTTCATTTACTGCAGGTAACATCTTGCGCGCGGTTCGCACCACGGCCTCCCGCGCGAGCACCAGTTCGCGAATCATTTCTTCTGCATCTTCCTGACCCGATGCTTCTGACACCGACGAGAGCTGCGCAAACTCTTTGTAGGATCCCGGCGCTGGCTCACCGAGCGTGCGAATTCGCTCGGCGATTTCATCGATCGCCGGTGCCAGTTCAAGGTACTGCTCTTCAAACATCTTGTGCAGTGTATTGAACATCGGGCCGGTTACGTTCCAGTGGTAATTGTGGGTTTTCAGATACAGCGTGTATTCGTCAGCCAATAGCAGTGAGAGGCCTTTGGCGATGTCCGTGCGACGCTGCTTTTCAATCCCGATATCTATAGCCGGTGCAGTATTTCTCATAATGTCCTCCTTGCTCTCTATCTTTTTCAACCTTGATGAACAGTGTAAACATAGGCCAAAGCTTAGAAAAAATGGCTTTTATCGATCATGGCGATTGAAAAAACCTATGACGAAACATCGATCTACGTAATACGTCGCGCGCCTTAAAAACGCACCCAACGATTGCCATTTTTTGCTAATAAGCTATTTTTAGAAAATGTGCACTTACACAAAAAAAAGAGCACACACGGTGGTAATGGGAAACCAACGTTAACCGGGGAGATATAAGATGAATAACATTCTGATCCGACATCTAACCTGGGTGAGTGTGTTTGCAGCTAGCAGCGCACAGGCAGCCAACCCACAATTCCAGAGCTTTTTTGATCAGGCCTGTAGCAACGCCACAGGCAACATGGCCACTCGGTGCAGCGGCCCTACGGGCAGCAACCTCTCGGGAGACAGTGAATCATCGCTCACTCCAAGCCAGATGCTCAGCGCAGGCGATGCAAGCCTGCTGACGGCCGAGTCAAAGGCATTGGACAGCGGCGAGCTTCTGAAAATAGGCCCGTTAAGTGTCGCCTTCAACATCAGCACCGGGGAACTCGACGCCGATGATCGAGACGGGAGCAACGCCGAACGAGGCTACACGGCAGACATATCCAGCTTTGCCATGACGTTTGATTACCGCCATTCGGAACAACTGGTCTCGGGGGCCATACTCTCCTTTGAGCGCAGCGAACTCGAGTTCGACGCCCTTGAACCCTCGGGCTCACCCTTCACCCCCCAACCACGGGCGGGTCGCTATGAAACTGACGGCATTGCGATAACTGGCTTTGCGCAATACACCACCTCTACAGGGGTGTTCGCTGATGCCAGTATTGGCTATACCGACCTGTCCCACGACTTCGAGCGCAACTCGGTATACCAGCCATCGTCGCGGGTCTCACAATTGGATGTGAGTACGGAAGCCGACGCTGACGGTCAGAGACTCTCGCTTCATGTGCGCGCGGGGAAAAGTATCCAGCTGGGGGCTTGGAGCGTGAGCCCGCAGACAAGCGTAATGCACGTAAACACCACCACCGACAGCTACCGAGAGAAAGACACTAATAACAGCGGCCTGGCCATGCGCTACAAACGCTATAAACAGGATTCCTTACTAGGCATTGTGGGAACCAGCCTCCAACGAGCGTTCAGTACTGATTTTGGCGTCATTTCCACCCAACTGCGCGCAGACTACCAGCGCGAGTTTGAACGCGACGACGAGGAGGTTGATGCCATCTTTGTCAATGACAGCGGCGGTACAGTATTTACCCTCGCCGGCGACGATCCGGATAAGAGCTATGTACGTGCCGGACTCAGTGTGGTCGCACTGTTGGCTCAGGGCTGGTCACTCTACTTGGATTACGAACAGCTATTCGGTAACAGCGAGTATGACCAATACCGCGGTACGCTGGGGTTTCGAAAAGAGCTTTAATGCCCGCGGTGCAGGAATTTCGGTGCGCTGATGATGCCAGGCATACCGCCTGGCCAACTGGCGCCGCCGGGGTCGGGAGCACCCTATTAGTGAAAAGCACCCAGAAAGAACCAAGCGTGAGAAATACCTGCCGCGCCGGCTTGCTGGGCGCCCCAACTAGCCCCCGCAACGCCCCAAAGGCGGGTTTGAGCGCCTCCAGCAGCTGTTTTCGGGGCTATTTTGGAG